>NZ_JBPXMB010000008.1:0-322911 GCF_051918945.1 Streptosporangium sp. LJ11
CTTCAAGATCCGCGTCTGCGAGGGCACCGACAAGTTCGACGACTGCGGCCGCTGGGGCGACGCCTTCTAACCCCCTCCCGCACACCGACCCGACACCGACCCGATCGGTCTCCCCCGCTCGAACCCGGCCGGCTCCCCAGGGGGCCGGCTTCGTGCTGTCCGGGGATTCGTGCCGCGCGAGGGCGTCGGCCGCCGGCCCGGGGCGATCGGGGACTGCGCGGAGACGTCGGCCGCCGGCCGGAAACGATCGGGGACGAGGGCCCCGCGCACCGGTCCGCCCGGTGCGCGTCAGGGCACGGCCACCTGGTCGACGAGCGATCTGGCCTCCTCGGGCGTCAGGTCGCCGCCGTGTTCGAAGCAGGACGCGAAGTCGTCCCCACCCAGCGCGTCGCGTGCTCTCGCCGTGATCCTGTCGATGTCACCGCGCTCGGCGGGCGCCGGGGGCATCGCCGTCGCCAGGCGGGCCGAGGCCGCCGCTCCCAGTAACAGGGCGGCGTGGCCGTGCTCCCCGGCGAGGGACAGCGCCCCGGCCAGGCCCTCCATGGCGCGTATCACGTCACGGAAGGCGTCGAGCTCCCGGGCGACGGCGAAGCTCTCCAGGTGCATGGCTCGTGCCGTCGCGGCGTCGCCGCGCTCCTCGAAGACGAAACCGAGCTCGACCAGGATCATCGGCAGGTGCACGAGGTGGTCCGTCTCGCCGCCCTCCCGCTTCGGGGTCCACTCCAGGATGTTGCGCAGGTGCGTCTCCGCGAGGTCGAGCCCGCCCGCCCTCCTGGCGGCGTAGGCGAGCACCGTCTCGGCGAAGATCTGCCCGGCCTGGTGGCCCTGTTCCGCGGCCAGCCGCGCCGCCCGCTCGCCCGACTCCCGGGCCCCGGTCGGCCACCGCGCCGTCGAGCGCGGCGCGGAGATTGGCGGCCTCCGCGTCGAGGCGGCGCAGCCACCGCCGCTGGTCGTGCCCGTACAGGTGCCGCTCGGCCTCCTCGGCGAGCTCGGTGTAGTAGCGCCGGTGACGCCGCCGCAGCGGCTCGAACTCACCCGCCTCGTGGACGCGTTCGACGCAGTAGGCGGCCACGGACTCCAGAAGGCGGTAGCGGGGGCCGTCGGCGGTGTGGGTGACGGTGACCAGGGAGCGGTCGACCAGGCGTGCCAGCAGGTCGAGCACGTCGGCGGCCGGGAGGTCGTCCGCGCCGCAGACGGCCTCGGCGGCGGACAGGGTGCAGCCACCGGCGTGGACGGCGAGGCGGCGCAGGGCGAGGCGCTCGGGGCCGGTCAGGAGATCCCAGCTCCAGTCGATCATCGCGTGCAGCGTCCGCTGGCGGGGCGGGGCACCGCGATGCCCGGTGGCCAGGAGACGGAAACGGTCGTCCAGGCGGTCGACGAGGCCGTGCACGCCCAGCGCGCGCACCCTGGTGGCGGCCAGCTCCAAGGCCAGCGGGATGCCGTCCAGGCGGCGGCAGAGCGTGGCGACCGCCGGGGCGGTGTCCGCGTCGAGGGTGAACCCGCGGGTCGTCGCGCGGGCGCGGGTGACGAACAGCCGTACCGAGCCGGTCCGTTCCAGCGCGTCGAGGTCGGCGTCGGCGTCCGGCGTCTCCAGGGGCGGGACGTTCCAGACCACCTCACCGGTCAGGGCGAGGGGCTCCTGGCTGGTGGCCAGGACGCGCAGGCCGGGAACGGCTCGCAAGAGGAGTTCCGCCAGTTCGGCGACGGGCTCGACGAGATGCTCGCAGTTGTCGAGCACCAGCAGCAGCCGCCGGGGACGGAGCGCGCCGACCAGCCGGTCCACGGGCTCCCCCGGACCGGCGCTGTCGTGGATGTCCAGCACCGTCGCGACCGCGTCGACCAGCGAGTCCGTCGTCGGAGCGCCCGCCCGGTCGAGCGCGGCCAGCTCGACCAGCCACACGCCGTCGGGGAAGGCGTCCGTCAGCCGCCACGCGGTCTCGACGGCGAGGCGGGTCTTGCCCACCCCGCCGGGACCGGTGAGGGTCACCAGGCGGTCGGCGCGCAGCAGGGCGTCGATCTCGGCGATCGCGTCGTCCCTGCCGACCATGCCGGTGAGGGGCGCGGGCAGGTTCGTGGCGGGCCTGGCGGGGGGAGAGGCCGGTACGGCGGGCGGGTCGAGTGCCGGATCCCGGGCGAGGATCGCCCGGTGCAGGGCGATCAGCTCGGCACCCGGGTCGAGGCCGAGCTCGTCGGCGAGATGGGCGCGGAGCTCCTCGTAGCCGTGGAGCGCCTCGGTCTGCCGTCCGGAACGGTAGAGGGCGAGCATGTGGGCGGCGCGCAGCCTCTCCCTGAGGGGGTGCCGGGCCGGCAGGTCGCCCAGCTCGGCCGCGAGCCGGGTGTGCTCGCCGAGGGCGAGGCGGGCCTCGGCGTGGTCCTCGTGGGCGGTGAGCCGCTGCTCGTGCAGGTGGGTGATCATCGCTTGGGCGAAGGGCTCGTCGGTGAAGTCGGCCAGCGCGGGACCGCGCCACAGGGCGAGCGCGTCGGCCAGCAGCGCCGCCCTGGCGCGCGGGTCGCCGGTCCGCCCCGCCTCGGCGGTCAGGGAGAGGAACCGCCGCGCGTCGACCGCGTCGGCGTCGACGCGCAGCACGTATCCCGGAGGGGGCGACACCACCAGCTTCCTGGCGCCGGGCTCGGCGTCCTCCAGGGTTCGGCGCAGCTGCGAGACCTTGGCCGACAGCGCCCCCGCCGGGTTGCCCGGCAGGTCCTCGCCCCACAGGTCGTCGACCAGCCGATCGGCGGGCACCGGGCGCCCCTCGTGGATGAGCAGGTCGGCGAGGAGGGCGCGAACCTTCAGCCCGGGGACGGCGACAGGCCTGCCGTCCGTCGTCCACACCGCCAGCGGTCCCAGCACCCCGAAACGCATGGACGCCACCATAACGCGGCACGGCGTCGCGAGGCCGGGCCGTACGCGTCTGCCGAGGCCTCCGTGCGAGAGGACCGGACCCATGCCGTACGGCCAGATTCGGGTGGTGACCGGAAGCCGAGCGTAAACATGCCGTAAACGCCCTTCGGCAGGGTGGGACACATCACGTGGGAGCGAAGGAGGCCGGGGATGTCGAAGACGCAGGACGGCGACCGGTTGCGGGTGGCGGTCATCGTCGGCAGCACCCGCAACGGCCGGTTCGGTCCCACGGTCGCGGCCTGGTTCGCGGGGCGGGCTCGCAGGCGGGTGGATCTGGAGATCGACCTGATCGATCTGGCCGACGCCGCCCTGCCGCAGACGCTCACGGACCAGGACGAGGCGCTGCCCGCGCCGGTGGTCGCGCTGGCGCCGCGCCTGGCGGGTGCCGACGCGTTCGTGGTGGTGACTCCCGAGTACAACCGGAGCTTCCCGGCTCCGCTCAAGAACGCCATCGACTGGTTCCACCGGGAGTGGCAGGCCAAGCCGGTCGCGGTCGTCTCCTACGGCAACGACTCCGGCGGCCTGCTCGCCGCCGCGCAGCTGCGCGAGGTGTTCGCGGAGCTGCACGCGGTGGCCATCCGCGACGGTGTCGCGCTGCCCCGCTACTGGGAGCGGTTCGCCCCCGACGGCAGCTGGCCCCGGGCGAACGCGGAGTGCGACGCCACCGTCAAGACCACCCTGGACCAGCTGACATGGTGGGCCCGCGCGCTGCGCGAGGCCAGGGCCGCACACCCCTATGAGGCCTGAGTACGGGAACGCGGCTCGGGATCGGCCATCATGTCCGGGTCCTGGGTGAGGCGGCCCACCGGGCACCCCGCGGGGCGTCCCGCTCCCGGCCCGGATAGGCGCTGATCCGCTCCAGCGGAGTCCCGGAGGCGGAGAACTCCGCCTCCGCACGGGCGCGCAGGTCGTCGGCGCTGCGGGCGATCGCGGCCGGCGTCAGGTCGGGTCGGCTCCCGCCGGGCACGGCCCCGGCTTGGCGAAAGAGCGAGGGGTGACAAGCTCACCCAAGTGCGCCGCTACGGCAGGGCGGGCACAGCCGGCGCGGTGTTGGTCCAGCCGGCCTCGAGCATGGTCCGGGTGCGGGTCTCGTTGAGGGACAGCTTGCCACTGATCTTGGTCGTCTGGCTCTCGGACAGCAGAAGCATCGTGCCGGTGTCCACGATCAGGTAGGTCGTGTCCTTGATCGTCAGTCCGTCTTTCTGAACGGCCTTCGGGTGGTCGATCGACAGGGCCGCGCCGGCTCTGCCCATGCTGTCCTTGGACTCTCCCCGCGAACGGACAGCGGGCATCGTCAGCAAGGCCTGGTAGGCCGCGGCGCGGACGTTCTTGGGCGCCGGAAGCTGAGAGAGCATCCCCGGCAGCGCCCCGGTGACGTACTGGTCCACGTCGTTCTGCTTGACCCGTTGGACCCGCGCGGCCTCGGAGAGCCAGGACTTCAACACGTTCGGGTCCGCGGGCAGTCGCTGGACCTCGTCGTATGTCAGCCGCTGCCCGGCCAGAAAGAACTTGTCGTCGTTGCCACGTACGGGCCCGACGTGGCCCTTGTCCGGCTCGGTCGACAGCTTCACGACCTGGCCGTCGGCCGTGCGGGTCCACTTGGCCGGCGAGCCGTCGCGGCGCCACGCCTTCCGGTCCGCCGCGCTCTTCGGGTACGCCCCCGCCTTCCGGTATCCGAACCAGGCCTTGCCGTCGGGCGCGGTCCACGTCTCGCTGAGCCTCTGCTCCACCACCCAGTAGCGATTCGCGCCGCTGCCCATCTGGCGGGGACCGGTGTGCTGGGTCAGCACCCTCGTATGCCAGTAGGCGCCTTCCGGCGGAGCCGACTCGGTGGCCGCGAGCCGTGTCTCCGGTGCCTTCATGACGCTCGGCAGGCCCAGCAGGGCGACGGCGCCCACGGCGGCGGCCAGGCCGGTGCCGACGGCGATCAGCGGCCGGACCGGTGCGGTCGCGAGCTTCATGTGTTTCCTCCAGAGGTTCGAAGTGATGTCCCCCAATACGCCTGAGCGCCTCACAAGGTTGCCTGCGACCCCCGGGCAACTGTTGGAGGATGCGAGGCGTATTAGGAGGCGTGAAACGGGACAGACAGACGTGAGCGGCGCGGAGCACGACTTCGGCGCATTTGTAGCCGCAAGGGCCTCCACCCTGCTGCGGGTCGCCTACCTCGCCTGCGGGAACGAGGCGGAGGCAGAGGACCTGCTGCAGACGGCGCTGGAGCGTACCTACAGGAACTGGGACAGGGTGCGGCACGACAGCCCCGAGCCCTACGTGCGCCGCGTCATCATCAACACCGCCATCAGCCGGGCCCGCCGCCGGGCAATCCTGAGCATCATCCCGATGCGCATCCTGCCGGAGAGGGCGGCGCGTTCGACCAACGTCGATCTGCGCCACCTGCTCATGGACGCGCTGCGTGGCCTGCCTCCCCGGCAGCGCGCGGTGGTGGTCCTGCGGTACTGGGAGGACCTCAGCGAGGCGCAGACCGCGGAAGTGCTCGGCTGCACGGTCGGCACGGTGAAAAGTCAGACGTCGAAGGCGATGGCCAAGCTGCGTGCAGCGCTCGGCGAGGCATCCGTGGAAGGAGTGATCGACAATGCTCACGCTTGAGGAACGCCTCCGCCAGGTCATGGCGGACGAGACCGCGAGGCTGCACGCCGCGCCCGACTTGGCGGACCGGGTCATCCGGTCCACGAGGCGGACGAGGACGCGGGGCAGGGTCGCGGCCCTGGCCACGTCGGTGGCCGTCCTCGCGGCAGGCCCCCTCTACCTGACGGTGGCCCCGGGCGCCACGCAGACGCCCGCTGTGTCGGAGACGCCGGCCGTCTCCGAGACGCAGGGGCCGCCCGCCATCGACGACACCCCGCCCGTGCCGTCCGCCCCTCCCAGCCTCGGGGACCTGGGCGACGGGAAGACGCTCAAGCACCTCAAGGTGGGTTACCTGCCCGAGGGTCTGCAGTGGAGCCACTGGTCGGTGGACCACGGCGACAGCTACTCGACCTCGTGGAACTTCGACGGCGACAAGCACGGCTTCTACTGCGTGCAGATCTTCGTGTACGAGGGTGAGGCCGTCCAGGAGGTCGACGACCGTGTGCAGTGGCACCGCGACGAGGGGGAGGGCGAAGAGGTGACCGTCGGCGACCGGACCGGCTATTCGGTCATCGCAAACGTCGGCGAGGACGGCATGAAGGGCACCCCCACGCTCATCCTGAACATGGGGGAGCAGCGGCGGGCCGAGATCATGTTCAGCCCCACGTACGCGAAGGAATTCCCCAACGCCAAGGCCGTCGACCGCGAGCTGACCAAGATCGCCGAAGGTCTCACCGCCGACGACTAGAACCCTCTCTCTGCTCACTGTGTGACATGCCAATCACAATGGGTGGCAGCGCTGCGGGTATGCAGTGCTGTCACGCGAGCGGAAGGTCGGGTCGGCTGGATGCCGGGCCGGCCACCGGTAGCTCCGACAAGACAGTGCGACTACGGCGACTGTGAAGGCCCGTCGCCCGGCCCGTACACCAAAGGAATACAACGCTCAGTGATTCCTGAAGAGTTGCGGGGCGAGCATTCAAGCTCGGTACCCCCACCTCAAGTGACCACGGGTGATCAGAGTGGTGTTCCGTAAGGGGATCCCTCAACGGAACACCACTCAAGCCGGATAGACCCCCAGGTCGGCGTGTTCCGTATAGGTGTTCCGCGAACTGTTCCGGTGAAGGTCCCCTATTCGGAACACTTGAACGCGTGAACGGAGCCCGTGTCGGCTACGCCCGCTGCTCCACCGACGAACAAGGTGTGATCATCCAGACCGAGCCGCTCCTGGCCCCCGGCGTGCCGCAAGACCGGATCCACCTCGACCGCGGGTTCTCCGGCACCACCCGCCGCAACCGCGCCGGCCTGGACCAGGCTCCGGCCGCCGTGTGGGACGGCGGCGTCTTCACCGCTCCGCGCGGCGACGGCAGTGACGAGCTCGGCGTCGGTGCTGTCCACGGTGACATCGGGGGGCTCGCGCCGCCGGAAAGGGAACGGTCTCACGGTGTGTCTATCGCACGGCCCGCACGCGCCGGTTCACCTAGGTCAGCACTTTCGCGATTTGGCCCCTGGAGAAGCCCTCTCCCGAGCCCCCGCCGCTCCGCGATCCCGCGGGCCCGGCGTGCAGCACACCATATGGAACGCGACCTCAGCCACGAACGCACCATGGACGGCCTCGCCGCCGCGGACGCCCAGGGACGCTACGGCGGCGGGCCTCCCGCCGTCGCCGACGACACCCTGGCCATCGCACGCGCCTGCCAGGCCCGTGGGCCCGGTTTCCCGCCCCGGCTCGTCCCCGTCCGCGGACGTTCATGGGCCGCGGACAAGCGATCTGGCGGTTCGGGCGGGTCGGAGTGGGTTCAGGCGTACCGGGCGTGAGACGGGTCTCGCAAGGGCGGGCAAAGGCATGTCCAAGCGATCCGTGTCGTGGCCCCCAACCGGTGCCGCAGCGTGTCTGCTGTCCAGCAGTAATGGCACTGCTTACCTGGAGGGTCGGAGATGAGGAAGTTGCTTCATGCCGGCGTGCTCGCGCTCGGCGTGCTCGCAGCCGGATGCGGCGGCGCCGACGACGGGAGCACGACCGAGCCGATGGTCGCGGACCAGGTCAAGGCGTCGCCCACCTCGCCAGAAACCCCCACCTCGTCCTCGCCGGCGACCAGGGCCAAGGTCGAGCTGGGAGAGACGAGTATCGGAAAGGTCCTGGTCGGAGAGGGAGGACGCACGCTCTACCTCTTCGAGAAGGACAAGGACGGGAAGTCGTCGTGTTCCGACGCCTGCGCGCGGGCGTGGCCGCCGTACGTCACGGACGGGAAGCCCGAAGCGGGCCAGGGCGTCAAGGAGGACCTGCTCGACACCACCGAGCGGGACGACGGCACGACGCAGGTGACCTACAACCGCCATCCCCTCTACTACTTCGCCAAGGACACCAAGGCCGGTGACGTCAAGGGGCACGACGTCGACGGCTTCGGCGACGAGTGGTACGCGGTCGACGCGGACGGGAAGAAGGCGCGCGACTGAGCCGGACCGAAGGAATGTGAACGAGCGCAACTCGGGGGGACGTGAACGAGCGCGTCCATGAGGCCGGATCCCCGGACCTCCGGGAACCCGGGAACCCGGGAGTCCGGGCCGGAGGCGGCGGGCACGGCGTGCCGGCCCGCGACGCGGGCGAGCCCGCCGGCGAGACCGTGAGGATCGCCCCGCCCGGGGCGCGAAACGTGAAGGGCCCGCCGTCGCCCCGGCGGGCCCTTCACGTTTCGCGCCCGCGCCTTCGTGGAGTTCTCCGCCCGCGCCTTCGCGAGTTCTTCGCCGGTCGAGGCCGGTCGAGGCGCGGTCACCCCGTCAGGTGGACTCCCGGACGACGAGCTCCGTGGGCAGGATCGTCGACGACACGGGACCGCCGTCGATCTGGCGGAGAAGCAGGCGCACCGCCGCCCGCGCCTGGTCCTCCCGGGGCGCGCGCACCGTGGTGAGCGCGGGCACGGCGTAGGAGGCGGCCTCGATGTCGTCGAATCCCGCGATCGCGACGTCGTCCGGCACCCGCCGCCCCGACTCGCTCAGCACCCGCAGGGCACCGATCGCCATCAGGTCGCCGGCCGCGAAGACCGCGTCGAGCGCCGGGTCGTCGCGCAGGAGCTGGCGCATCGCGTCCGCGCCCGAGGCGAGGGTGAGATCGCCGACGGCGATGATCGACCGGTGCCCGGTGTCGCGCAGGGCCTCGCGGTAGCCCCTGAGCCGGTCCTGCGCGGCGACCGCGTCCGGGGGCCCGGCGATCGCGGCGATCCGCCGCCGTCCCCTGGCGAGCAGGTGCGCGACCGCCGAGGCGGCGCCGCCCGCGTTGTCGACGTCGGCGTACGCGGCGTGCGTCGCCACCGCGGGCCTGCCCAGTGACACGACCGGGATGCCCGTACGGGCCAGCGCGGCGGGCAGCGGGTCGGTGCCCTGCGTCGATACGAGCACCACCCCGTCCACGTGCCCCGAGGCGGCGTACTGCTCCACCCGGAGCCGGCCGGCCGTCGAGTCGGCGAGCATGAGGGTGACGCGCTTGCCCGACTCCTCCAGCTCCCGGGTGGCCGAGCGGACGGTCGCCGAGAACAGCGGGTCGTCGGAGCGGACTCCGGAGGGGGAGCCCGAGACGACCAGCGCGATCGAGTCGGTGCGCCGTGTCACCAGGCTGCGGGCCGCCGAGTTGGGGACGTAGCCCAGCTCGTTGACGGCGTGCATGACGATCGCGCGGAACTCGTCGCTGACCGTGTCCTCACCGTTGATCACCCGGGAGACGGTCGACCTCGACACGCCCGCGCGGGCGGCGACCGCCTCCAGGGTGGGGCGCTTGGCGCGCTCGCGGCGCAGCCCGTTGTGCCGGATCACCTCGCGGTACCACAGCGCGCTGTCCTTGGGCAGCCGCCGCTGCGTCTCGAAGTCGACGTGCACGATCCCGAAGCGCTTGTGGTAGCCCTCGGCCCACTCGAAATTGTCCAGCAGCGACCACACCAGAAAGCCGCGCAGGTCGGCACCGGCCTCGATCGCGGCGTGCGCGGCCCTCAGGTGGCCCTCGAAGAAGGCGGTCCTGTCGGCGTCGTGCACGCGGTCGCCCGCCACCACGTCGTCGAACGCGGCGCCGTTCTCGGTGACGATCAGGCCGACCTCGGGGTAGTCGCGCGAGAGCCGCGTGAGCAGCTGGGAGAGCCCGGTCGGCACGATCGCCCAGCCCATCGCCGTCGTCGGGGCGTGGGTGCCGCTGAACCGGATGCCCTCGCTGCCGGGGTAGGCGGCATTGGCCGGCTCGCCCGGCTCGGACCGCACGACGCAGGGGGTGTAGTAGTTGATCCCGAGCAGGTCGATGGGCTGGTTGATCGTTTCGAGGTCGCCGTCGTGGATGTGGTCGGTCCCGCCCATGCGCTCCATGATGGCGAGCACCGGCTCGGGATGCTTCCCGCGCAGGACGGGGTCGAGGAACTGCCGGTTGATGAGGCAGTCGATCAGGTTCACCGCCTCGGCGTCCTCGGCGGACGGTACGAGGTCGGGGTCGCTCAGCTGGCCGGGCGTCATCACCGGCGTGAGGTTCAGGGTGAGGGCGATCTCGCGGGCGCCCGCGTCGCGCAGCACCCGGGCGCCCAGGCCGTGGGCCAGCAGGAGGTGGTGGGAGGCGCGGAAGGCCTCCGCCGCCGAGGCGCGGCCCGGCGCGTGGATGCCGATGCCGTACCCCAGCACCGCGGCCACCCACGGCTCGTTGACGGTCATCCACGTCCCGACGCGGTCGCCGAGCCGGTCGTACATGATTCGGGTGAAGTCGGCGAAGCGGTGGGCAGTGTCGCGGTTGGTCCACCCGCCCAGGTCCTCCAGCGCCTGGGGGAGGTCCCAGTGGTAGAGCGTCACGTAGGGCGTGATGTCGGCCGCCAGCAGCTCGTCCACCAGCCGGTCGTAGAAGTCGAGCCCGGCGGCGACGGCGGGCCCCGAGCCCGACGGCTGGATCCTGGGCCACGCCACCGAGAACCGGTAGGCCCCGAGGCCCAGCTCCGCCATCATGCGGACGTCGCCGGCGTAGCGGTGGTAGTGGTCGCAGGCCACGTCGCCGGTGTGGCCGTCGGCGGTCCTGCCCGGCGTGTGGGAGAAGGTGTCCCAGATCGACGGGCCACGCCCCCCGTCTCGCGCGGCGCCCTCGATCTGGTACGCGGCGGTGGCGGCCCCCCAGACGAAGCCCTCGGGAAAGGCCAGGGTCTCGCCCCGGGTCGAGATGGTCGTTGCGGTCATCCTTCGAAAACCCCCGTTGGTTCTCGCGACTGCCAGGACGCGCGAGGCGGTGGCGGGGTCGCCGTCGTCCCGGCCGGTGGAAGTGGCCTACCGACATCATGGGACGATCGCGGCCCGGCGTCGAGAGGATTTCCCGACCCGCGTGGGAACGCTCCCACCCTGCCCGTTTTCATGATCGACGAAACAGTAACCGATGCCACCGACAGCGGGCACGCCGTTCTCCGGGGCGGAGAGGACCTCCAGGAGGCCGTTCTCAGGCTCCGGGGAGTTTCAGCATGCGATCGAGCAACTGGCGGTGATGGGCCAGGAGGCGTCGCCGCGCCCGAGGGTCGGTGGAGACGGAGTGTTCCGCCTCGGCGATCGCCTCGCCGTGCAGGAACCCGTACACGCTCCAGATCAGCGTACGCAGAAACAGGCTCAGGTCCACCTGGTCGTCGATCAGCCCGGCCCTGGCGGCGGAGCGCATCGCGTCGCGGGTGAGGTTGATGAGAGGGATCGAGTAGATCTGCTCCAGGTCGGGAAGATCGGCGGCGTCGCCGAGCCAGCGGTGCATCCACAGCGCGGGGATCTGCGGATTGTCGAGGCAGAACTCCAGGTAGCGCTCGGAGAGTTCGTACATGACGGCGGCGAATTCCTCGGGGCCGGCGGCGGGGAGCGCGCTGAGCACGTCCTCCACGAGGGCCTGTTCCGCCCGGCCGGCGTGGTCGATGACGGCGAGGTAGAGATCGTGTTTGTCGCCGAACCGTTGCTGCACCCACGTCAGGTTCTGCCCGGCCGCCTCCGCTATCCCCTGCAGTGACGTGCCGTCGTGACCGAACGCCGCGAAGAGCCGCGCCGCGATGTCGATGACCGCTCGGCTCTGCGGGTCGTCGGCGGGAATCATGATTCGATTCAAGTCCTCCGCACGGGTGAAGACGCCCTGGCGTTGGTTTTGACCTGGTCAAACCTGTGTGCGCGATGCTCCGTCCCGCCCGCGCCGAGAGGCGTGGGGCTCGTGGGGCGGGAGACCGCGGGTCAGGACGGGAGGACGCTCAGCTCGCCCGACCCGGTCAGGGTGGTGATCCGCCGCGGGGCGGCCGGGTCGCGCCGCACCCCGACGCTCGCGTGCTCGGTGCCGGTCCGCACGTCGTAGCCCTCCTCGTACTCCTGGCCGTCCGGCACCCTGACCTTCACGTCCCCGGACGTTCTCACCACGGCGCTGACGTCGTCCGGCGGGGCCGCGAACCTCAGGTCGACGTCTCCCGTACCGGTCTCGACGTCGGTCCCGGCGGACCTGAGGCCGGTGCCGATCACGTTCCCCGTCTGCGCCCGCACCAGCAGCGCGCCCCCCGTGCCGTCCGCGACCACGTCGCCCATGGCGGTGGAGAGGCGCAGGTCGCCCTGGATCCCGCTCACCGAGACGTGTCCGAAGCGGCGGGACGCCGCCTCGACGTCGGTGTCCGCGGGCACGCCCAGGACGTAGTCGGCCTGGCAGGCGGGGCCGCCGGGACGGTCGCCGCCGGGGCAGCGGACGTCGAGCCGGAGCGTCCGCCCGTCCCACTCCTCGGTGACCACGGGCCGGTCCCGGGTCCACAGGAGCGTCCGTTCCAGGTCCAGCCGCTTCGCCGAGCCCGGCACGAACGAGATGTTGACGTGGCCGGTGGCCTCCACGACGATCTTCGGTGAGGTGAGCGCCCGGGACTGCAGCGCGGTCTCGGTGTGCGGGCGGACCATCGTGATCTCGGCCCACGCCGCCAGGGCGGTGAAGGCCACGGTGAGCGCGGTGAGCGTCCCACCGGCGGCCAGCCAGGCGGTGCGGGCGTTGTTTCGTGTCGGCATGCTCTCTCAAACCTTCAGGAATCGCAGGACGGCGAGCACCCGGCGGTGGTCCTTGTCGGCGCCGGAGAGGTCGAGCTTGGTGAAGATGTTGTTGATGTGCTTGCCGACCGCGCTCTCGGACACCACCAGGGCCTCGGCGATCCCGGTGTTGGAGCGGCCCTCCGCGATCAGCGCGAGCACCTCGTGCTCCCGGCGGGTCAGCCGGTCCAGCGGGTCGCTGTGCCGGCGCAGCAGCAGCTGGGCGACCACCTCGGGATCCAGGGCGGTGCCTCCGGCGGCGATCCGGCGCAGCGCGTCGAGGAACTCCTCGACGTCGGCCACCCGGTCCTTGAGCAGGTAGCCGATCCCGCTGGTGGCGGTGGACAGCAGCTGGGTGGCGTAGCGTTCCTCGACGTACTGGGAGAGCACGAGGATCGCGAGCGTCGGCCGCTGGCGGCGCAGGACGAGCGCCGCGCGCAGGCCCTCGTCGGTGTGCGAGGGGGGCATCCGGACGTCGGTGACGACGAGGTCGGGGACGTGCTCGTCCACGGCGCGCAGCAGCCCCTCCGCGTCGGACACGGCGGCCACGACCTCGATGCCCGCCGAGCCGAGCAGGCGGACGAGCCCCTCCCTCAGCAGGACGGAGTCCTCGGCGAGCACTACGCGCACGGCAGCTCCACTCTGATCGTCGTCGGCCCGCCGAGCGGGCTGTCGACGTACAGGATGCCGTCCACGGAGCCGACCCGGCGGGCCAGGCCGCGCAGGCCGGTCCCCCGGTCGGGATCGGCGCCGCCGCGGCCGTCGTCGCTGACGGCCACGTGGAGGCGGTCGTCGAGCCGGTGGACGGCGACCTCGGCGCCGAACGCCTCCGCGTGCTTGGTGATGTTGGTCAGCGCCTCGGACACGACGAAGAACGCCACCGCCTCGACCGTGGGGGAGACCCGCTCGAAGATGTCGACGTCCAGCCGTACGGGGAACGGCGCCCGCGCGGCCAGACCGGACAGCGCCGCGTCCAGGCCCTGGTCGTTGAGTACGGCCGGGTGCAGCCCCCGGACGAAGTCGCGCAGCTCCTTCAGGGCCTGCTTGGCCTCCTCGTGCGCCTGCACGATCACCTCGCGGGCGGGTTCCGGCAGGTCGGTGAGGGTGGCGCGGGCCATGCCCAGGTTCATCGCCAGCGACACCAGTCGCTGCTGGGTGCCGTCGTGCAGATCCCGCTCGATGCGGCGGCGCTCGGCGTCCGCGGCGTCGACCACCTCGGCGCGGCTCTCCCGCAACGTCTCGACCCGCTGGACCAGCTGGTCGCTCAGGCTGGGGCCGAGCAGGGCCTCGGCGGCGATCACGTCCAGTACGGCGAACCCGCGGGCGACCCAGGGGGCCGCGACGAACAGGGTCCCCGAGACGAGGACGAACGCCACGCTCGGCCAGCTCTCCTCCATCGCCCAGTACCGCACGGCGAGCGCGGCGGTGACCAGGCCGCCCGCCCACGCCCCGACGACCGAGACGGCACCGACCCCGCTGATCAGCGGGGTCAGCAGGTGGTACCCGAGCCGGCGCCAGGTGCTCCGCGTCCTGGCCTCCTGGAGCAGCCGCCTGAACGGGTTCATGCTCATGGGGCGGCGCGCGACCGGCGGGATGTCGATGTCGAGGAAGGCGGCGAACCGGG
This sequence comes from Streptosporangium sp. LJ11, assembly GCF_051918945.1. Taxonomy (NCBI): domain Bacteria; kingdom Bacillati; phylum Actinomycetota; class Actinomycetes; order Streptosporangiales; family Streptosporangiaceae; genus Streptosporangium; species Streptosporangium sp. LJ11. The sequence goes on from NZ_JBPXMB010000008.1 coordinate 14,133, forward strand.
ACCGCTGCGCCAGGGTGAGCAGCCGGACGACCCAGAAGAACAGCAGCAGCGCGATCACCGGGACCACCACGGTCCACATCAGCAGCAACGACGCCATCACCAGCGCCGCGATCACCGCCGTGCCCAGCAGGGCGATCGGCACGCCCGTCACCAGATGCGCGGTGCGGAGCCAGGCCCGCGCGGACCAGTGGGCGCTGATCCTCTCCCAGGGGGTGGTCATCTCGATGCCGGTCATGTGACCACCGTAAGGACCGCCACGGCCGGGGCACAGGGGCGAGGCATCCCGGAAAAAGGTGGGGTAAACCCCACCTTCACGGCCGGCCCGGAGTTCTCTTCACGGGGTACCCCCGGTGTCACAACCGTATGGTTCGCCCTCTTCGTAGGGTAAAGACATCATTTGCAGGCTTCACCTAACCTTGAGGAACGGGCTCCCGCGAGCATGTCGAACGGCATGGCGCGGGAGGGGCGACGGACCGGTCGCCTCCCGCTCGGGCCGTACCCCCGCACCCCCGCACCCCCGTGCCCCCGTGCCCCCGGCCTCCCCGTATCCCCATATCCCCGCCCTCTCCGCACTCCCAGGTCTACCCATGTTCCCCGTGCTCCCCGTACTCCCCGGCCTCTCCGGCGCCGCCGATCCTTCCCGGCTCCTCGTCGACGACCCGATGTCCGAGCCCCTGACCTACCCGGGCCGCCTCCCCTCGGGAGCCGGACTGCTGGCCGACGACCGTTTCCTGCCGATGTCCGAGGATGCCGGCGCCCTCGGCGACCGGCGGGTCCGGTCCGGCAGCCGGGTCGTGCGGCTCGCCGACCACCTGGCGAGCCTCGGCGCGGGGCCGATGGAGGCCCGCCACCCGGTGGTCGCGGTGGGGTCCAACGCCGCGCCGGGCCAGCTGCACCGCAAGTTCACCGCCGCCGGGATCCGGCCCGTCGTCCCGCTGACCCCGGCCACCGCGCACGGCGTCGCCCCGGGGGTGTCGGCGCACGTCAGCCGGAACGCCTACCTGCCCGCCGCGCCCGTCAGGGTGGCGGGGGCGTCACTCCTGTTCGTCGTGTGGGTGGACGACGCCCAGCTCGCCGCGCTGGACGCGACCGAGCCGAACTACCTCCGGCTCCCGCTGCCCCCGAACTCCTTCCCGGTGCGCCTCTCCTCGGGGGAGACCCTCCCGTCGTGCCACATCTACGCGGGCAGGCACGGATGCCTGGTGGACGAGGAGGGCGAGCCGCTGCGGCTCGCGCCCCAGCCGGAGCTGATCGGGCACCTGCTGGCGCGCTCCGCGAAGCTGCGGCGCCTGTTCGGGTGGACACCCGAGGAGTTCGTGACCAGGGCGCGGCGGGACGACGGGACGCGGGAGGCGGCCCACGCGCTGTTCCGGAGCGACGGGCTCGCCGACCCCGGAGCCGGGCTCGCCGGAGAGCTGTCACGCGTCCCGGACCGCGAACGGCACCGGCACTCCTGGCCGGAGGCCGCACCGACCGCTTCGGCTTTCAGGTAACCCCAATGGGGTTAGTCGTGGGTTATAAATAGAGGGAGACCTGAAAGCGGCCAACGAAGGGATCGTCTCCTTGAAGCGCGTGCTGCTGCTGGCGACCGGTGACGCCATCGCCCACTCCTACGCCCCGGGCCGCCCGGGAGTCGCGTCGGGGGCCGAACTGCTGAGGGCGCTCCCGCCCGGCACGATCGCGGCGGACGCGGTGGACGTGGTGGCCGAGGACGTGATGGCGGAGCCCAGCTGGGACATGTCGCCCTCGACCATGCTGGAACTGGCCCGCAGGGCGCGCTCGGCCATCCTGGATCGCGGATTCGACGGCGTCGTGATCACTCACGGCACCGACACGATCGAGGAGACGGCGTACCTCGTGGACCTCCTCGCGGGCCGGGCGGCGGAGCGCGGCACCATCGTGCTGACCGGCGCCGTCCGCTCCCTGGACGAGCTGTCCTCGGACGGCCCGCGCAACCTCGCCTCCTCGCTCGTGGTGGCCGCCGACGGCGCGCTGCGCGGTGCCGGGGCCGTCGTGTGCGTCAACGACGAGGTCCACGCGGCCCGCTGGGTCGCCAAGGTCGACGCCACGAGCGTCGCGGCGTTCTCGTCGGCCCCCTTCGCCGTGCTGGGCCGGGTGACCGGCGGCCGGGTCGAGACGCTGTCCGCCCCACCGCCCCGGCCGCCCGCGTTCGGAGGGGACCCGGCGTCGGACGTCGCCCTGATCAAGACCTATCCGGGGATCGAACCCGTGCTGCTCACCGCCGTCGTGGACGCCGGGGCCCAGGGCGTCGTGCTGGAGGCGACCGGCATGGGCAACGTGCCGGTCGGGCTCTTCGTGGCGATCGCCGAGCTGACGGAGTGGGGGATCCCGGTGGTCGTCGCGTCGAGGTGCCGTACCGGCGCGGTCCCGCTCGGCGAGATGCGCTTCGGCGCGGGGCTCGCCGCGAGTGTCGGTGCGATCGGAGCCCGGGGCCTGGCGCCCTCGAAGGCGCGGTGCGCGCTGATGGTCGCCCTCGGGACCGGCGGGATCGACGCCGTACGCGACTGGTTCGACAGGCTCTGACGCCGGTTCGGCAGGTCTGACGCGCCGTGAGGCGATGCGCGGATAGGTAAAAACCGCGAGAAGGGGAGTATCGCCGAGCTGTGCGGGCACGTCGGTGGAGTCCGTGATCCGGCGAAGGGCTGGGGAGGCCTTCGCCGGATCACCCCCTCCCCGCCCGGCGCCCGTCACGGGGTGCCGGGCCGCGGAGCGGCCGGACGGGCCGGAACGATCAGACGGGGATCGAGACCCCGAGGCCGCCGCGGGTCTCGGCGCCGTACCGCTCCTTCTCCCTGGCGATGTCGAGGGGCTTGATGCCGGAGCGCCCGTTCAGCACCTCCTCGGTGAGCAGGTCGGCGGGGACCAGCCAGGAGACCTCGAACTCCAGCCCGTCGGGGTCCTTGGCGTACAGGGCCTTGGTGGTGGAGTGGTCGGAGGCGCCGACGAGGGCGTCGAGCTCGCCGAGCTTGAGGGCGATCCGCTCCAGCTCCTGGAGGGTGTCGACCTCCCAGGCCAGGTGGTAGAGGCCGACGGCCGAGCGCCCGGCCTCCGAGGGACCCGCCTGCGCGCCGACCTCGAAGAGGCCCAGGTCGTGGTCGTTGCTGGACCCCGAGGCCTGGAGGAACGCGGCGCCCGGCATGCCCATGACCACCCTGAAGCCGAGTGCCTCCCGGTAGAAGGCGACGCTGCGCTCCACGTCGCGGACGAAGAGAACGGCGTGGTTGAGCCGCTGAACCGGCATGCTTCCTCCTAAAACTTGAACTCTCAAGTACATTACCCCCACTTTCTTGAGAGTTCAAGTAAGCTGAGCCCGTGACGCGATGGCTGGACGATGACGAGCAGCGCACCTGGCGTGCGTTCCTGGCCGCCTCGCAGCTCGTCCAGGAGGAGCTGGACCGGCAGCTGCAGCGCGACTCCGGCATGCCGCACGCCTACTACGCCGTGCTGGTGAAGCTCTCCGAGGCGCCCGGGCGCATGATGCGGATGAGCGAGCTGGCGGCGGAGGTCAACTCCTCGCAGAGCCGCCTGTCGCACGCGGTGAAGCGGCTGGAGGAGCGCGGCTGGGTGCGGCGCGAGCCGTGCGCCGCGGACAAGCGCGTGAGCTGGGCGATCCTCACCGACCAGGGCCTCGCGGTCCTCACCGCCGCCGCCCCCGGCCACGTCGAGGCGGTACGGCAGACCCTGTTCGACCGTCTCGACCCCGAGCAGCTCGTCCAGCTGGCCGAGATCTGCGCCGCCATCCTCGCCAGGCCCGGCCCCGGCCTTCCCTCCTGAGCCTGAGCGGGCCTTCCCGTCCGTGCCTGAGCGACCTCGCCGCGGACGCGCCGGCGCCGCCCTCCCCTGGTGGCCACGGGTGACCACGAAGGACGCAGGGGTGTCCACGGGTCAGGTGGCCACGGACGGCTACTAGAGGTGGCTCCAGGGGTCGGCGATGACCCGGTGGATGACCTGCCCGGCGGCGCCCAGGGTCGCGGCGTCGCCGCCGAGCCGCGAGACGGTCAGTTCGGGGACGGCCCGGCGCATCACGCCCAGCCGGGAGGTCATCGTCTCGTGCGCCGGACCCCGGATCCACGGGAACAGCGGGGCGAAGACCCCGCCCAGCACGATGGTCCCCGGGTCCATCAGGTGCACCGCGGAGGTGAGGGCGACGCCGAGTGCCTGACCGGCGCGCTCGCAGGCCTCCAGGGAGTCCCGCTCGCCCGCGTGGAGGCGTGCCAGCAGCGTGGCCACGCCGTCGGGAACGCCGGCGAGCCCGGCGGCCCTCAGGAGCGCGTCCTGCCCGGCGTACTGCTCCAGGCAGCCCCGGCCGCCGCAGCGGCAGGCCGGGCCGTCGGGGGAGACGACCACGTGTCCCAGTTCCCCGGCGAGGCCGCGGGCGCCGCGGAACAGGGCGCCCCCGACCACCAGGCCCGCGCCGATGCCGATCTCCCCCGACACGTGCAGGAAGTCGCCGGGCACCGAGCCGAACCAGAGCTCGCCCAGGGCCGCGAGGTTGGCCTCGTTGTCCACCTCGACGGGGAAGTCCAGCAGGTCGGAGACGCGGACGTCGTGCCAGCCGAGGTTGGGGGCCGTGTGGACCAGCCCGCCGTCCACGGGGCCGGGCACCGCGAGGGTCGATCCGGCGATGGAGAGGCCTTCCCCGCGCGCTTCGTCCACAGCCCTGTGGGCGAGTTCTTCCAGGTGGGACAGGGTTTCCACAGGCGAGGACGTACGGTTGTCCACAGCCTGTGCATATCTGAGCCGCACCGCCAGGGTGAGGTCGACCACGCAGGCGGACAGGTAGTCGACGTTGATCTCCAGGCCGAGCGCGGCGACCCGCCGCCCGCTGAGCGCGACGGCCGTGCCGGGCCGCCCCCGCTCGCCGTCCCTGAGCGCGCCCGACTCGGTGACCATGCCCGCCTCGATCAGGTCGCCGACCATCTTCGACACCGTCGTCTTGGTCAGTCCGGTGATCTCGGCCAGCGCCGCCCGGGTGATCGGGCCGCTCCTGCGGACCTCGCCGAGGACCACACCGAGGTTGCGGGCGCGCATCGAATTGTGGCGTACGGCCTGTGTCATGGAGCACCCACCTCTTGACGATCCCACCACCTCGATCCATATTAAGTCCATAAAGTGGATTAAATCGGAGGAACGCAAATGAGCGCCTACACCCCCAAGCCCGAAGACCGCTTCACTTTCGGGTTGTGGACCGTCGGCTGGCAGGCCCGCGACCCCTTCGGGGACGCCTCGCGGGCCCCGCTGGACCCGGTGGAGAGCGTCCACCGGCTCGCCGAGCTCGGCGCGTACGGCGTCACCTTCCACGACGACGACCTGCTCGCCGTCGAGTCCGACCGTGACAGGGCCATCGCCAACTTCAAGAAGGCGCTGGCCGAGACCGGGCTCAAGGTCCCGATGGCCACCACGAACCTGTTCACCCACCCCGTCTTCAAGGACGGCGGGTTCACCAGCAACGACCGCGACGTCCGCCGCTACGCGCTGCGCAAGGTCATCCGCAACGTCGACCTGGCCGCCGAGCTCGGCGCGACCACCTACGTCTGCTGGGGCGGGCGCGAGGGAGCGGAGTCCGGGGCCGCCAAGGACATCAGGGCCGCGCTCAGCCGCTACAAGGAGGGCATGGACCTGCTCACCTCGTACGTGATCGAGCAGGGCTACGACATCAGGTTCGCCATCGAGCCCAAGCCGAACGAGCCCCGGGGCGACATCCTTCTCCCGACCATCGGTCACGCGCTCGCGTTCATCAACGAGCTGGAGCACTCCGAGCGCGTCGGCCTCAACCCCGAGGTGGGCCACGAGGAGATGGCCGGGCTCAACTTCGCGCACGGCATCGCGCAGGCGCTCTGGCACGGCAAGCTCTTCCACATCGACCTGAACGGCCAGCACGGCCCCCGCTACGACCAGGACCTGATCTTCGGTCACGGCGACGTGAAGAATGCCTTCTTCCTGGTCGACCTGCTGGAGAACGGCGGCTACGACGGCCCCAGGCACTTCGACTACAAGCCGCTGCGCACCGAGGACTCCGAGGACGTCTGGGTCTCCGCCGCGGCCAACATGCGCACGTACCTGATCCTGAAGGAGAAGGTCGCGGCGTTCCGCGCCGACCCCGAGGTCGCCGAGGCGCTCGCCGCGAGCAGGGTCGCCGAGCTCTCCGAGCCCACGCTCGCCCCCGGCGAGACGATCGCCGACCTGAACCGCGACGAGTTCGACCTCGACGCGGTGGCGGCGCGCGGCTTCCACTTCACGCGCCTCAACCAGCTCGCCATGGACTACCTCCTCGGAGTCCGCGGATGACGCTGGTGGCCGGGGTCGACTCGTCGACCCAGAGCTGCAAGGTGGTGATCAGGGACGCCCGTACGGGCGCCCTGGTCCGCCAGGGGCGCGCGACCCACCCCGAGGGCACCGAGGTCGACCCCGGAGCCTGGTGGGAGGCGCTCCAGGAGGCGATCGCGCGGGCGGGCGGGCTGGACGGCGTCGAGGCGATGAGCGTCGGCGCGCAGCAGCACGGCATGGTCTGCCTGGACGAGTCCGGCGAGGTCGTCAGGAAGGCGCTGCTGTGGAACGACACCCGTTCCGCCGGAGCCGCCGCCGACCTGGTGAAGGAGCTGGGCGGTCCCGAGGTCTGGGCCGAGGCGGTCGGCAGCGTGCCGGTCGCGTCGTTCACGGTGACCAAGCTCCGCTGGCTGGCCGAGCACGAGCCCGACTCCGCCCGTCGCACGGCGAGGGTGTGCCTGCCGCACGACTGGCTCACCTGGCGGCTGGGCGGGGAGTTCGTCACCGACAGGGGCGACGCGTCGGGTACCGGGTACTGGTCGCCCGCGACCGGGGCCTACCGGACCGACCTCCTCCGGACGGCCTTCGGCGCCGTACCCGGGCTCCCCGAGGTGCTGGGACCCCGAGACTCCGCGGGCGAGGTGCGGCCCGCAGCCGGCGTCTCCGGCGCGGGCGCGGTGCGGCTCGCGCCGGGTACGGGCGACAACATGGCGGCGGCCCTCGGGGTCGGCGCCCTGCCCGGGGACGTGGTGGTGTCGATCGGGACGTCGGGGACGGCCTTCGCGGTCGCCGCCGTCCCGAGCGCGGACCCGACCGGTTCCGTGGCCGGGTTCGCGGACGCCACGGGGCGGTTCCTCCCGCTGGTGGCCACGCTCAACGCGGCCAGGGTGCTCGACGCCGCCGCGCGGATGCTCGGGGTCGGCCTCGACGAACTCGGCAGGCTGGCCCTGGAGGCGCCCTCGGGGGCCGGAGGGCTCGTCCACGTCCCGTACCTGGAGGGCGAGCGCACCCCGAACCTGCCCACCGCCACCGGCTCGCTGCACGGGCTGACGCTCGGCACCTCCACCCCGGCGCACCTCGCCAGGGCGGCGGTGGAGGGCATGCTCTGCCATCTCGCCGACGCCTTCGACGCGCTCGGGCTCGACCCGGCCAGGGTGCTGCTCATCGGAGGAGGCGCCAGGTCGGAGGCCGTACGGCGGATCGCCCCCGCGGTCTTCGGGCGGCCGGTGGTCGTTCCCGAGCCCGGCGAGTACGTCGCCGACGGGGCGGCGAGACAGGCCGCCTGGCTGCTCGGCGGCGACGCCGAGCCGCCGGCCTGGGAGGCGGGCAAGGTCGAGCACTACGAGGCCGATCCCGCACCGGAGGTCAGGGCCCGCTACGCCGAGGTCCGCGGCCTCCGCTGAGCCGCGGGCGCCCCGGCGCGTGCTCCCGCCGGGGCGCGCGCCGGGGTGGGTCGTCTCAGGGGCGGCTCAGGGTTGGATCAGGGGTGCCGCCGGATGTCTGAAACGTCCTCTGGCGGACAGTCTTAGCGCATGCTCGCGTCGAAGAGGCTCTACCCCCTGATCGCCTGTGCCGGGCTCGTCGTGGCCGTCGCGGCCGCGGCCGCCGGACAGGCCGACCCGGTTCCCTACGCGAACCCGCTCGATCTGACGATCAGTGAGTACGCCGCGCTGGATCGCACCGGAGCCACCGGGCTCGCGATGGCGGCGCTGGGGATCGCGGCCTTCGCGGTGGTCGCCGGGCTGCGGGCCGTGGGGGCGCCGGTGGGTGTCCTGGCCGAGCGGCTGATGCTGGCCTGGGGCGTGGGGCTCATCGTGCTCGCGGTGGTGCCCGCGGCTCTTCCCGGTACGGGGACGGACCTGATCTCCCAGACGTACCGCTACGTGTCGATCGCCGTGCTGGCCGCGGTGCCCGCGGCGGGCGGCCTGACGGTGGCGCGGTTCGGCGAGGACGAGCGGTGGCGGCCGGTGGCCAGGCCGCTGGAGTGGCTCACGCTGGCCGGGGGTTTCGGGCTGCTGGCGCTCACCTACGTGACGCTTCCCGGGGGCGGGGTGCTCGCCGGTCTCGTCGAGTGGACCCTGCTCGGCACCGAGATCGCGCTGGTCGGAGTGCTGGCCGTCCGGCTCGCGAGACTGACATGGGCGCGGGGAACCGCTCCCGCCTCACGCGCCGCTCTCGGCTGACGGACTCACTTTTGAAAACTCTTTCATGACATGTCACAAATAGGCTACAAATAGCAGGAGCCGCCAGTGCTATTCTCGTCGGCGATCTAGAGATCGTCCGGGGCTCCCCCCGGCGCTCCGAGAGCGAGCCGTTGAGGTGACATGGCAGCGAGCAGGTCCATCCGCTTCAAGGTCTCGGTGCTGCTGGTCATCCCGCTCGCCTCACTGGTGGCACTGTGGGCTTTCGCGACGGTCGTGACGGTCGGCGACTCGATGAGCCTGCTCTCCGTCGGCACGCTGTACGACACCGTCGCCAAGCCCGCCGGAGACCTCGGCACCGCGGTCCAGCGCGAGCACATCCTGTCGGCCGAGTACCTGGCCACCCGCTCGGACGCGGACCGCGACACCCTCGTGGGGCAGCGCTCGGTCACCGACCAGGCCCGTGCCCGGCTGCGCCGGCAGACGACCGGGGACGCGGCGCAGGCGGCGATGTCCGAGGAGATGAGGACGCACCACGACGAGCTGATGCGTCAGGTGGGCGCGCTCGACGCGATCCGCGCCAGGGTCGACTCCGGGCGGATCGGCCCGGTGGGCCTCTCCGAGGAGTTCTCCCGGCTGCCGGACGCCCTGCGCCGGCTCTTCAACACCCTGAGCCTCAGCAACGACCTCTCGCTCTACCGCCAGTCGCGCGCCATCACGACGATCAACCATGCCATGGACCTGCTCAGCCGCGAGCGGGCACTCGCCGCGGGCTCGCTGGCGCTCAGGAGCCCGATGACGCCGAGCGAGATGCGGCTGTTCACCCGGCTCTCCGCCAACCGGATCTTCCTCATGGAGCAGGCGCTCCCCGAGCTGGATCCCGAGCTGCGCGCCCCCTTCTCGGACATGATCGCCTCCTCGACGTACGCCCGCTTCATCACCCTGGAGAACCACCTGCTGACCGGCGCCGAGGTGCGGTCCACCGACTGGCGCGCCGCCGGTGACGCGCTGGACGCCGTCTACCAGCGGTCCCTGACGGCGGTCGCCCCCGCGCTCATCGAGCAGGCCACGCCCGCGGCCGTCAGCGTCTTCGTCCGCGCCGGTGTGATCGGCGTGCTCGGCCTCATCGCGGTCGTCGCGTCGCTGCTGGTCTCCTACCGGGTCGGCAGCGGGATCACCAAGGAGCTCGCCGCCGTGCGGCGGGCCGCCGCCGAGCTCGCGCAGGCGCGGCTCCCGAGGGTCATGGAGAAGCTGCGCCGCGGCGACATGGTGGACGTGGAGGCCGAGGCGCCCGCGCTCAGGCCGCCGGGCAGCACGGCCGAGATCCACGACGTCGCCGACGCCTTCAACAGCGTCCAGCGCAGCGCCATCGACGCCGCCGTGGAGCAGGCCAGGCTGCGCGAGGGCGTCTCCCAGGCCTTCCGCAACCTCGCCCGCCGGAGCCAGTCGCTGCTGCAGCGCCAGCTCAAGATGCTCGACGGCATGCAGAAGCAGGCGGAGGATCCCGCGGCGCTGGACAACCTCTTCAAGCTCGACCACCTCACCACCCGCATGCGCCGCCACGCCGAGGGCCTGGTGATCCTGTCCGGCGGGGCGGCGGGCCGCAAGTGGCGCTCGTCGGTGCCGATGGAGGACGTGCTGCGCGGGGCCGCCGCCCAGGTCGAGGACTACGCCCGGGTGCGGATCCACCCGACGGGCGGCACCACCCTGGTCGGCAACGCCGTCGCCGACATGATGCACCTGTTCGCCGAGATCTTCGAGAACGCCACCGTCTTCTCCCCGCCGGGCAGCCAGGTCTCGGTCCGGGGCGAGCTCGTCGGGCGGGGCTTCGCGGTCGAGATCGAGGACAGGGGACTCGGGCTGACCGACGACAAGCGCGCCGCGATCAACGAGCGCCTGGCCAGCCCGCCGGAGTTCGACCCGGCCGACACCGACCGGCTCGGCTTCGCCGTGGTCGGGCTGCTGGCGGCCAGGTACGGGGTCGAGGTGGTGCTGCGCGCCTCGCCGTACGGCGGTACCGGGGTGGTCGTCCTCATTCCCGAGAAACTGCTCGGAGACCCCGAGCCCGTCGAGCAGCCGCTGGAACCGCCGGTGCTCACCGTCATCAGCGTCCGGCCCGAGTCCGCGGAGCAGCGGGCGGAGACCCTCGTGGAGCGGGTGGACCGGCCGGGCGACTCCGGTGAGGTCCCGATCCCCGCTGACCTGTGGAAGCCGCTGCGGCGCGGTGGGGACGGCCTGCCCCGCCGGGTGCGGCAGGCGAACATGCCGCCGCGCCAGGCCCAGGAGTCCCGCTCGCCCGAGGCCGAGGTCGGGGGACGGTCGCCCGAGGAGGCGAGGGCGCTGATGAGCTCCCTGCAGTCCGGGTGGCGGCGCGGGCGCGGCGACGACGAGGACGGCGGTGCCAAGCGATGAGCCGGGACCGTGCGCGCCGCCGCGGATCCCCGGGACCGGGTTCGCCGAGGTCCGGCCCGCGGCCGTGCGCGCGGCCCGGCGACACCCGTGGGAGCGGATTCGCGGGAACGGATTCACCGAGCCGGTGGGGGCCGGCGACCAGCGAGATCATCAGAGGGGAAGGGGTTTAACCACGTGCCGGGTGAGCTGTATTGGCTGCTGGATGACTTCGTCACGAGTGTGGCGGACGTCTCGCACGCGCTGATCCTGTCCAACGACGGGTTGATGATGGCCTCGTCCCGAGGGCTGAGCAAGGAGGACGCCGAACACCTGTCCGCGGTCGCCTCCGGCTTCCAGAGTCTCGCCAAGGGCACCAGCCTGCAGTTCGGCGGCGGTGCCGTACGCCAGACGATGGTGGAGATGGACTCCGCGTTCCTCTTCGTCACCTCCGCCGGTCAGGGGAGCTGCCTGTCGGTCATGACCACCGGCGCCGCCGACGTCGGCCTGATCGCCTACGAGATGGCCCGCCTGGTCACCCGCGTCGGCCAGCATCTGGCCACCGGACCACGGGTGGCCGGCCAATGAAAGACGACGTCGAGTGGGTCGACGAGGAGGCCGGTCCCGTTGTCCGCCCCTACGCGATGACCGGTGGGCGTACCCGGGCGTCGTCGTCCTCGTTCGACCTGCTCGCGATGGCGGTGGCGACCGGAGCGCCGGTCGGCCCCGGGGCGAACCTGGGCTCCGAGCACCGGCGGCTGCTCAACCTGGTCAGGCGGGCACGCCCGATCGTGGAGATCGCCTCGGACGCGGGGCTGCCGGTCGGCGTGATCAAAGTCCTCCTGGGCGACCTGCTGGACCAGGGCCTGATCCAGGTGCGGTCGCCGCTTCCCGCCGCCTCCATACCCCCCGAGAGCCTCCTGAAGGAGCTGATCAGCGGCCTGCGGGCGCTGTGACGCCTCCCGCGACCCCGCTGTGACGCCTCACGCGACCCCGGCGGGCAAGGGCGTCGGGGGCGTCGAGGGCACTGCGCCCAGGCTCGCGACCCCACCGGCCGGCGCGCCCGCTCCGCGGCCGTAGCGCCCGAGCCGGTGTCCGGCCCAGGCGGGGGCCGGGAGTACCCCGGCCCGCTCCTCTAGCTCTGGCTGGCCGTCAGCACCCTCAGGGAGTGCTCCACCAGCGTCACGAGCACCGTCTTCGCCGAGACGCGGCGTCGCACGTCGCAGAGCAGCACCGGCACGTCCATGTCGAGGTCCAGGGCGACGCGCACGTCCTCCGCCTCGTGCTGCTCGGCACCGTCGAAGCAGTTGACGGCCACGATGAACGGCGTGCCGCGCTGCTCGAAGTAGTCGATCGAGGGGAAGCAGTCGGTGAGCCGCCGGGTGTCGGCGAGCACCACCGCACCCAGCGCGCCGTAGGACAGCTCGTCCCACATGAACCAGAACCGCTCCTGGCCCGGCGTGCCGAACAGGTAGACGACCAGGCCCTCCCTGATCGTGATGCGGCCGAAGTCCATCGCGACCGTGGTGGTGGTCTTGCCCTCGACGCCGTCGACGTCGTCGATGCCGATACCGCGGTCGGAGAGGACCTCCTCGGTGCGGAGCGGCCGGATCTCGCTGATGGCGCCCACCAGCGTGGTCTTGCCCACCCCGAAGCCACCCGCGATGAGAATCTTGAGGGCGACGGGTTCGTCAGAGGGCCCGAAGTCCATTGATCACTTCCTTGAGAATGCGCTCGCTCGCGGAGGCGCGCCCGATCGAGATGAGCTTGTGGTCCTGCAGGTCGCCGAGAAGGACCCTGACCACGCCGAGCGGCAGGTTGAGGTCCGAGGCGACGTCGGCGACCGAGGTCGGAGTGGTGACCATGGCGAGGATGCGTTCCTGTTCGGGGCCTGGGACGAATCCCCCGGACGGAGCGCCGCGAGTCGAGGTGACCATCGCGACCAGGTCCAGCTTGTCACCGGAGGAGCGGGTGCGACCCCCGATGAGCGCGTACGGCCGGACGACCGGTCCGGCCTCCTCGTCCATCCAGTTCGTCATCCAGACCTCCAGCACCGGGCTCGGGGATCTAACGGTCCGTCGACGACGCGGCCCTCCGTTCTCTCGCTCACGAGAGACCCTGGCGCGGGTTGGTGGAGATGTGCTGGCCGACCCGCTTGACCAGCATCGCCATCTCGTACGCGATGTGGCCGACGTCGGCGTCGGAACTGCTCAGCACGGCCAGGCAGGTTCCCTGACCCGCGGCGGTGACGAACAGGAACGCCGACTCCATCTCCACGATGGTCTGGCGCACCTCGCCACCGCCGAAGTGGCGTCCCGCGCCGCGCGCCAGGCTCTGGAATCCGGCGGCGACCGCGGACAGATGTTCGGCGTCCTCGCGCAGGAGGCCCTTCGAGAATCCGACGGCCAGCCCGTCGGTGGAAAGGATCACCGCCTGGCGCACCGCGCCCACCCTGGTGATCAGGTCGTCGAGGAGCCAGTTCAGCTCGCCGGTGTTGGTCAATTTGCCGGTCATTTGTCCCCCTTGTCGCCTGTCGTATGGTGCGCGAAGTCATTGTCCTGCTCCTCGCGCCCGCGCCGCGCCCCCGCCTGGAAGGCGGAGAACAGCGCGCGGACCTCGTCCGGCGAACGCTCCTCGCTCGGCTCCGCCCTCGGCTCCGGCTCGGACTCCTGGCGGAGCTGAGGCGCCAGGTTCGCCTGCCGGACCCGGCGGGGCAGGCCGCCCGGCCCCGCGGGGGGCTGTACGGCCGTCTGGCGCGTCGGGCCGCCGTTGCCGACCTTGTCCCGGGCCTGGGCTTCGCGAGGCGTCTCGTGGGTCTCACGGGGCGCCTGGGGCGACCCCTGCGGCGGTGCCGGGGAGGGCGCGTTGGGAGGAGCCTCACGCGCCGCCGCGCCCCAGCCCGTCTCCCGGCCCGCGGGCGGCTGCCCCGCCTGACCCGAGGACGGGGTACGGGCGGGCAGGTCGGTCACCACGCTGAGGGACGGGGCGCCGGGCTGGTCCGGCTGGTCCTGCTGGAAAGGGTGGCCCGGCTGGTTCTGGGAGGCCTGCCTCGTCCTGCGCGGGAGTCCGTTGCCGTTGGCCGGAGGGGCGAACGTGCCCGGCGGGGTGGTCTCGAACGTTTCCTTCTGGCGCGCGGCGGCGCGCTCGGCGGTGAAGGACGTCCGCTCCGCGGTGAGGGCGAGCGGCGAGTCCTGCTGGGCGATCACCGAGCGGGGGATGAGGACGATGGCCGTGGTGCCGCCGTACGGCGAGCCGCGCAGGATGACCTGGATGCCGTGCCGGGAGGCGAGCTGGCCCACCACGAACAGGCCGAGCCGGTCGCTGTCGGCCAGGTCGAACTCCGGCGGGCTGGCCAGCCGCTCGTTGATCGCCGTGTACTCCGCGGTGCTCAGGCCCAGGCCGCGGTCCTCGACCTCGACGGCGAACCCGTTGGCCACCACGTCGCCGCGCACGGTCACCGCGGTCTGCGGCGGCGAGAAGATCGTCGCGTTCTCGATCAGCTCGGCCACCAGGTGGGTGATGTCGGCGACCGCGGCCCCGTCGAGCGAGACGTCGGGCACCGGCACCACGTTGACCCGGGTGTAGTCCTCGACCTCGGCGATCGCGGCCCGCAGCACGTCGACCACCGGAACCGGCTTGCGCCACGTCCGGCCGGGCGCCGCGCCGGACAGGATGATCAGGCCTTCGGCGTGCCGCCGCATGCGGGTGGTCAGGTGGTCCAGCCGGAACAGGTCCTCGAGGCTGTCGGGGTCGGTCGCCCGGTGCTGCATGCTGTCGAGCAGGGTGAGCTGGCGGTGGAGCAGGCTCTGCTTGCGCCGGGCCAGGTTCACGAACACCTGGCTGACACCGCGCCGCAGGTTGGCCTGGCCGACGGCGGCCTCCACGGCGGTGCGCTGCACCGAGCCGAACGCGTGGGCCACGTCGTGCACCTCGGTCGAGCCGCCCGCCTGGATCGGCGGCGCCTCGGCCCGCACGTCGACGTCCTCGCCGCGCCGCAGGCGTTCCACGACGCGGGGGAGCCGCACGTCCGCCAGGTCCAGGGCGGCCGAGCGGAGCCCGGCCAGCTCGGTGGCCAGGCGGCGGCCGAAGCGGACCGAGATGATGATCGACGCGACCACCGCGATCAGGCCGACGCCGCCGGCGATCAGGATCCGGACCATGACGCCGGTGGCGACGTCCTGGGCCCGGTCCGCCAGCTTCTTGGAGGCGGCGAGGTTGACCTGGTCGAGCCAGTTCGAGATCGCGTTCGTGGTCGCCTTCCACGAGCGCGCCTCGGAGGCCAGCCGGCCGCCGGTCGACCCGGCGATGGCCTTCTCCAGGTCGGTGAACTTCCCGAAGGCGGCGGAGGCGAAGGTGTCGCGGTACTGCGCGCCCAGCTCGGGGTCCAGCGAGGCGGCGCCGCGGGCGTGCAGGAAGCGCCGGGTGGCGACGTACTCGCCGAAGGCCTTGCGCTCCGCCTCGGACAGCCGGTAGTCGATCAGCGCCCCGCTGATCAGCGCGTTCTCCCTGGCGATCATCTCGTGGGCGTTGCCCATCCCCTGCATGGCCGCGGCCTGCTGGAAGATCGAGAAATCGGGCACCGCGGCCATCTGGTCGTACACCAGGAAGACCGAGTCGAGGATCTGGTTGTAGTTCGACAGCACGTCCAGCCGCGAGTGCTGCCCGCTGTCGACGCCCGAGCGGACGCTCGGGAGCTTGTCGAGCTGGCGGAGCAGCTCGTCCAGCGAGTTACTCAGTTCCGGGCTGCCGGAATCCTCGCCGACGGCCGCTTTCCTGAACTCCTCGACCGCGCGGTCGGTGCGGACCCGCTGGTCGCCCATCCCGCTCGTGAGGACCCGGGAGCTGATCGCCACCGACGACTGCGTCCGCTCGGCCTGGAGCTGAAGGCCCAGCTCGGTGGAGGTGACGCCCACCGTCTGGTAGAGGGCGTTCGCCTTCAACAGGGCGACCCCGTCGCCGACGGTCAGGTTGAGTACGAAGCCCCACAGCGCGCTCAGCGACAGCAGCGGCAGGAGCAACAGCAAGAAAATCTTGAACCGAATCGAGCGGTTTCTAGAGCTCATGTCCACTCGTCCCAACCCCTGCGCGTGTGGAGGCTCGTGCCGGTTAGGGATGGATACGCCTCCGAAGATCGCACAGGAGACTAGCACCGAATAAGGTTTTTGCGCAGTGGAGGATCCGATGATTAGTGTGATTACCGGGGCTAGTGCCGGAATTGGCGAAGCCGCCTCGGTGGAACTCGCGAGACGCGGGCAGAAGGTAGTTCTGGTCGGCCGTAATCCCGACAAGACGGCGCGCGTGGCGGAAAGGGTGAAGGCGGTCTCCGGGGTACTCCCGGATACGTTTACCTGCGACTACACCCTTTTGGATGATGTGCGAAGGTTGGCGGCGGAACTGCTGTCCCGCTACGAGCGGATCGACATCCTCGTCAACAACGCGGGCGTCATGACGACCAGGCGCACGCTCACGCGCGACGGCCACGAGACGATGATCCAGGTCAACCACCTGGCCCCCTTCCTGCTGACGAACCTGCTGCTCGAACGGGTCGCGGGGCGGGTGATCACCACCACCTCCCGCGCGGGCAAGACCGGGCGCCTGGACCCGTCCGACCTCGACCGCGAGCGGCGGCGCTGGAGCGGCTGGCTCCAGTACGGGGACTCCAAGCAGGCGGGCGCCCTGTTCACCGTGGAGCTGGCCCGGCGCCTCCAGGACACCGGGGTGACCGCCACCTGCTTCCACCCCGGGGTGATCAAGACCGAGTTCGCCCCGTCGACGTTCATGATGTGGATGGTGAAGAACGTTCCCGGCATGGGCGAGACCGTCGAGGAGGGCGCGAGCACCCTGGTCCACCTCGCCACCCACCCGGACGGCGCCGCCCATCCGGGCCGCTACTTCGCCAGGAGCGCCCCCGCGGCCGTTCCCCGGGGAATGCGCGACCCCGCGCTGGCCCGAGCCCTCTGGGACGCGAGCGCCGCCGCCGTCGCGTGACCGTCCACGCGGCGCGGTGACGAGCGGTGACGACGCCGGCGCCGGACGCCCACGGATACGCACAGGTGTCCGCGGGCACCCGGCACCACGGTTCGCGGCGGGGATTTCCCCGCGCGTCACCGGTCGTTCGCCCGATGTTGGGCGGGTCCGGTTACCGTCCGGGGCTGTGAGCGTCACAACCCCGCTGCGGGTCCTCCTCCCGGCCGCCGCGGGCAGGGATCCGTTCTTCGACAACGCCAAGTTCCTGGCGATCACCCTGGTCGTGTCGGGCCACCTGGTCGAGGACCTGCGGGACGTCCCGGTCGCGCACGCCGCCTACCTCTTCGTGTACACGTTCCACATGCCGCTGTTCATCGTGCTCAGCGGCTACCTGTCGCGGAACTTCACCTTCTCGTCCGGCAAGGCGCGCAAGCTGATCAGCACCCTCGCCGTCCCGTACGTGATCTTCGAGCTGATCTACTCGCTGCCCCGCCTCCTCCTGTACGGCAAGCTCGACATCAGCCTCCTCGACCCGTACTACCTGACCTGGTTCCTGATGTCGCTGTTCCTGTGGCGGCTGTCCACACCGGTCTGGCAGCAGCTGCGGTGGCCGCTGGTGGTCGCGGTCGGGCTGTCGCTGCTGTCGGGGATGAGCAGGCTCCCCGACGAGCTGTCGATGAACCGCACCCTCGGCCTGCTCCCGTTCTACGTGCTCGGGCTCATGCTGCGGCCCGAGCACTTCGAGTGGCTCAGGAGGCGGTGGGCCCGGGTCGCGGGCGCGGTCACCCTGGTCGCCGGCGCGGCCCTGGCGCTCGCCGTGCACACCTCCGTGAAGACCGAGTGGATCCGCTGGCGGCACGCCAACGACGTGATCGGGGTGGACGACCTCACCGGCAGCCTGATCCGCCTGGGCATGCTGGCCGCGGGGACGCTGCTCGTCGCCGCGTTCCTGGCGATCACCCCGTCCAGGCGCACCTGGTACTCCGGGCTCGGCATGGCGACCATGTACGCCTACCTTCTCCACGGCCTGGTGGTGAAGGTCGCCGAGCGGTTCTACGGCGACTGGTCCCAGACCGTGCCGGGGGTGGCGGCCGTGGCGCTCTTCGGGGTCGGGCTCGCCGCCCTGCTGTGCACGGCGCCGGTGCGGCGCGTCACCCGCTGGGCGGTCGAGCCCGGTATGAGCTGGGCCTTCACCAGGCTGAGAAAACCAGGCCGAGAGAGCTGAGAGAACCGGCCCGGCCGGATTCGCCGGGCCGATCGGACCGCCAGGGGGTGGTGGCCGGAGCGGGAACGGCCCGCCGGGGGGTGCGGCCGGCCTCGGGACCGGTCAGATCCGGATCGGCCCGCCGGAGGGGCGCGGCGGCCGGCTCTGGAGCTCCGCGACCGCGCGATAGGCGGCGGTGACGGCCGCGTCGGCGCGGGCGGCGGGAACGGAGTCGGAGTTGGCGATCGCGATCCGGCCGTGCGGCCTGCGGGCGACGGCCGCCGGGGGCTGCCCGTCGGGGTAGAAGTCGAGGTCCCACGGGGTGGCGTACTCGGGCGCATAGCCGTGTCCCCACCGGTTGACCGTAATCGCCTCGATGTCGCGGGCCGCGTCGAAGCCCCCCGGGCCGAGCAGCCGGGTGAGCTGGTCGCGGATGCTGTACTCCAGGTGCTCGTACGGCGTCTCGATCAGGGCGTACCGTCCGGCGACCGAGCCGTGCGCGGGGGACACGCCGGGGGTGACGGGGGTGCTGACCATGTGCACGGCGATCGGCTCCTCGGGCCTCCTCGGGCACCGGTAGCCGCCGAGGTCGGCCGGGTCGTCGAGCTCGGCCACGCACCAGCGGGCGCCGGTGAACCGGGTGCGCCTGATCCCCAGCTCCCGCCAGGCCCGCCAGTCGCGGAGCTGGACCGTCGCGTACAGCAGGGGCACCTTGACCGACCGCCGCAGGGCCGTCCGCTGCGCGGGCGGGAGGTCGCCGACCAGGTAGGGGATCATCGAGTTCCAGCAGGCCAGGATCACGCCGCCCGCCCGCACGGTCCGCACCCGCTCGCCGTCGAAGTAACCGACCGTGGCGTCGGTGGCCGTGTCGGGGAGGCCGTCGTTGGCGGCCGAGACCACCGGGCTGGACAGGCGCACCCGGACCCGGTTGCCCGGCCGGTCGAGCACGTCGTAGTCGAAGCTCGCGGTGGTGACGTCATTCACGCCGGCGGCCGTGGCGAAGCCGGGGATCATCCGGGCGGCCATCATCCGGACGATCGCCTGGTTGCCCTCGGGGAAGCGGCAGGCGCGCGGTTCGCCCGCGTCCCACTCCTTGATCACGGTCGGGGAGTTGTACCTGGAGGGCTTGGACCTGTCGAGCCCGAGCCCCTGGAACCCCGCGTACCGGTGCTCGTCGGCGCCGCCCCAGGCGTCGATCGCGCCGAAGGCGTCGGAGCCGTAGGCCCACTCGTCGCTCGGCATGGTCCTGACGAATGCCAGCACGTCCGGGTGGACCCCGCAGACGTCCCTGAGGAAATCCGAGTAGGTCAGCCGGGCCAGCCGCTCCTGCTTCTCCTCGGCGGACAGGCCGGGGAACCAGTCGGGCGGATCGCCGTACAGCATGAGCAGGTCCTTTTTGGCCCGCTCCGCGACGGGCAGCTCGGCGATCCACCGGGCGGCGCTCTCGCCGGGCGTGAGCACGACGAGCTTCTCCGCGTTCCCGGCGGGGAAGGCCTCCCGGTCGCAGAAGACGCTGTCGTGCATCCCCATGCTCGCGTACAGTCCCCGTCCTGCGGGTTCCCCGAGCCTCTCGGGGTGGATGCCCAGCTTGGCGAGCAGGTCCCTGCCCTCGGGGGTCCACGCCGACGGGTGCTCCATCGACCGCGAGCCGCCGTACGCGACCAGCGGTCCCTTCCTGGCCGCCGGACGGAACTCGTTGCGCAGGGCGTGCCCGCCGATGTCGTCGTGGTTGTCGAGGATCAGGATCCGTGCGGCGGGGTCGCGCTCCAGCCACCGGTGGGCCGCGCTGAGGCCGCTGATCCCCGCGCCGACCACGACCAGGTCGTAGTGCTCGCCGGTGGGCTTCGGCGTGCCCGCGTACGGCCAGAACCGCTGGTCGCGAAGGGCGTGGGGCACGCTGAGCGCCTCCGCGGTGTCGCCGCGCAGTCCCGTGAGGGACGGCGGATAGGACATGTCAGGTGAAAGCTCCAGAATCTCCGGGGGTGCGGGAGGGGCGTCCTCCCCACCGCCGACCCCGGTCAGCGAGCACGCCGCCGCGATCCCGGTGGCCGCGATCACCCCATCGAAGAAGTCTCGACGGGAGATGGGACGGTCCATGCCGAGTTCCAGGGCCTTACGGGGATTGATCTCGTGAGGATCGGTCATGGGGCGATCATCACGATGTGAATGGATCGGCGGGGCTGCCTCGCTGCGTTTTCGGGAAGTTTTTACCCGGGCCATTAACGCGCTGTCGTGACATCTCCTACATGAGAGTCATGTCATGGTGGCTGGGAATTAAAGGGGGAGAGGGGGTGATGCGGCTTCGGTGCCGCCTGGGCTTATCCGATCCGGGAAAAGCAGCCCGCGCCGCGAGTGGCCCGGTACGCACCCCACGCCGCCCTCGGGTCGATCTCACCACGTTCCCGCTGCTCCGCGCCCTTCCGGTGTCGCTTGCCCGGGATTTTGCGGGGCGGGGAAGGTGTGTCATCTGGATTACCGGATAATCCGGAACGTTATGGTCAGTCGGCTCGTTATCCGTATAAAATCAAACCAGGGGATTCGCGATGGATCCGGCGCCTCCTGTCGCCGGGCGGTGAGGCGCGGCGTGCCGGGGGTGGCGTCCGCATTCGCTTTTTCCCTTTGACGGATGCCACGGGGAGTACCGCGTGATCGGTAAGCAGGGAAGAGTCACCGGAAGGATCGGCCCGGGCCTGGTCGGGGAGGTGATGGTGGCGGTCCGCGGGGGCGTCGAGGCGTTCTACGCCCATCCGACGGTCCCGGACGAGGAGATCGCCCCGTCCTCGATCGTCGTGGTCGTCGAGTTCTTCCCACCGCGCACGATCTACGTCGCCCGCGCGCTCCCCTGACCCCTTTGCGACCCGCCCCCCGGCTCCTTTCGCCCCGGCTCCCCCGAGCCCTCCAACCCCCCGCTCCCCCGAACCCGATCTCCCTTGCTCTCCCTCACTCTCCCCTGCTCTCCCCCACACCGCGGAGGCCGAGATGCCCACGGAGTACCTCGTCATAGGGGGCGTAGTCCTTGTCGCCCTTCTCGTCATGATCCTGTTGTTCAAGACCGTCTGGCGGGTGGCGGAGCCCAACGAGGCGCTGATCATCTCCGGTCTCGGCGCCCGGGGTAGCTCCACGGACGCCGACAGCCTCGGGTTCAGGATCGTCACCGGCAAGGGCACCTCCGTGCTCCCCGGTTTCCAGACCGCGCGCCGCCTGCGCCTGGACAGCCGCGCCGCCAACCTCCAGGTCTCCTGCGTCACCCAGCAGGGCATCCCGGTGGT
Source organism: Streptosporangium sp. LJ11 (assembly GCF_051918945.1). Lineage (NCBI taxonomy): Bacteria > Bacillati > Actinomycetota > Actinomycetes > Streptosporangiales > Streptosporangiaceae > Streptosporangium > Streptosporangium sp. LJ11. Next base: position 35,390 of record NZ_JBPXMB010000008.1, read on the forward strand.
CGTACGGGGCGTCGTGATCTACAAGGTCGGCGACGACCTGCACTCGATCGCCAACTCCGCCCGGCGCTTCCTGGACCAGCAGGACTCGATGAACGGCGCCATCCACGAACTGTTCACCGGTCACCTGCGCTCGATCATCGGCAACCTCACCGTCGAGGACCTCATCCTCAACCGCGAGCGGCTGACGGGCGAGACCCGCGCCTCGGCCGCCGACGAGATGATCAGACTCGGTCTGATCGTCGACTCCCTGCAGATCCAGGAGATCGAGGACGGGACGGGCTACATCACCAACCTCGGCAAGCCGCATGCCGCGAGCATCGCCGCCGCGGCCCGCATCGCCGAGGCCCAGCGCGACCAGGAGGCCACCCAGGCCGAGCAGATCGCCGCCGCCAACAAGGCCGCGGCGTGGCGCGACTCGCAGATCAAGCAGGCCGTCTACCAGGCCGAGATCGACGAGGCCCAGGCCAGGTCCCGCCAGGCGGGGCCGCTCTCCGAGGCGTCCGCCCGGCAGGAGGTCGTCGTCCAGGAGACCCGCGCTGCCGAACTCGAGGCCGCGCTGGCCGAGCAGCGGCTCCAGGCCCAGGTCCGCAAACCCGCGGACGCCAGGGCGTACGAGACCGTGACGGTCTCCCGGGCCGAGCGCGACGCCCGCATCGCCCAGGCCGAGGCCGAGGCGCGCGAGACCGAGCTCCGCGCCGCCGCGCAGGCGTCGCAGGTCAAACAGGCCGCGGCGGCCGAGGCGGAGTCCGTGCGGCTGCGCGGTGTCGCCGCCGCCGAGGCGACGAAGGTCACCGGCTTCGGCGAGGCGGAGTCCGCCAGGGCCCGCGGTCTGGCCGCCGCCGACGCCTCCAAGGCGCAGGGACTCGCGGAGGCCGACGCCGCCAGGGCGAAGGGCCTGGCCGCCGCCGACGCGATCCGGGCCCGCGCCGAGGCCCTCGCCGAGAACCAGGAGGCGGTCATCGCCCAGCAGCTCGCCGAGAAGTGGCCCCAGATCGTCGAGGCGGGCGCGAAGGCCTTCGGCAACGTCGACCACATGGTCGTCCTCAACGGCGCCCAGGGCGTCGAGGAGATGCTCGCCAAGGCCCTCACCCTCGGCGGCGCCGGCCTCGGACTCGCCCGCTCCCTCCTGAACACCGCCGCCCCCGCCCAAGCCACCCCCGGCACCTCCGCCTCCGGCGCGGCCACCTCGGGTGCTGTCACCCCCGGTGGGACCGGTGGAGCCACACCCTCGGAGAAAGGGGCCACACCCCCCGAAAAACCTGCCGCCCCCGCCCCCTGATCCTCTGTCCTCGTCCCCTTCCCCCCGATTTCTCCGGCGGATTTCTCCGGCGGCTCCCCGGAGGGCGGATGGGGGCGGTGGGGCTTCCGGGGCAGGTGAGACCGGGTTTCCTCCGTGTGCGGTCGCGGGTCAGGACCGGCCTGAGACCTCCGCGCGACGGACTCGTGACCGGTGGCCACTAATTCGGGGCACCCCGTTATGTGTTGTTCCTTTTTTCCAGGGCATACGCCTGGCAGCTGAGCAGACAGGGAGCGTGGAACATGACAGTCACCGGCATCATCACCGCCATTGTTATCGGCGCCATCATTGGTGCCCTGGGTCGGCTCGTCGTGCCCGGCAAGCAGGGCATCCCGATCTGGCTGACCATCGTGATCGGTATCGTCGCCGCACTCATCGGCACCGCGATCGCCGGAGCCCTGGGGGTCTCCGCCACATCCGGTATCGACTGGATCGAGCTGATCATCCAGATCGCCCTGGCCGCAGTCGGCGTCATCCTGGCGGTGAGCCTGTACGGCAGGCGAGGCGTCCGTTAGCCCGTGACCCGGGGAGGCCGGTTTCCGCGGGGAGAACCCGAGGAAATCCGGAGACCACCACCCTGGGCGCCTGCGACGGCCCCGTCCCGGATCTCTCCGGGACGGGGCCGTCGTCGTTCTCCGTACCGCCCGGACGCGCGACACCGCTCCGGGCTCCGGTGGACGACGCGGCGCCGGGCGGCGTGACCCGGCCGGCCGGGTTCACCGGCTCGTCCCGGCCGGGGCGCGCACAGTCGTTCCCACACACATGTACTGTCCGCTCGAACTCACTGATTCCTGAAATTTCAGGACGTCATCCCCAGGTGCTCGTGGCCCCCGCACGACCCCGGCCGGCGGCCGGCCAGGCCTGGGTACCGGCAAATAAGAATTCCTTGACAACATAATTTGTCGGCCATAGTCTGTGGTCATGCAGGAGATCGCCGTGATCGAGGACCCGGCCGCAGCCGAGGCCTCGCTGGACCCCATCCGGGCCCGGCTGCTGGCCGAGCTGAGCGAGCCCGGCTCCGCGACCATGCTGGCCGCCAAGGTCGGCCTGCCCCGTCAGAAGGTCAACTACCACCTGAAGACGCTTGAGGCGCACGGGCTCGTCGAGCTGATCGAGGAGCGGCGCAAGGGCAACGTCAACGAGCGCATCATGCGCGCGACCGCGGCCTCCTACGTGATCTCGCCGACCGCGCTGGCGTCGGTCGAGCCCGACCCGGCACGTTCCCCCGACCAGCTGTCGGCGAGCTGGCTGCTGGCCGTCGCGGCCCGGCTGGTCCGCGACGTCGGGGCGCTCATCACCGGCGCCGCCAAGGCGCGCAAGCGCGTCGCGACCTTCGCGATCGACGGCGAGGTGCGCTTCGCCTCGGCCGCCGACCGGGCCGCGTTCGCCCAGGAGCTCGCCGGAGCGGTCACGGCCCTGGTGTCCAAGTACCACGACGAGTCCGCCGAGAAGGGCCGCGACCACCGGATCGTCGTCGCCGTCCACCCGAGCGTGAAGGAAACCCGATGACGCACCCGTTCGAGCTGACCCAGGAGATCGAGCTCGCCGCCACCCCCGAGCAGGTCTGGGACGCGATCGCGACCGGGCCGGGCGTCGACTCCTGGTTCATGGGACGCACCGAGCTCGGCACGTCCGCCGGCGGCCCGGCCCACCTCACGATGATGGGCCACACCCAGCAGGCCACGATCACCGCCTACGAGCCCGGCACCCGCCTCGCGACCCGCGGCGCGGAGGCTCCCGACGGCCGGTTCATGGCGATGGAGTATCTCGTCGAGGGGCGCGGCGGCGGCACGACCGTGCTGCGGCTCGTGCAGCACGGCATGCTCGGTGACGACTGGGAGACCGAGTTCGAGGCGATGAAGGCCGGCTGGCCCATCTACCTGGAGACCCTCCGGCAGTACCTCACCCACTTCACCGGCCGCACCCCGTCGTCGCTCACGGCCGCCTTCCGGCCGGGAGCGGGCGGCCCGGACGCCGTCTGGAAGATCGTCACGGAGTCGCTGGGCGTCACGCCGGACGTCGGCGAGGGCGACGACGTCCGGCTCCCCGACGGCTCCGCCGGAGTCGTCTACTACGCGAACCTGCCCGTCAACCTGGGTGTCCGGACGGACGAGGGCCTGTACCGGTTCGTCTACTCCGGCGACGCCCGCGGCGACGCCCTCGTCCTCGGCCACCAGAACTTCGCGGGCCGCGACGAGCAGGCCGCGTGGGACACCTGGATGGCCGCGAACTTCGGCTGACCGGCCTCTCCCGGTCGGCTCGTCCAGAGTGGTGGTACCTCACCTCCCCGATACACCCCCTTAAGGAGCGAATCCCATGCGTATCGTGATCATTGAGTTCATGAGCCTGGACGGCGTCGTGCAGGCGCCGGGCGGACCTCAGGAGGACACCGACGGCGGCTTCGCCCACGGCGGCTGGTCGGCCCCGTTCTTCGACCCGGAAGTGGTCGGCGGTGCCTTCGACGGCGCGATGAGCGGGGCCGAGGCGTTGCTGTTCGGGCGCCGCACGTGGCAGACCATGGCCTCGGCGTGGCCCGGGCGAGCCGGTGACCCGTTCGCCGACCGGATGAACGCCATCCCGAAGTACGTCGTGTCCCGGACGCTGGGCGACGACGAGCTCACGTGGAACAACACCACCCGCATCCCCGGTGACGAGGCCGTCGCCCACATCCGGAAGCTGCGCGAGACCGACGGCGGCGACCTGGTGGTCATGGGAAGCCCCACCCTCGCCCGCACCCTCCTGAGCGAGGGCCTGGCCGACGAGCTCCGGCTCACGGTCATGCCGGTGATCCTCGGCGGCGGGAAGTCGATCTTCCCCGACGACGGTGGCCTGCGCACGCTCGAACTGGTCTCCACGGTCACCAGCGCCGCGGGCGTGAACGTGTGCGTCTACCGGCTGGCCGGCTAGGAGATCTCTAGGCCGCCTGGCTCAGGTTCTCGCCGAAGAACCCGGCGATCCTTTCGACGGCCAGATCCACGTACTGCTTCTTGTCATAGAGGTCGACGTGGCTGGCGCCGTCGATCCAGTGGATCTCCTTGGGGCCCGTGGTGCGCTGGAAGGCTTCGATGCTCATCCAGGACGTGACGGCGCGGCTGCCGACGATCATGAGCAGCGGTCGGTGCCCGATCAGCGGGATCGGCGCGAAGGCGTCGAAGGCTGCCATCTTGTCGATGCTGTTCCAGGTAAGGAACCTCGCCGAGCGGGGGTGCCGGCCACGTTCGGTGCGGTAGTACTCGAAGCCCTCGGCACCGTGTTCTCCGCCGAGCGCATAGGCCTGCTCGACGGTGCCGGGGAAGAGGGTCAGCACCGGCGGCTCCTCGCCTCGGGCCTCAACGGTGCGGGCGTGGGCCGCGGCGTCCAGCATGCCGAGGAACACGGCCGGGTCCTGGGCGCCGTCGGCCCCCAGGCGGAACTGGCGGGCGCCTGCTCGACCAGCTCACCGCGACCCCCGCCGTCGTTCTGGGCAAACGGCTGGACATCCTGGAGTGGAACGCCGGCGCCGCCGCCCTGTACACCGACTTCTCGCAACTCACCGCGGACCGGCGCAACTACCTGCGTCTGTTGTTCACCGACCCGATCATCCGGGACATGCACCTGGAGTGGGAGCACGACGCCCGCGACGCCGTCGCCGCCCTGCGCATGGAGTCCGCAGCCGATCCCGGCGACCCCGAGCTCGCCCGGCTCGTCGGCGAGCTGTCCGTGCGGGACGCCGACTTCCGTACCTGGTGGGCGGAGCATCGCGTCAACAACGCCGTCTACGGCACCAAGCGCTACCGGCATCGGCTGGTCGGCGGTCTCACCCTCGATTGCGACACGTGGAGCAGTCCCGACGGCTCGGGACAGCGCCTCATGGTTCTCACCGCCGAGCCGGGTTCACCGTCGCACGACGCGCTCCGCGTCCTCACCTCGTGGGCGCCCGGGCAACCGAACGGGAGCCTTTCCCCCGCACCCCGATGACGGCTGCGGAGGCCGGCGGCCGATCGCCGAGACCGGACCCGACCCCGTGCACGATCTGACCGCCGGCCGGGCTGATCCGGCGGCGGTACTCGCGCGGGGACGCGCCGGTGACCCGCTTGAACGCGTTGCTCAGCGCGCTCTCCGAACCGTAGCCGACCTCACGGGCGATCGCCGCCACCGTCTCGTCGCCGCGGCGCAGGCGCTGGGCGGCCAGTTCGATCCGCCAACCGGTCAGGTAGTCCAGCGGGCCCTGCCCGACGGCCTGCTTGAACCGGGCGGCCAGCGTCGACCGGGAAACCGCCGCGACCCCGGCCAGCTGGGCCACCGTCCAGGCGTGGGCCGGACGGGCGTGCATGGCCCCCAGTGCCGAGGCCACGATCGGGTCGGTGAGCCCGGCCAGCCAGCCGGACACGGCGCCCGGCCCGGCGACGGCCAGGTGCAGGCGCAGCAGATGGATCAGCATGATCATGGCGAGATGCTCGGTGACCAGTGTCGAGGCGAGCGGCCGATCGCGCAGCTCGGCGTCGATCTGCTCGAGCGCCCAGCGCACGGTCGCTGCCTCGGCGGTGCGGCCGGGCACGTGGATCACCGGCGGCAGCACATCGAGCAACAGTTCCTGTGCCCGCTCGCCGAAGTCGAATCGGCCGCCGATGAAGACCACGTCCTCGCCGGTTCCCACCCGGGCCACACCGTCGGTGGCCGCCGCGAAGACCGGGTGGGCCGGAACCGGCCGCACCCCCGGCCCACTGGCCAGGGTGAAGGCGCGTGGCCGGGTGAGCAGGAAGCAGTCGCCCTCGGCCAGATCGATCGGCTCCGGCACGCCGTCGACGGTGAGCAGGCCGTGGCCGCGGCGCACCGCGTTGAACTTGACCGCCGACGGCGGCTCGAACGACAGCGCCCACTCGCCGCCGGCCACCAGCCCGACGGACAGGCGGCTGGTCGTGCCGACAAGGGTGAGGACATCGTGGAGGGGATCGACTCGCTGGATGCTCACGCAACTATGTTGCACTCTGGATCATTCCAAGTCCAATTCTCAAAGCTTAGAGTTGCGGGCATGCCATGCATTGGCACCCGTTCAAAGGCGTAGTGCGCCCGCATCGAGTTCGCCGACGGCCATCGGACCTTCCTGGCGGGCGGGTCGACCGAACTCCGCAAACGAGAACCTTGGAGCACCGTTCATGACTACCGTGATGCTCGTCCATGGCGCCTGGCACCGGCCGGCCTGCTGGGCGAAGCTCGAGCCCGAGTTGCACGCCCTCGGCTATGACACGCGTTCGCCGGCGTTGCGCAGTTCCGGCGAACATCCCACCGCGGGCATGCATGAGGACGCCGCCGTGCTGGCCGAGGAACTGACGTCGATCGAGGGGCCGGTCGTGCTGCTCGGTCACTCCTACGGGGGCATCCCGGTCACCGAGGCCGCCGCCGGAGCGGGCAACGTCGTGCGGCTGATCTACCTTGCCGCGTACATGCCGGACAAGGGACAGTCGATGTACACCCTCCACGGCGCTCCCGATCCTGACGACATGAGCGGCCTGTTCCCGCTCATCGACGACCCGCGTACCTCGCTCTACGGCGACCTGACCGACGCCGAGGCCGAACAGGCGATGAGCGAACTGGTCCAGCAGACCGTCCGGTCGTTCGCGGAGAAGGCCGACGCCGCCGCCTGGCGGGACATCCCGTCCACCTACATCGTCGCCGAGCACGACAAGGCCATCCCACCTGCGCTGCAGGAGCAGATGGCGGCCCAGGCCACCGAGATTCGCCGGATCACCAGCGCTCACTGTCCGCTCCTGTCACAGCCACGCCGGCTGGCCGCCCTCATCGACGAGATCGCGCGGCCGGCCTGAGGGGCGTCGCAGGCGAGAACGGACACTGATCGTCAGTGGGTTCGGACATCACCTGTCGATCAGTGGGCCGCGCAAGGCCGGTGCGCCGCGGGATACGGGACGTCTCCCGCGCGGTCCTGTGAGGAGTGGCGTGGGCCGGCCTTTCGCTCCGGCAAGACCCCGGAAAGCCACCTCGCCGGGCTTCACCTGTGAGGCGCCATCCCATGGCCTCGAAGTTTCCCGTCCACCCGAAGATCCGAACTACGAACACGCCCTGGGTCTCCGGGACATCCGTAGTCAGAAGGTGACCGGGGTCGCCCGTTCGAGGCGGGCGACCTCGTCCTCCGAGAGCCGCAGCGCACCGGCGGCCACGTTGGCGACCAGGTGGTCGGGGTTGCCGGTGCCCGGGATGGCCAGCACGTGCGGCCCGTGCCGCAGCGTCCACGCCAGCCGGACCTGCGCGGGCGTCGCCCCGTGGGCGCGCGCGACGGCGAGGACCTCGTCGTTCTCGGTGCCGCCCGCGCCCGCCTCGCGCCCCTCCCCGGCGATCGCGTAGAACGGCACGAACGCGATGCCCTGCTCACCGCAGGCGCGCAGGAAATCCCGGCGCTCGGGGTTCGCGCCGAGGCCGTACCTGTTCTGCACGCAGACCACCGGGGCGATGGCCAGGGCCTCGGCGAGGTGCTTGGGCCTGACGTTGGAGACGCCCAGGTGGCGGATGAGCCCGGCGTCACGCAGCTCGGCCAGCGCGCCGAAGCGCTCGGCGATCGAGTCGGGCCCGTGGCCGCGCAGGTTCACCACGTCGAGGTGGTCGCGGCCGAGCTGGCGGAGGTTCTCCTCGACCTGGCCGCGCAACTGCTCCGGCCTGGCCAGGGGCAGCCACGCCCCCGAAGGGTCCTTGCCCGGCCCGACCTTCGTGGTGATCACCAGGTCATCCGGGTACGGGGCCAACGCCCGGTTGATCAGCTCGTTGGCGGAACGTAGCGACGAGAAATAGAACGCGGCGGTGTCGATGTGGTTCACCCCGAGCTCGACCGCGCGGCGCAGCACGCCGATCGCCCGGTCACGGTCGCTCGGAGTGCCGTCGGCGTTCGCCGTCAGCCGCATCGCGCCGAATCCGATCCGGTTGACGACCAGGTCGCCCAGCTTCCACGTACCCGCCACCGCCGCCGTGATGCTCTCCGACTTCACGGACGAAGTCTGCCACCACCGTCCGACCGCCCAGGAACGCCAACCAGCGGGCGCGAATCCTGACATCTTCGGATGGAGACTCCTCGGGGTTCCCCGATTCGCAAGGCCGGCAACGCGCCGCTCCGTCCGAGGGGTCAGGAAGGTCGCGGGCAGGGGTCGCCGGCCATGCTCGGGCCGGGCACCTCGGGCCGCGTGGGCGTGGGCGTGACGAACAGGGTGGCCTTGCCAGGCTCGCTCATGTGGCCCTCCTGCACGTACCAGGTGCCGGGCACCGAGGAGTGGAAGTCCTTGCCGTCGAAGTACGTGCCCACGGTCACCCCGCGTTCCCGCAACAGCCCGCGCACGAGATCCACGGACCTGCCGAGGAAGGGCACGCAGTGCATGGGCTCGCCGACCTCCTGGAGCGGGCGCAGTGCGGCATACCGCTCACCCCGGTTGGCCTTGCGCCCGAGTGTCACGGTCGCCGACCCGGTGAAGTCGACAGGGACCTTCAGCCCGATCGGGCACTGCCACTGGACGGCGCAGGCTCCCGGCTTCCGGATCGCGGAGACATATTCCTCGCTGCGCTCGATCTCCTCCATACTCCGGCCGTCCATCCTCATGTCCCAGGTGAAGATGCCGCCCTCGACGGCCGGAGGCACCGGTTTGACCCGCAGCCGGATGTCGAGGCCGCGCTCGCGGAGCTGGGTCTCGTACAGCTTCGGGTCGGCGAACAGGTCCTTGACGGTGATGACGTAGAAGGCTCCCTGCCGCTTGATGTCCAGCGCGTCGGCCTGGCTGGGGGTCACGCCCAGACCGCCCGGCAACAGCCCGCCGACCATCGTGACGGCGACGGCGGACCCGGTGACCAGCAGGGCGGCCGTGCGCGGGCGGAGCGGTCCCCAGGAGAATCGCCGGGTGACGGTGGCGGGCTCGCAGGGGGTGGCCGTCAGCTCGTCGAGCAGTTCCAGCGCCCCGGCGGTCAGACCCGGGCCGGGGCCGGGGTCGATGTCGGCGACCATGCGGTCGATCCGGTGCCTCATCACTTCGCCTCCAGCAGGTTCACGGCGCGCGAGCCGTACCGGGCCAGGTCGAGACCGGCTGAGGCGAGCTCCTTGGCCAGGCGTTTGCGCGCCCGGTGCAGCCGCACCCGTGCGGAGGGCCGGGAGCAGCCGAGCACGACCGCGATCTCCGTCGCGCTCAACCCCTCCCAGCCCGCGAGTGACAACACCTCACGGTCGTCGGGCGACAGCCGCCCGAACGCCGCGCGGACCGCGTCCGGGTCCTGCTCCACCGCCGACTCGGCCAGCACGGTCAGCTCCGCGCGCAGCCGTACGGCGAGCGCGCCCTGCCGCTTCTCCCCCCGGCGCTGGTTCGCCAGCACCCGCCGCGCCACGCCGTACAACCACAGCCTGGTCTCGTCCGCCGGAGGGATCTCGCCGACCTTGCGCCAGGCGGTCGCGAACGTCTCGGCGATCGCGTCGGCGGCGTCGTCGGGCGAACCGGTCCGGCGCCGTACGTAGCTCATCACGGCTTGGTAGTTGGCCATGTACATCTCCTCAAAACGCTGCTTCGAGTCGGGCGGGGCCACACGGATGTCCTTCCCCCGGGGGTCTGCATCAGAGGAGATGTCCGGATACGCCGCGTCGTTACAGCGGAAATCCGAGGATCGTGAAAACACCGCCGCTCACTCGAGAGGGGCACGGCCGACGCCGGAGACGGCACGTGAGTCAGAACGCATTCTGAAGTTGGTGAACCAGGAAGGGGCGGCACGCGATCGCCTGCCGTCAAGCAGGCCACATCGACCCGAACGGAACAATCCATCCGTCCCATCGGCGTTGAAACCGTCATCGAGCAGCAGGTAGGAGCAAGGTCGTGACGAACTCCGTCATCCACTCCGGCTCGGGCGCACGGCCGGAGGGCCGGTGACGGCCTGCTCGGGGTAGGGCTGCCCTTACCTCCGATACACCGGCAGGCGTCAGCGAGCCGCCGGCCCATTCGCACCAGACTCGCTCCTGACACACAGGAGACGTCAGCATGGACACCTCGGGATTGACCCCCGCCAGAATCATCGCCCTGGCGGCCATGACCCTCACCATCCTTGCTCTCGGCTACCTGGGCGCACGGGATACGACGACACCGGCGGCGTCCCCCGCGGCCAAGGTCGGCACACTGACTCTGAACCCCTGCACGTACGAGACCGAAACCGGAGCCCTGCCGGCGGACTGCGGCACCCTGACCGTCCCAGAGAACCACGACGTTCCCGGCTCCCGGCCGATCACGCTGCCCGTGAACCGCATCCGGGCCACCGGCCCCGACCCGGCCGAGCCGATCTTCCGTCTCGGGGGCGGGCCCGGCCAGACGAACATGACCTTCAAGGAAGCCGGCCGCCTCTCCGAGAGGCACGACATCGTCCTGGTCGGTTACCGCGGCATCGACGGTTCCGTCGTCCTCGACTGTCCTGAGGTGACCACGGCGATGCGGCACTCCGCCGACCTCGCCGGACCCGACACGACGCGCCGCACCTCCCAGGCCTACGCCGACTGTGCCAGACGCCTGACCGAGGACGGCACCGACCTCGGCGGCTACTCGCTACCCCAGCGCGTCGAGGACTTGGAGACCGTCCGCAGGGCACTGGGCTACCGGCGGATCAACCTGATCAGCCAGAGCGTCGGAACCCGCACCGCCATGATCTACGCCTGGCGCCATCCGCGGTCCATCCACCGGTCGGTGATGGCCGGCGTGAACCCGCCCGGTCGCTTCCTCTGGGACCCCGCCACCACGGACGACCAACTCGCCCGATATGCCCGGCTGTGCGCCCAGGACCACGCATGCGCCGCACGCACCGAAGACCTCGCCGCCTCCATGAGGGCGACCGCCGCGCACCTGCCCGACCGGTGGGGACCCCTGGCCGTCAAAAGCGGCAACGTCCGCGCCGCGACGCTGATCGGACTGGTCAACTCCACACGATTCGCCGCACCGCTCAACGCGCCCGCGATGCTCGACGCCTGGCTGGCCGCCGCCGACGGCGATCCCAGCGGACTCTGGGCCATCTCCCTTCTCGCCGACCTGACCATCCCGACGTCCTTCGTCTGGGGAGAGTCCGCCGCGACCACCATGATCGACGCTGCGCCGGTCGACCGCTACTACGCCGGAGGGGGCGACCCGGGCTCGATCCTCGGCAACGCCGGCGCGGATCTGCTGTGGGCCGGCGGTGGCCTCACCAAGGCGTGGCCGTCCGGCCCCGACACCCGCGGATACCAGCGGACGCGCCCGACCGACGTCGAAACGCTCCTGATCAGCGGCACCGTCGACTTCACCACGCCCGCCGAACTGGCCACCAGGGAACTGCTGCCCGCCCTGCCCAACGGCCATCAGGTGATCCTGGCCGAACTCGGGCACACCACCGACTTCTGGCGCTACCAGCCCGAGGCCAACCGGCGGCTGCTGACCGCCTTCTTCGACCACGGCCAGGTCGACACCTCCGGATACACCACCCACAAGGTCGACTTCCGGGTCGGCACGCTCAGCATGCCGAACATCGCCAAGATCCTCGCAGGCGTCCTGACCGGCCTCACGCTGACCGCCGCCGTCCTGCTCGCCGGGATGACCCGCCGAGTACGCCGCCGCGGTGGCTTCGGGCCCAGAACCGGCATCTGGCTGCGCGTCCTGACCCCGGTGATCCTCGGTCTCGGCGGCTGGTCCCTGGCCATACTGACCGTGTCGATCCTGTGGCCGGCGACCTACCTCGGCGACCCGCTCGTCACCGTACCGCCCGTCGGTGTCGCCATCGGCTACGGCGCCTACTGCGCCTGGACCCGACGCGACCGGACCTCTCGGCACCGGCGCCGGGGCCTGGCCGCCGCACCGGCCGCGGCACTCGCCGGAGCCTGGCTGGGGTTCTCCGCCGCCGACGGCCTACCCGGCACGACGGCCACGATCATCGGCGCCGCCCTCGCCGCCAACCTCGTCCTCCTCACCCTCGACATCCTCGGCGACCGCGCCGCCACACTGTCGGAGAGCTGATCCACGACCTCCCACCACGGACGGCCCTCGCCCTGTTCCGTTCGCCGAAGGCCGACTGATCGTTCTCCGGAGGCTCCCGGTCCCGCAGGTGCTGCCAGACCGCTCCGGGCGCGGCGCGCAGTGCCTCGAAACATCGGCGTGTGTTACCTAAGGCGTGGCGGCACAACTCCTCCCATCCCTTGACCGCGTCACTGGTACCGAACCGGATATCCCATTCGTCATCCGGAGGCGGGACCGTGACCCGGTCACCGCGCTTCGGGCTCACGCCGAAACCTCCACCGGTCCGAAGTCGCCGCGTGTGGCCTTACGCGCCTGGGCGTGGCGGGCGGGATCGGCCTTGATCCGAGCGGTCGCCCGACAGCCTGCGATGACCTCCTGTGTGGTGACATCGACATCCAGTTCCGCTGCGTCGGAGAGCGCCTCGACCAGTTCGAGGGTGAAGGCACGCGGTTCGGCGGAGGTGAGGTGGCGGACCCAGGGGAAGACCTCGGGCATGGCGATGACCGGCGCGCGGGCGGTCGGATCGTGCTTGATGAGGGCGAGGAACAGGCGAGACGCCGTGGCCAGCGTCTCCCCGCGCTGATCCTCACGGTCGGCGGCGGTCAGGGAGGAGTCCGGGGCATCGCGGTGGGTGACGCGTACTCTGCCGAGGCGCGCGGCGCGTTCGGCGACGGCTCGGGGGTTTCTCGACAGGTCCGAGAAGGTCACGGCGTCGGCGTTGCCGGTGCTCACCCTGCCATCGTGAGTCAGGACACATTCTGAAGTCGGTGAACCAGGGAAGGGGCGGCACGCGATCGCCTGCCGTCAAGCAGGCCACATCGACCCGAACGGAACAATCCATCCGTCCCGTGGGAACTGGAGGGCAAGCATCAGCGAGCGGGCACCGCCGTCTGGTTCCACCTGCCGGCGGGCGACGTACCCCTCGACAGAACCACATGAGTGTCGTACGGCGAGCGAGCCCCGGCGAGCGCCCCCTGCGCTCCTTTCCGCACCGGCGCTTCAGCTACGGCGAACAACCCCGAAAACGGCCCCGTACGGATCGCTTCAGCGTCAAAGGGCCCGATGGGCGGCCCGGAAGAAAGCGACCACGGTCTGCACGGCGTACGGCGAGACGGGTCGTGTGCGGAGGTGGGTGGGTGTTCCGGGCGGCTTATAAGAATCCGTGACCAGCGCGCCCGCCAGGCCGGAGGCCTGACGCACCGGAGCCGCCACCGACGACGGCCGCCCGGAGCACCCACCCACCGGAGCGCGAACGCACATCACGCGCTGATCCCCATCAGCCATGTACCCGACGGATACCGGGCAGAGCGGCCGGACGACATCCGTCGTATCGATGCCCCGGGAAAGAGCCCCCGTTTCCGGGAACCGCCCCACCAAAGGCCTTCGGGAACCGCCCCACCAAAGTCAGATCATGACGTGCGCTTCCGGGTGCCCGGCGAAGGAGAACTGGGCGTTGCGGGTGAGCTTGATGTCGTCGGCCTGCCAGGTGTGCATGGACTTGTCGCCGCTGCGCCAGTAGACGAAGTTGAAGCGGTCGGCGGAGTAGATCTTGACGCGGTCCTCCTTGAGGCGACGGACCAGGTGGGTGTCCTCGCCGCGCGTGATGTCCTCGAAGCCGTAGTGCCGGAACATGTCGGCCTTGCCGAGGAAGGTGCCGCCCTGCACCAGGAAGGCGTACCGGTGCTCCAGCCCGGGCAGGCGCAGCATGGTGGTGTTGCTGCCCTCGAAGTAGGCGTAGTGCGCGCCCTTGCCGACGAGCTCGGCGTCGGAGTAGTCGAAGGCGCGGGCCAGGTCGGACAGGTAGTGCTCGCCGTACAGGTTGTCGTCGTCCATCTTGGCGATCAGCTCGCCCTCGGCGGCGGCGATGCCCATGTTGAGGCAGGCGCCCAGCGACAGCGACTCGTCGGCGGGCAGGACCACGACGTCGGTGATCCCGGCCATCCGGGCCTTGTCGGCGACGACGACGGGGTCGATGTCGAGGCCGTGCAGGACCATGACGAGCTGGACGGGCCGGTGTATCTGCCGGGCCACCGAGGAGATCGCGTGCTCGATCTGGGAGGCGCGGTTGGTGGGCAGGACCACCGAGATCGACCGGGTCCGCTGCTGCACCGGCCTGCCGAGGATCCCCAGGATCTGGTCCACGCGGTGCGAGAACAGGTGCTTGTCGAAGACCTCGCGCATGGCCAGGTGCCCCTGGCGGGCGCGCAGCTCGGGGCTGTTGATCAGGTGCAGGACCTGGTTGTACGACTCAAGCTCGTCGCGGGCGATCGGGATCAGCGACCCGAAGGTCTCCTCGATGGCCCGGGACCAGCCGGAGACGATCGACGTCGAGCAGGCCGACAGCTCGAAGACGCGGCGGGCGCACATGGTCGGCGAGTCGAGCACCGAGTTCACGTTGAGGAAGACCTTGTACATCTTGTACGCGGCCAGCATCTGGTCGTACGGCAGCTCGCCCACGATGTGCGGGACGTACTCCTTCGGCCAGGCGTACTTCTCGTCAACGGTGCCGTTGCGGGCGAAGATGTGCAGCCCGAGCTCGCGGATCGGAGCGATGACGGTTTCCATCTGCTCGCGGCGCTCGGGGTGCTTGTCCCTGAAGTACATCCCCGCGAAGACCACGTCGTTCACGCGCCCGCGCTTGTCCTGGATGGGGTTGTGCACCCGGGGCTGCGCGGCGAACTGCAGGACGTCGACCCGGTCGTGGCCCAGCACCTCGCGGTAGCGGGGGACCATGTCGCCGTCGCAGGTGAAGACGTAGTCGAACAGCTTGGCCGTGTCGATGAAGAAGTCGAAGTTCGGCGGGTCCTCCTTGTTCCAGAAGACCGTGGGGATCCCCTCGGCGCGGCACCAGTCGATCAGGGCGAGCAGCTCGGGCTTGGGGGCCTTCGTGCCGGTCATCTGGTAGCGCCAACGGCCCTGGTTGCCGTGCCAGGCCGACTCCACGAACAACAGCTCCGGCCGGCGCTCGGCGAAGATCTCCGGCCAGTCGCGGAGCCCGAACTCGATCTGGTCCCACTCGTACTTGAACGCCATCCGGGAGAAGTCGTCCAGGATGACCGCGACCTTCATGTCGGGGCGGACGATCGGACCGGCGGGCCACTTGACCTGCGGCACGTCGACCACGGGCCCCTGGTGCTTGAGCTCCTCGATCACCTCGGCCACCGGGCGGGGCGGCTTGGGGCCCTTGCGGGCCTGCATCGCGGAGCGCAGCCTGCCCGGCAGCGCGGTGACCCCCGGCCCCTTGGCCGCCGTCAGTGCCTCGGCCACCCGGTAGGGGCGCTGCACCTTGGTCGACTCCAGCTTCCACTGCGCGTAGTCGGCCCGCGCCTCGGCGATGGCGAGCCGCCGCTCCAGGTCCTGGACGCGCTCCTCGAGGCGCTCGACGACCTTGCGCTCCTCGGGCAGCCAGTTGATCGGCCCGAGACGCTGGAACTTCGGCTCTTCTGGGGTCTCATCGCTCATGGGGAATCGCCTTTGTCAGGGGTCGTGCCAGCGTACGACCATAGCCGTACCGAAAAAGTAGTTTTAAAGGGATTTGGGCGATACCGATTGTCCGGCCGGTGAGAGGTTGCCGCCGCGCAGCCAGCTCCCGATCACCCGGGCGATCCGGGGACCGGCCTTGCCGTCCCAGAGCGGGGGCAGCTCGCCCGACGGCGTCGCCGCGCCGTCCGCCAGCGCGCGATCGGCCGCGGTGGGCAGCTGCGCGGGGGTGACGAGCCGGTTGGTGCCGTGCGTGATGGTGATCGGCCGCTCGGTGTTGGGCCGCACCGTGAGGCAGGGGACGCCCAGCATGGTCGTCTCCTCCTGCACGCCGCCGGAGTCGGTGACGACCAGCGTCGCGCCCCGCACCAGTGACAGGAAGTCCACGTAGCCCAGCGGGTCGACGATGCGGAGGTTCTCCCCGTTCACCAGTCCGGCCTCCGCCAGACGGGTCCGGCCGCGCGGGTGCAGCGGCACCACGACCGGGAGGCGCTCGCTCACCGACAGCACGGCGTCGACCAGTTCCTTGGCGGAGGCCGGGTCGTCGACGTTGCCGGGACGGTGCAGGGTGGCCACCGCGTACCGCTCGGGAATGCCGAGCCGGGAGCGGACCGGGACGGGGTTGAGGTGGTCGAGCGCGGAGAACAGGCTGTCGATCATCGGGTTGCCGACGAGGTGCACCCGGGCCGGGTCGACGCCCTCGGCGGCCAGGTGGGAGAGCGCGTCCGGCGAGGTGGCGAAGAGGATGTCGGACAGGCCGTCGGTGACGACCCGGTTCACCTCCTCGGGCATCTCCCGGTCGAAGGAACGCAGGCCCGCCTCCACGTGCGCGGTCGGCACGTGGAGCTTGGCGCAGACGAGGATCGCGGCCAGCGTCGAGTTCACGTCGCCGTAGACGACGACCAGCGTGGGACGGTGCTCGAGCACCACGTCCTCCAGGCCGACCAGCAGCGCCGCCGTCTGGCGGGCGTGCGAGCCGGAACCGACGCCGAGGTTGGCGATCGGCTCGGGGAGACCGAGGTCGGCGAAGAACACGTCCGACATGAGCGCGTCGTAGTGCTGACCGGTGTGGACGATGCCCTGTCGCACCCCGAGTTCGGTGAGCGCGCGCACCACGGGCGCGGCCTTCACGAAGTTGGGACGCGCGCCGAGCACGTGCAGGACGAGGGGATTATCGGGGCCCTGAGCAGCGCCCGGACGGGCAAAGTCCCTCATTGACCTCGCCTTTCATGCGGCAGTGGGGCAAACGTTGCCTATGGTACGGTCACGGCGTGGTATCCGATGCCAACAGGCCAGACTCCCCCTCGGTTCCAGCGAAGGTTCCGGCGAAGCCCCCGGGTCCGGCGACATCCTCGGTGCCGGCGACACCATCCCCCTCGGTGACGCCTCCGGCCGTTGAGACCCCCGCCGTCGAGCCCTCCGCTTCGGTGACCCCTCCGCCCGCCGTGTCTTCCGCATCCGCGGAGCCGGTGACGCCTCCGAGTCCGGAGCCGTCCGAGACACCTGCGGCGCCGAAGGCATCTTCCGAGCCGGAGACACCCGCCGCGTCGGAGGCACCCTCCGAGCCGGAGGCACCCTCCGTCCAGGAGACGACTCCGGTCGTGGAGGAGCCCGCCGTGGACACGCCCACGGAGCCGCCGCCCCCGCCGAGCGCGGAGACGCCCCCGGTCGCGGACGCGACCCAGGCTGCGGAGACGACTCCGGCTCCCGCCGCGGACCCGCACGGAAGCCCGGACGCGGCCGGAGGCCCGGACGCGGTCCCGGTCTCCGACATGCCCGCGGTCACGGCGAGGCCCTCGGACGAGGACGAGGAGAAGGTCCCCGCGTCGCTCCCGGCGTCGTCCACGCCTCCGGCGGCCCCGGTGTCGGCGAAGTCGGCCAGAGCGGGACTGCGCGGGCTGATCAGGGGCTTCGTCCAGCACCCGGTCATCGTCTCCCGGGTCGTGGCGACCAAGGTGAAGTCCGACCCGGTACGCGTGGCGCAGGCGGCGGCCGAGACGCTCCCGCCGAGTGTCCGCCCCGTCGTGGGCCGGTTCGCCTGGCCCGTCGCGCGACGCGCCAAGATCGTCGTACGCAAGCTCGGCATGCGCCTGGTGAAGGGCCCGTGGAGTGAGGCGAAGGAGCACTTCGACTCCGGCCGGATGAGCGAGGCCGCCGCGGTGCTGCAGGCCCACACGCGCTATCCCTTCATCAAGCGCCGGCACGCCTACTACGCCGGTGAGCTGGCCGCGATCCAGCCGAACCCGATCCCGCCCAAGGCGAAGGTGATCGTGGGCGAGCGGTTCCAGGGCCGGGTGCTGCACTGCGTGACCAACGCGCTGCCGTACACGCAGGCCGGATACACCGTCCGCACCCACCGCATCGTCACCTCGCAGAAGGCCGCCGGGCTCGACCCGCACGTCGTGACCAGCTGGGGCTGGCCGATGATGCAGGGGCACGCCGACGCGACGCCGTACGAGGAGATCGACGGCATCCCCTACCACCGGCTGATCCCGAGCGGCGAGGTGCCGTTCGAGAGCCACGGGCGGATGATCCGCGGCGCCGGAGAGGTGACCGAGCTGGTCAGGACGCTGCGACCGCAGGTGCTGCACGCCGCGACCGACCACCGCAACGGATCGGTGGCGCTGGCCGTGCGCGAGCGCACCGGCACGCCGATGGTCTACGAGGTGCGGGGCTTCCTGGAGGAGACCTGGGCCTCCCGCGACCCCAAGCGCATCGGCAGCCAGCGGCACGTGCTCCAGCGCGACCGCGAGGCGTTCATCATGCGCTCCGCCGACGCCGTGGTCACCCTCGCGGAGACCATGGCCACCGAGATCGTCGAGCGCGGGGTACCGAGGGAGAAGATCTATCTCGCGCCGAACGCGGTGGACGACTCGCTGCTCAGCGCCGAGTACGACGGTGCGGCGTTCCGCGCCGCGTACGGCATCGAACCCGGCGAGATCGTGATGGGCTCGGTGTCGAGCATCGTGGCCTACGAGGGCTTCGCCACCATGATCAACGCGGCCGCGCTCCTGCGGGACGAGGGCGCGCCGGTCAGGGTGCTGCTCGTCGGCGACGGCGTGGAGCGGGCGGCGCTGCTCGAACAGGTCGAGGAGCTGGGACTGGGCGACATCGCGATCCTGCCGGGACGGGTCGGCCCCGACGAGGCCCTGCAGGCGCAGGCGGCGATCGACATCTTCGTCTGTCCCCGTGAGGACCTGCGCGTCTGCCGACTCGTTACGCCATTGAAACCCGTCGAGGCGATGGCCCTCGGCAAGCCGGTCGTGCTGAGCGACCTGCCCGCCCTCTCCGAGCTCGTGGGCTCCGAAGGGGCCGGGCTTCTGGTGCCCGCGGGAGACCCCGAGGCGCTGGCCAAGGCGATCGCCGGGCTGCGTGACGATCCGGAGCGAAGGGCCGAGATGGGTGAGGCCGGACGGGCCGAGGTGGCGGCGAAGCGTACGTGGAGCCGCATCGCGGAGACTTACCGTGATATTTACCGATCGATTGCTGGTTGATGGTCTCGTGTTGGTAACGGGGATCCCAGTCGTTTGCGATGCGTTCAATCGCATTAGGCGTAGCTCGTTCGGACTTGAGATAGCCTTTGCGACCATGAAGTGTTGTTTCCGGCGTTCCAAGGTCATCCAGTGACTGCCTACGACCTGGCCATCATCGGTCTGGGCTACGTCGGCATGCCCCTGGCCAAGGAGGCCACGGCGGCTGGTCTGCGGGTCGTCGGCTTCGAGGTCGACCCCGTCAAGGTCGAGGCCCTCAACGCGGGCACGTCCTACATCGACGACCTGACCGACGCCGACCTTGAGCACATGCTGGCGGGGGGCTTCACCGCCACGCTGGACGAATCGGTCCTGGCCGACAGCCGGACCATCGTCATCTGCGTGCCGACCCCGCTGGACGAGGACCACCGCCCCGACCTGTCGGCGGTCGAGGGTGCCACCGGCACCGTCGCCCGCAACCTGCGGGCCGGCTCGCTGGTGGTCCTGGAGTCCACCACCTGGCCCGGCACCACCGACGAGGTCGCGCGGCCCATCCTGGAGAAGGGCTCGGGCCTGGCCGCGGGCACCGACTTCCACCTCGCCTTCTCGCCCGAGCGCATCGACCCGGGCAACCCCAAGTACGGCCTGCGCAACACCCCGAAGGTCGTCGGCGGCTACACCCCGGCCTGCAAGGACCGCGCGGTCGGGTTCTACTCGCAGTTCATCGAGCAGGTCGTGCCGGTCAGCGGCACCCGCGAGGCCGAGATGGCCAAGCTCCTGGAGAACACCTACCGCCACGTCAACATCGCCCTCGTCAACGAGATGGCGATCTTCTGTGACGAGCTCGGCGTCGACCTCTGGGAGTCGATCGAGGCCGCGGCCACCAAGCCGTTCGGGTTCCAGAAGTTCCTCCCCGGGCCCGGCGTCGGCGGGCACTGCATCCCCGTCGACCCGTCCTACCTCTCCTACACGGTGCGCAAGCTGGGCTACCCGTTCCGCTTCGTCGAGCTGGCCCAGGAGATCAACGAGCGGATGCCGTCGTACGTGGTGGCCCGCGTGCAGCGCCTGCTCAACCGGCAGCGCAAGCCCGTCAACGGCTCGAAGGTGCTGCTGCTCGGTGTCACGTACAAGCCCGACATCGCCGACGAGCGCGAGACCCCGGCCCTGCCGGTCGCGCGGGCGCTGCTGGAACTGGGCGCGGAGCTCGTCTTCGCCGACCCGTACGTCAAGGAATGGCGCGTCGACGACGTCGAGGTGCCGCGTGAGGAAGACCTCGCCACGGCAGTGGCCGAAGCCGACGTGACGCTGCTGCTGCAGCAGCACGCCGCCTTCGACCTGTCGATCGTCGAGGACCAAGGCAAGCTCGTGCTCGACACCCGAGGCGTGCTCGCCGAGGGTGAACGCGTCGAGCGGCTCTAGCGACGGAGGGCTGCGCGCAGTGCACGTGCTCGTCATGACGGTGGTGCATCACCCCGAGGACGCCCGGATCCTGCACCGGCAGATCCGCGCGCTCGTGGACGCCGGTCATGAGGTCACGTATGCGGCCCCGTACACGGCGCGGGGCGTGATGGCCCGCTCCTGGGTGAACGGCGTCGACCTTCCCCGCGCCGCCGAGCGCAAGCGGTTCGCGGCCGTGCGCGCCGCGCGCAAGGTGTTCAAGCGCATGCGCGGGCAGGTCGACCTCGTGGTCATCCACGACCCTGAGCTGCTGCTCGCGGTGGTGGGCATGCGCAAGCGGCCCCCGGTGGTCTGGGACGTCCACGAGGACACCCCGGCGACGCTGTCGCTGAAGCCCTGGCTGCCCGCGTTCCTGCGCCCGCCGGTGCGGTTCCTGGCCCGCCTGCTCGAAGGCACGGCCGAGCGGCACCTGCACCTGCTGCTCGCCGAGACCGCCTACGCCGGACGGTTCCGCCAGACCCACCTGGTGGTGCCCAACGAGACCTGGGTGCCCGACGAGGTGACCCCGCCGGGTGACGACCGGGTCGTCTACCTCGGCTGGCTGTCGGGCGCGCGCGGGGTGCGCGAGGCCATCGAGGTGGCCCGGCTGCTCCAGCCGTACCGGGTGGCGGTCGAGCTGATCGGCTACGCCGACCCGCAGTCGCGGCCGACGCTGAACGAGGCGGTCGCGGAGGGCGTGCTGGAGTGGCGCGACTTCATGCCGAACGACGAGGCTCTCAAGCGGCTCGACGGCGCGCTGGCGGGGCTCTCCCTGCTGCACGACGAGCCCAACTACCGGCACTCCATGCCCACGAAGATCGTGGAGTACATGGCACACGGCATCCCGGTGATCACCACCCCCTCGCCTCGCGCGGTGGAACTGGTCGAACGCTACGACAGCGGCATCGTCGTGCCCTGGCAGGACCCCAAGGCCGTGGCCCAGGCGGTGCTCTTCCTGCGAGACGACGCCAGGGAGCGGTATGGCCGGGGCGCCCGAGGGTATGCGGCGGCTCGTGCGAACCACCACTGGCCCAACTCGGCCCGCCGTTTCGTCTCTCAGCTGGAGGCGTGGGCGGGCGTCAAGAGCTGACCTCCGGTACGGCGGGTCCCCCGCCGCCCGCCCGGCTCCTTATGTCTGCCTGATCACAAGAACGGTAGTGTCCTGAACGTGCGCTGGCTCATCGCTTTCCTGGGCGTGGCGATCCTCGCAGGGGTGGCGGCGTTCGTGGTGACCACCCCCGTCGGGAACGGCTCCCCGACGGCGGGGAGCTCGTCGCTCGCGGCCTCGCCCTCGTCCTCGTCGTCCTCGTCGCCCTCCGCCTCCCCCTCGGTCCCGGTGCCGGAGGTGGCCGAGTTCACCGACCCGTGTGGAACGTTCGACACGACGATGCGCTGGCCGTACGCGATCACCGGCTACTGGCTGATCCCGACCGCCGACCACTGCACCTGGCGCCGGCAGTTCGGCGCGATCCACGAGGTGGGCGGCGACACGGTGATCCGGATCGGCTGGGGCCTGCAGGCGCGCAACGTCGACGACGACGGCCGGATCCTCGACGGCGAGGGGAACGTCGACGCCCGCTACGAGCCGTGCGAGGAGGACGGGGTGCCGTGCGCGCTGGCGGCGGAGAACGACCTCAAGGCCGCCAACCCCGGCAACCGGGTGAGCTGGACGTTCGTCTACCGCACCGACGAGGCGTTCGGTCCCGACCTGTTCCGCTGCCCCGAGTTCGAGCGGAAGATCGTCACGGAGAAGACCGTCTTCTACCGGATCGTCGCCACCGACGACGGCACCGACGACGCGAGCTGCGAGAACATCCGGGCCAAGGGACGCGGCTATCACGTGATCCTGGTCGCGGCCGCGCACGAGGACAGCCTCACCGAGTTGCTCGACCTCGGCGACCGGTTCGGGGTGAAGGTCTACCCCGCGCTGCCGCTCGCCCCCCGCGACCCGGCGCAGAAGACCCGGGCCGCCAAGCAGGGCACCGACACGCTCACCACGCTCACCCGGCGGATCATGCAGGACTACGGGGCGCGCTTCCAGGACCGGGAGTCGCTGGGCGGTTTCTACCAGCCGTTCGAGCTGCAGATGCGCGAGATGAAGTACATCGGGGACTCCGAGGCCGACCACCCGACGCTCAGGGTCTACGCCTCGCAGCACGAGATCGTCGAGCAGGAGATGCCCGGCAGGCCCGTCCTCGTCAGCCCCTACCTCGACGCCCGCAAGGAGCGGCCGTTCAGCGCCACCCCCAAGCAGGTCGCCAGGGGCTTCGAGGCCCTCGTCAGGACCGGCGTCGGGATCATCGCCCCGCAGGACAGCCGGGGTACCGGCAAGGTCGGGCTGTTCTGGCCCGACCAGCGCGAGGACGAGGTCGACGAGCGGCTGCGCTCGGTCGTCGACGAGAAGACCAACGGCGACGCGTACCACGGCTCGACCCGCGACTACTATCGCGAGATGTCCCTGGCCAGGACCAGGATGGTCGAGCAGGGTTTCAACGTGCAGCTCTGGGCCAACGTCGAGGCCTTCGAGCCGACCGGCGAGGAGCGGTGCGCCGCGGGTTCCGAGCGGGGGCGCACCGACAAGGAGCGGCTCGACACGGCCGTGGCACAGGTCGGGCGCTACGTCTCCAAGATCGTCTCCTACATGTGGAGCGACTTCTACACCTGCGGCTCCCCGTCCCTCGCCGAGGAGATCGCCCGCGACCACGACCGGCCCATCGCGGCCGACGCGATCCGCATGCCGCGCGACATCCAGGACGGCGTGGAGATCCGCGGCTACAACATCCCCATGGGCTCCAAGATCACGCTCACCTGGAAGGGCCAGGAGGAGCCCCACGTCGTCGACGTGGCCGGGGTGAACCTGACCGAGCCGCCGCCGGACCTGCCGGTGCGGATGAGCACGGCGTGGATCCCGTTCGACTGGTCCAAGGTGCCGGACGACACCTGGGTCCAGGTCTCGGTCGCGGCGGCCGACGGACGCGCCGCCACCGAGCCGCTGCACGTCCGCGTGCGGGTCTGACCGGTGTAACGTGCCTGCCATGGTGCCGCGCATTCCCGTCAGCGTGGACCTTGTCGTCCTCACGGTGCGCCGCCAGGTGCTGAGCGCGCTCGTCTGGCGGCGTGACAACCCGCCGTACGAGGGACGCTGGGCCCTGTCAGGCGGTTTCATCCAGCTCGACGAGGACCTGCCCGCGGCCGCGGCCCGGGTCCTCGCGGAACGGGCGGGCCTGCCGGGTGCCCCCGTGCACCTGGAGCAGCTCCAGACCTACGGCTACCCCGACCGCGACCCGCGCCAGCGCGTGCTGAGCGTGGCCTACCTCGGTCTCGCCCCGCACCTGCCGACCTCCACCGAGGCGCACATGAGCTGGCAGCCGGTCTCCGCGCTGCTGCGCGAGATGGCCTTCGACCACCGGCGCATCATGGTCGACGGGATCGAACGGGCCCGCGCCAAGCTGGAGTACACCCCGCTGGGCGCGGCCTTCTGCCCGCCGGAGTTCACCGTCGCCGAGCTGCGCCGGGTCTACGAGATCGTCTGGGGCCGCCCCCTCGACCCGCGCAACTTCCACCGGAAGGTCACCAAGGCCGAGGGCTTCCTGGTGCCCACCGGCGGCACCACCACCCGCGACGGCGGCCGCCCCGCCAAGCTCTACCGCCGCGGCCCCGCCGTGGCGCTGCACCCCCCGATGCTCCGCTCCCTCAAGGAGTAGCCGGTTCCCCGCCGTCGCCGGAGCCCCGCTGTCGTGAGCCGTGGGGCCTCGCCGCCGATCAGAGGTCGTCGATCTCCGTCAGGTCGACGTCGACGTCGAACGGGACGCTGAGCTTCAGCCGGTCGTGGTGGATCCCCATGAGCGCGTAGGCCTTGGTGGCCGGGTCCAGCTCGTAGACGTAGACGACCGGGCGGCCGTCCTTCTCCTCGATCCGCCAGAAGTGGTCGATGCCCGCCTGGGCGTACAGGACCGGCTTGCGCTCCCGGTCGCGGATCTCCGACTCGGCGGAGACGACCTCGACGGCGAGGACGACGTCGGCCGGCTGGTAGGTGGTCTGTTTCGGATCCTTCACGGCTTCGGCGTGGACCACCAGGAGGTCCGGCTCGGGACGTTGCCGCTTTCCGAGCGTCATCGTCATCTCCCTGCGAACGCGCAGGTCGGCCGGAACGGTCCGACGTAGCGCGCTCTCCAGGAGAAAGAGCGTCGACATGTGGAAGTTGGTCTGGGGGCTCACGAAGACGAGAGTGCCATCGACGAGTTCCGTGTGGGGAGGGATCCCTCGAAGCCGGTCGAGGTCCTCGGCCGAGAAGCCCTCTTCGGGGGGAAACACCCAACTGGGCAGCGGCTCCAGCTCGGGCGACCCCGTCTCGTCCGCCTCGGTGTTCGGCGCCTCGGCGCTCGGCCTCTCGGCCAGCGGTGCGATGCTCATGTCGTCCTCCCGGTCGGGCACGCCTCTCACCTCCAGTGTTACAGGATGCCCCATCCGCCCGCTGCTCATAAAGTAAGGCCATGCCTCGTTTCCGCGCGATCCTGGACACGATGCCCGCCTACCGTGCGGGCAAGGCCGTGGTGTCCGCCGACGGCCGGTCCTACAAGCTCTCCTCGAACGAATGCCCCTACGAGCCGCTGCCCTCGGTGGTCGAGGCGGTCGCCAGGGCGGCGACCCAGATGCACCGCTATCCCGATCCTGCGGCCACGGAGCTGACCGGGGCGATCGCCGAGAGGTACGGCGTCCCGGCCGAGCACGTCGCCCTCGGCGCGGGCTCGGTGACGGTGGCCCAGCAGCTCTTCGAGACCGTGAGCGAGCCGGGCGCCGAGGTGATCTACGCCTGGCGGTCCTTCGAGGCGTACCCGCTCCTGGCCGACCTGGCGGGGGCGACCTCGGTGCGGGTCCCGCTGCTGGGGGAGACGCACCACCTGGAGGCCATGGCCGACGCGATCACCCCGCACACCCGCATGATCTTCGTCTGCAACCCGAACAACCCCACCGGCACGGTCGTGCACGCGGCCGAGCTGGAGGCCTTCCTCGACCGGGTGCCGGAGAGCGTGCTCGTCGTGCTCGACGAGGCCTACCGCGAGTACGTCAGGGACGCCGGGGTCACCGACGGGCTCACCATCTACCGCGACCGGCCGAACGTGGCCGTGCTGCGGACCTTCTCCAAGGCGTACGGCCTGGCCGGGCTCCGGGTGGGCTACCTGATCGCCGACGAGCCGGTGGCGTCCGCCGTCCGCAAGACGACCGTGCCGTTCGCGGTCAACCACCTCGCCCAGGTCGCCGCGGTCGCCTCGCTGGCCGCCGAGGACGAGCTGATGGAGCGGGTCGACGCCGTGGTCAAGGAGCGCGACCGGGTCCGCGAGGCGCTGATCGCCCAGGGCTGGGAGGTGCCGGTGAGCGAGGCCAACTTCGTCTGGCTCCGGCTGGGGGAGCGCACGCTCGACTTCGCCGGTTCGTGCGCGACCGAGGGTGTCGCGGTGCGGCCCTTCGCCGGGGAGGGCGCCCGCGTCTCCATCGGCGACCCCGAGGCCAACGACACCTTCCTGGCCGCCGCGGCGGCCTTCCGGAGCGCCTGACCCGCCCTGACCCGTCTGACCCGCCCTGACCCGTCGGCCCGGCCGCACGCCGGGCCGACTTCCACTCCGGCACGCTCGCGCCGGGCCGTCCCCCGCTCCGGCGACCTCCGCGCCGGACCGCCCTCGCGCCGGGTGCCCGCGGGCTGCACAGCCGGGACGGCCGCGGGCTACACGGCCGCGGGCTCCGGCTTCGTCTCCGGTGCGGGCTCCGGCTTCCTGCGCCGTTCGGTGGAGACCACCAGGGCCACGCCGATGACGATCACCACGCCGGCCGCGACCATCGAGCCGGTGACCGGCTCGCTCAGCACGAGGGCGCCCAGCACGACCGCCACGACCGGGTTGACGTAGGCGTAGGTGGAGATCAGCGAGATCGGCGCGTTGCCCAGCAGCCACACATACGCCGTGAAGGCGACCAGGGACCCGATCAGGATCAGGTAGGCCAGTGCGGTCCACGACCGCGCGGAGACGGTGGCGACGTCGAGGCGCTCGCCCATCACGGCGGCGGTGAGGGCGAGCCCGACACCACCCGCCGCCATCTCGACGGCGCTCGCGGAGAAGGGGTTCGCGGGCATCGGGATGCGGGACGCCAGGAACGAACCGGCCGCCCACGACAGCGACGCCAGCAGGATGATCGTGATTCCGGCGCCGTCGGCCGCGTTGCTCCCGCCGCCCAGCGAGAGCACCGCCACGCCGCCGAACCCGATGAGCACCCCGACGAGCGTCAGCGCCCGCGGCCGGTCCCTGAACAGGACCCTGAAGATGACCAGCCAGAGCGGCGTCGAGGCCACCAGCAGCGCCGCCAGGCCGCTGGAGATGTGCTGCTCGGCCACGGCGACCATGCCGTTGCCGCCGTTCAGCAGCAGCAGGCCGACCAGGGCCGCCCCGCCCGCCTCCTTCCAGGTCATCCGGAAGGCGTCCCGGCCCTTCAGCAGGTACACCGCGGCGCCGAGGACGAGCGCGGCCGTGACGAAGCGGACAGCCCCGCTGAGCAGCGGCGGGATCGTCTCGATCGTGATCATGATCGCCAGGTACGTGGAACCCCACACCACGTAAACGATCGCCAGCGCCCCCCAGACGAGGAGCGCCTTGCGGCTGTCAGCACTGTCTTGACCCATAGCTCATGACAATAGCGGCTGAAACCGACAATCCGCTCGCGGGTTTCGGACCTTGAGATCCGTCGGGGCGGACCGTGACCGGCCGGGTTCCGCGACACCGCGTCCGGTCGGATCCGGCGGAACGCGCTCCGGGGAATCGCGGCCCGGGAATCCTCGCCGTACCGGGACGGGCGAGCCGTAATGGCCGGGCCGGAATGAACGGATCCCGTGAACAGGTCCGGTGAACAGACCAAAATAAACAGGCCGGAATGAACAAGCCACGGTGAACACGCCGGGCCGGGCGGACCGTGGTGAACAGGCCGCGGCGAACACACCGCGAGCCGGCGGGTCACGCCACGCCACGCCGGGCCCGGCGCGCCGTGACCTGGGAGGTTCCGCCGTCCGGGTGCGGCGGAAGCCTCCAGGTCGGTGCGGGCCGTGCGCGGGGCTCAGCGGGTGCCGAGCTTCTCCACGATCAGCCGGTACAGCTGCCGGGGGCGTCCCGGCTGCGGCGTCCGGTTCGGCGGAAGCGGCCACGCGAGTCCCTCGTCTACCAGCGTGCGCAGCAACCGCCGTGCCGTACGCGGGGTGACGCCGAGCATCTTGCCCGCGCCCTCCGCGTCCACCACCGTGTCCCCACCCTCCAGCTTGGCCGCCAGCCGGGCCAGGACCTCCACGCCCTTCGGCTTCAGCGGTCCGGCGCCCTGAGGGGGCATCCTGGGCGCCGGGATCAGCGCCCTGCCCTCGCGGTCGACCGCGAAGCCCTGGGCCTGCTTGCCCGCCTGGGTGCGCGCCAGCGCGGCCCTGGCGTGCGACTCGGCGTCGTGGGTGGTACGGCCCATGCCGACGCCCACCTCGACCGCCAGGCCCAGCTCGTCGCGGACCCGCGCGGCGAACGGCAGGACCCGGAAGCCCTCGGTGGCCGCGGCGACCGACCCGCGGGTCGCGGTGACCATGTAGCTGTGGTCGTCGACCGCGGTGACCGACGCGTTGATCCGGTTGGCCTCCTGCACCAGCAACCGGTGCAGGGACAGCCGGAGCTCGTCGCGCCAGTAGCGCGGCGCGGCCCGGCGGACCGGCTCGCGCAGCGTGGGCACCTCCACCAGGACCACGGTGAGCTGCGACTCCTCCAGTCTGTGGTGCGCGCCCAGCAGGGCCGCCGTGTGCAGCGCCGTGCGCACCGCGGCGGAGGTGGGGCGGATCCTCACCACGGGCACCCCCGCGGTCTGGAGGCGGTCGGCGACCGCGGGCAGACAGGTGAGCGCCCCGCTCGTGCTGCCCTGGCGGGCGAGGCGTTCATGGAAGGCCGCGATCGTACCGGTGGCGCCCGGTTCGTCGCGGCTCTGCACATCCCCTGAGGGAAGGCTCAAATCGTTGTACGCCTCCTCGACCTCCGCTCTGCCCAGGACATCGATGCTGACCCTGCGCGGGTCTATCCGCTCGTCCAGCGCGGCCCTCGCCAGCGCGGCGATCAGCGCGGCGCCGCCGAGCTGGACATACGTCGCGGGCATCGTCAGCACCCCCGATCGCCGGGCCAGGTCGTAGGGGACCGGGCTGGCGAACAGGCATGCGTCCACCCCGGCTCCCAGCCGGGTGACCTTGTCGGCTGCCTCCTGCTCGTCACGGTATGCCGCCGCCACCAGGCGGCAGGGTAACGGGGCAGCCGCATGCCCCATCAACATCACCCGTTCGACGAGGTCATGGGGGCCCACCACACCGATAGTGAGGTCCGGTGTCATGGCACCCGGGCGTGACACTCGTGGCGCTTCTTCGGCCCGCTCGACCAATGTTCGTCCCATCATGCCGTCCGTTTGTTTTCGGCTCTCTTTTGGAACGATCGCTCGCGAGGGCCGTAATGTCACGCCCGATTTGCGGCCAATTCCGGAAGCAACTTCCGGGTTAAAGCCATGACTGGCATCGTTTACACAGGTCAGAGCGGTTTTTGAGCGTCTCAAACCTGCTGATTATGAAGCTGAAATCTCTCGCCGCACATCGGCCCCCAGGGACTGCATACGCTCGGCCAGATAAGAGTGCCCGCGGTCGATGAGATATCCCGATTCGATCACGGTCTCCCCCTCGGCGGCCAGGCCCGCGAGCACGAGCGCGATTCCCGAACGCAGATCGTGCGCGGTCACCTGTGTCCCGGTGAGCGGAGTGGCACCGCGAACGACAGCGCTGTTCTCTTTCACTTCAATATCGGCGCCCATCTTGTTCAGCTCTGAGGCCAGAGCGAAACGCCCGTCGAAGATGCGTTCATGAATGTAACTGGCGCCGTCGGCGAGGCAGGCGACCGTCATGATCGGCGACTGCAGGTCCGTGGCGAAACCGGGGTAGGTGTCGGTGATCACGTTGATCGGGCGCAGCGGGCGGTCCCTGCGCACGTGGAGCACCGCGCCGTGGTCGGCGAACTCCACCCCCATCTGCTCCAGCTTGTAGCGGACCACGCCGAGGTGGTCCAGGTCGGCGCCGACCAGGTTGACCTCGCCGCCGGTGACGGCGGCGGCCATGGCGAACACGCCCGCGTCGAGGCGGTCCGGCATCACGGTGTGCTCGACGGCCTGGAGCTCCTCCACGCCCTCCACGGTGATGAACCCCGTGCCGCCGCCGCTGATCTTCGCGCCCATCCGGGTCAGCATCTCGATCACGTCGAGGACCTCGGGCTCCAGCGCCGCGTTCTCGATCACGGTGGTGCCGCGCCCGAGGGCGGCGGCCATGATCAGGTTCTCGGTGCCGGTGTGCGAGGGGGTGTCCAGGTACAGGGTGGCGCCGGTGAGGCCCGCCGACTTGACGTGGATGACCGAGTCGCCCTCGTCCACGAGCGCGCCCAGGCGCTTGTAGCCCAGGTAGTGGAAGTCGAGGTTGCGGCTGCCCAGGTTGCAGCCGCCCACGCCCTCGATGATCGCCTCACCGAGGCGGTGCAGCAGGGCGGGCACGAACAACACGGAACCGCGGAAGCGACGGGCGATCTCGGCGGGCAGGACCGGGCTGCTGAGCGTCGAGGCGTCGATCACCAGCGTGCGCTCCGCCTCGTGGAGCTCGACCGTGGCACCGACCGTCTCGGCCAGCTCGACCGCGCGGCGGACGTCCTCGATGATGGGGACGTTGCGCAGGACCGTCCGGCCTCTGGACGCCAGCAGCGCCGCGCCGATCATGGGAAGCACGGCGTTCTTGGCACCCTGGATGAAGGCGGTTCCACGAAGTGGGTTGCCACCGCGCACGCGGTAACGGACCATGCGTCATGCTCCTTGAAGTGGTTCGGGTGATTCATGTGGCGCGGGGCGGCAGCCGAGGTTTATCGGCCAACAGTAGCCGTTGGATGCCCCTGAACCGGCCACTTCAGGGGGGAACTACCCCTCGGATCGCCGGTAATCATCGGCCCTCGCGGCGGCGGGCGCCGGCGGCCCGCCCGCCCGTGCTCCCCGGTGTCCCCGCGCCCCTTCGACCATGTCTCCCGCACCGCTCGCGGCCGGACCGCGCAGA
This sequence comes from Streptosporangium sp. LJ11, assembly GCF_051918945.1. Lineage (NCBI taxonomy): Bacteria > Bacillati > Actinomycetota > Actinomycetes > Streptosporangiales > Streptosporangiaceae > Streptosporangium > Streptosporangium sp. LJ11. Next base: position 66,182 of record NZ_JBPXMB010000008.1, read on the forward strand.
AGATCATCTCATGGCCCGGCGGCCGCGGTACAGGGAGGGGCGCGGCCCTGACGGGCGGGCGTCATCTGCTCTTCGTGCCGCCCGCGGCGGTGAGCGGTGAGGCGGCCGACAGGAGGTTGTCGGCCCTCTGGTCCACGAAGCGGGTGACGACCTGCTGGCCGTACCCGAACGCCATCGCCCAGACCAGGATCGCGGGCTGCGAGCCCAGCCCCGCGAAACCGGGCACGAAGCCCGAGTTCAGGATCAGCAGCCCGAGTACCGAGGTGGCCACCCCCGCGGGCGCCTTGAGAAGGTTCTGGACGACCGCCAGCGAGTAGCGGGTGGACAGCTCCGAGCGGGTCGACAGCGAGGCCGCGGTGGCCAGCGCCGCGCCCAGCATGCCGATCAGGGCCACGAGCGGGACGTCGCCGTGGCCGGGCTGCAGGCCACCCGTCGGGCAGATCTGGGCGGGCATCAGCCCCTGGGTGCGGATCACCGACTGGTTGCCGCACATCGGGATGACGTTCGGCCAGATCGCGCCGATGACCACCACGCCCAGCACGATCAGGCTCAGCATGACCACCCCGCCGAGCAGCAGGTTGCGGAAGCTGCGGACCCGCCCGGTCTCCATCGCCTGCGCGGTGTACGCGGCCCGCAGCACCGACTGCATCAGCGGCCTGTCGTTCTCCCCCAGGTCCCCCGCCGCGAGCCTGGCCTGGAGGTGGACCAGCCGGGGGTCGTCGCCGGGCAGGTACGCCCGGCCGATCGCCGCCACCTCCGGGCCCCGCCCGCACAGCTCCGCCGTCGGCAGCACGCCGTACAGCATCACGGTCGCGCTGTTGACGTTGGACCAGGCGCCCTCGATGGCCTGGCCGGTCAGCCAGCGCCGCACGCCGTGCCTGCTGCGCGCGTACGTCTCCGCGCGGGCCAGGTGCGTGCCGATGCCCTCGCCCACCGAGACCAGCTGGCCCGCCTCGTCGCGCATCGTGAGGGCCCGCTCGGCGTCGGCCCTGATCTCCTCGCTGCGGGTGGCCACGTACACCCGCCAGGTGCCGGGCCAGCGCAGCACGCCGGTGTCGCCGATCCGCTCGGGGGGGATCGCGGGGTCAAGCGACATCGTTCCTCCGAAGGGAGCGGCCCGGGACGGGCACTGCCGACTGCCCCAGGCTTACCGCGACATGCCGATCAGGCGCTATGCCTCTCCGGAAAAACGCGGGTTCAGGCGCCGCGGCCCGCGATGTCGGTGCGGTGGTGCGAGCCGCGCATCCGGATGCGCTCCACGGCCTCGTAGGCCGCCGCCCGGGCGGCGGGGACGTCGGGCCCGGTGCCGACCACGCTGAGCACCCGGCCCCCGTTGGAGACGATCCGGTCGCCGTCGAGGGCGGTGCCCGAGTGCAGCACGTAGGCGTCCTCGACCGGGTCGGACAGCCCCTCGATCACGTCGCCCTTCACCGGCTCCGCCGGGTAGTTCTCCGCGGCGATCACCACGGTCACCGCGGCGCCGTCGCGGTAGGAGAGCGGCCCGAACCGGTCGAGCGTCCCGTTCGCGCAGGCGAGCAGCAGGCCGGCGAGGGGCGTCTCCAGCCGGTCCAGCACGACCTGGGTCTCCGGGTCGCCGAACCTGGCGTTGAACTCGATCACCTTCGGGCCCTTGGACGTGAGGGCCAGCCCCACGTACAGCACTCCCGTGTACGGTGTGCCGCGCCTGGCCAGCTCGGTCACGGTCGGCATGACGGTCTCGGCCATCACCTGGTCGGCGAGGTCGTCCGGCGCCCACGGCAGCGGGGTGTAGGCGCCCATCCCGCCGGTGTTGGGGCCCTGGTCGTCATCGTAGGCGCGCTTGTGGTCCTGGGCGGGCTGGAGCGGCACGGCGGTGGAGCCGTCGCAGAGCGCGAACAGCGACACCTCGGGGCCGTCGAGGAACTCCTCGATCACGACCCGCCCGCAGGCGGCGGCGTGCCGGAGCGCCTCGTCGCGGTCGCCGGTGACCACCACGCCCTTGCCGGCGGCCAGGCCGTCGTCCTTGACCACGTACGGCGTGCCGAACTCGTCGAGCGCGGCGGCGACCTCCTCGGGCGTGACGCAGGTGTGCGACCGCCCGGTGGGAACGCCCGCCGCGACCATGACGTCCTTGGCGAAGGCCTTGGAGCCCTCGATCAGGGCCGCCTCGCGCGAGGGCCCGAAACAGGGGATCCCGGCCTCCCTGACGGCGTCGGCGACCCCGGCGACCAGGGGGGCCTCGGGGCCGATCACGACCAGGTCCGCCCGGAGTCTCCCGGCCAGGCCGGTGACCGAGGCCGGGTCGGTGGGCGCCACCGGGTGCAGGGTCGCGACCTGCGCGATACCCGCGTTTCCGGGAGCACAGTGAACCTCGGTGACCTGGGGGTCCGCCGCCAGCGACCGGCACAGGGCATGCTCACGCCCGCCGGATCCAATCACAAGAACGCGCACTCGTCAGAGCCTATCGTCCCCCCGGCGTCCCCCTCGGGCCCGCGCCCGCCACCCCCGGGTCTCGCGGCCCCGGACGGCTTTCCGAGCCCGCGTCCGCCATGCTTTTCCCGTCCCCGCACGGAGGAGGCCGGCACTTCGGGAGGCCCGGGCCGGTCGCGGATCCGCGGAGTCGTCCACAGCCTGTGGACAACTCCGGGTGCCTGCGCGGGGGGAAGTGCCGTAAAGCGCGTGTGAATTTTGTCTGGTTCTACATGATCAACACTTGAACCTGGGAGTAAACTGAGAGACACCCTCCCGATCGTGTTACTTTTGGGTGGCTTTGCGTGTCTCTTGCTGATTGGAGGTGGTTCGGGATGTCCTCTGGCGATCCCAGCAGTACGTGCTCGCGCACGCCTGCTGTGCGCACCCTCGACCACCCCATCTCGGTGCCCGACCGGCGCCGCACGCATCACCTCCCTCACCGGGGGTGACATCGCATCGCGTGTGGATCCCGCCAGGTTGGGCGGGAAAGGCTCGCCATGCGCTCCTCGCTTCTTTTTCCCCGTATCAAGCACACCCGTACGATCCGTGCCGCGCACACGCCTGCCGTCTCGCTCCGTGAGCGGATGACCGGCGTCTGCGTCCCGCCGAGCGACTCGCTCGTCGAGTACGCCGCCTACGTGGGCGGCAAGAAGATCGACGCCCTGGGCATCCCCGACGCCCTGGAGATCGTCCGCGCCCACAACGCCGCCGCCGCCGACGGGGGCTCCGGCGGGGGCAACGCCTTCGTCTGGGTCGGCCTGCACGAGCCCGACGCCCCCGAGGTCGAGTGGCTGGCGGAGGTCTTCGCCCTGCACCCGCTCGCCGTCGAGGACGCCGTCAAGGCTCACCAGCGGCCCAAGGTCGAGCGCTACGGCGACTCGGTGTTCGTGGTCCTGAAGACCGTCGCCTACATCGACCACGACGTGCTGACCGCCACCAGCGAGATCATCGGCACCGGCGAGCTCATGGTGTTCGTCGGCCCCGACTTCGTGGTGACCGTGCGCCACGGCAGCCACTGCCCCCTCTCGGAGGTGCGCGCCCGCCTCGAGGACAAGCCCAAGCTCCTCAACCGGGGCCCCACCGGGGTGCTGCACGCGATCGCCGACCACGTCGTCGACAGGTACCTCAGCGTGGCCGACCGGATGCAGGCCGAGCTGGAGGACGTCGAGGCCATGGTCTTCGCCGACGTCAGCGCCCGCGACATCGGCCGGATCTACAACCTCAAGCGCGAGATGATCGAGATGAAGCGGTCCGTCATGCCGCTCCAGTCGCCGATGTCCACGCTGGCCCAGCGCCGGATGATCCCCTCCGAGATGCGCGAGTACTTCCGCGACGTCGTCGACCACCTCGCCCGCGTCTGCGAGCAGGTCGAGTCGTCCAACGAGCTCTGCAACTCGATACTGCAGGCGGCGCTCGCCCGCTCCAACGCGCTCGCCAACGAGGACATGCGGAAGATCTCCTCGTGGGTCGCCATCATGGCCGTCCCCACGATGATCGCCGGCATCTACGGGATGAACTTCGAGCACATGCCCGAGCTCGACTCCGTGTTCGGCTACCCGCTGGTGATCGGCGTGATGGTCATCGCCTGCACGCTGCTCTACCGGGGCTTCCGCCGCAACGGCTGGATGTGATCCCCCGGCTCCGCACCCCGGTCCTCAGGCGCTCAGGGGGTGCGCGAGGGTGATCGGACCGGGGACGCGCATGCCCCGTCCGGCCCACAGGGCGATCATCCGGTCGGGATAGTCGGTGACGATCGCGGCCGCCCCGAGGTCGAGCAGCTCCGCGGCCCGCCCCGGGTCGTTGACGGTCCACACGGCCAGCGGCAGGTCGGCCTTCTCGGCCAGCCGGGCGAACTCCCGGTCGACCATCACGTGCTCGGGGGAGAGCGTGGTGCCCCCGGCCTCGGCCGCGGCGGCCGGGACGTCGCCGTCGAAGTCCTCCAGGCGGAGGCCGTCGAGCCAGACGCTGTCCATGGTGGCGCGCTCGATCAGGGCGTACCGCCGGGTCGCGGGGGCCAGCGAGCGGGCGATCCGCAGGACGCGCCAGTCGAAACTGAGGATCGCCGCCCTGTCGAGCCGGTGGTGCCGGTCGAGCTCGGCGACCACCCTCTCGGTGAACTCGGCGGGGTCGGCGCTCAGGTCGGGCCGGGTCGGGTCGGATTTCAGCTCCACGTGCACCCGCACCCCGTCGGCGCCGTACGCGTCCATCAGCCCCAGCACGGAGCCCAGGGTCGGCATCCGGGTGTTCGGCACCGGCACCTGGGTCGGGGCGAAACGGTCGTCGGGGTGGCGCGGCACCCGTACCCCGCACTCCAGCGTGCGCAGCTGCGCCAGGGTGAGCGCGCCGACGGGCCGGCCCACGTACGGGAAGGCGGGGTCGCCCGCGAAGGCGGGACGGACGTCGGCGCTGGTCACCGGGGACACGGTGAGATCGTGGGTGAGCACCAGCCGCCGGTCGGCCGTCAGCGCGACGTCGAGCTCCAGCGCGTCGACACCCAGTTCGAGGGCGTGGGCGAAGCCGGGCAGGGTGTTCTCGGGACGGAGCCCGCGGGCGCCGCGGTGACCGTGAATCTCGGCATGCACACAGGGACCTTATCCACCCCGAGCGCCGATCGTCCGGTACGGCTCGCCCCTCGGCGACGCCGGGCGCGGGCCGTACCGGCGGAAACTAGAGCATCGAGTGGATCTGGAGCGTCTCGGTGCGGCCGGGGCCGACCCCGACGGCCGAGATCCTGGCGCCGCTCATCTCCTCCAGGGCCTTCACGTACGCCTGCGCGTTGGCGGGCAGGTCATCGAAGCTCCGGGCGCCGGTGATGTCCTCCTTCCAGCCGGGGAACTCCTCGTACACCGGCCTGGCGTGGTGGAAGTCGGTCTGGGTCATCGGGATCTCGTCGTGGCGGACGCCGTCGACCTCGTAGGCGACGCAGACGGGGATCGTGTCCAGGCCGGACAACACGTCCAGCTTGGTGAGGAAGTAGTCGGTGACGCCGTTGATCCGGGTGGCGTAGCGGGCGATGACCGCGTCGAACCAGCCGCAGCGGCGGTTGCGACCGGTGGTCACCCCGTACTCGCCGCCGGTGGTGCGCAGCCACTCGCCCATCTCGTCGTCGAGCTCGGTCGGGAACGGGCCGGCGCCCACGCGGGTGGTGTACGCCTTCAGGATGCCGATCACGCCGGTGAGCCGGGTCGGCGGGATGCCGGAACCGGAGCAGGCGCCGCCGCTCGTCGGGGAGGAGGAGGTGACGAAGGGGTAGGTGCCGTGGTCGATGTCGAGCAGGTTGCCCTGCCCGCCCTCGAGCAGCACGACCTTGTTCTCGTCCAGCGCCCTGTTGAGAACCAGCGAGGTGTCGGCGATGTGCGGCGTGAGGCGCTCGGCGTAGCCGAGATACTCCTCCAGGACCTTGCCCGCGTCGATCGCCCGGCGATTGTAGATCTTGGTGAGGATCTGGTTCTTCTCGCCCAGCGCGACCTCGATCTTCTTCTGCAGGATGCCCGGGTCCAGCAGGTCCTGGACCCGCACGCCCATCCGGTAGATCTTGTCGCCGTACGCGGGGCCGATGCCGCGCCCGGTCGTGCCGATCTTGGCCTTGCCGAGGTAGCGCTCGGTGACCTTGTCGATGGCCTTGTGGTGGGGCATGATCAGGTGCGCGTTGGCGGAGATCAACAGGCGCTCGGAGGAGACCCCGCGGGCCTCGAGCCCGTCGATCTCGCTCAGCAGCACGCCCGGGTCGATGACGACACCGTTGCCGATCACGGGGACGACGTTCGGGGAGAGCACTCCCGTGGGCAGCAGGTGCAGCGCGTACTTCTGGTCGCCGATGACGACCGTGTGGCCCGCGTTGTTGCCCCCCTGGTATCTGACGACGTAGTCGACCTGGTCTCCGAGCAGGTCGGTCGCCTTACCCTTGCCCTCATCGCCCCACTGGGCACCAACGAGAACGACAGCCGGCATCGTGAGTCTCCCACCACAAAAACGAAAACCCCTGACGCAATCGCGACAGGGGCTCTTGCGTGGAGAGAATACCCGACGGCGTCCGAAATGGGGATCTCCCACCTCGCGAAAGGGGGTGCGGTGAGAGATCCCGGGGGTGGATCGGACGCTGACCGGCGGCTCAGCGAGGCGGATCAGGGGTGGGACCGGCCGCGGGGCCGGGGGTGGGACATCGCCTGGTCAGCGGCTTGTCAGCTCCTCGGACGCCTCGGCGCTGGAGTCCTTCAGGAACTGGAAGCACCGCTCGGCCTCCTCCTTCTCCCCGATGCTCTGGGCGGCGCGGGCCAGCGCGTGCAGGCAGCGCAGGAACCCCTGGTTGGGAAGGTGCTGCCAGGGAATCGGGCCGTGCCCCTTCCACCCCGCCCTGCGGAGCTGGTCCAGGCCGCGGTGGTAGCCGGTGCGGGCGAAGGCGTACGACGTCACGGCGTGCCCCGCCGCGAAGTACTCGTCCGCGAGTACGGCCCAGGCGGCCGGGTACGCGGGGAAGCGCGCGGCGACGTCGGATGCTTGGGCGCCGGATTCCAGCGCCTCCCGGGCCTCGGGCAGGTCCGGGAGCAGGGTGGGCGGCGGGCCGGCGAGGAGGTTCTCGTGCGATTCCATAACGACAGTCCTACCCGGTGTACCCGCGTCAGGCCAAGATCGGCCCCCGGAGTCTTTCCGGAAGCCGATCTCTCGCGATCTCCGCCGTGGCGCTTTCGCGGCCTTAGGAGATCTTCGTGCCCGCGGACTTCAGGTGCTGGGCCGCCTCGACGATGCGCGCCGCCATCGAGGTCTCGGCGGCCTTGCCGTAGGAGCGGGGGTCGTACACCTTCTTGTTGCCGACGTCGCCGTCGACCTTGAGCACGCCGTCGTAGTTCCTGAACATGTGGTCGGCGATCGGGCGGGTGAAGGCGTACTGCGTGTCGGTGTCGATGTTCATCTTCACCACGCCGTAGGAGATGGCCTCGTGGATCTCCTCGAGCAGCGAGCCGGAGCCGCCGTGGAAGACCAGGTCGAACGGCTTCTCCGTGCCGTACTTGGCGCTGACCGCGTCCTGGATCTCCTTGAGCACGCTCGGGCGGAGCTTGACGTGGCCCGGCTTGTAGACGCCGTGCACGTTGCCGAAGGTCGCGGCGAGCATGTAGCGGCCCCGCTCACCCAGGCCAAGGGCCTCGGCGGTCGCGAGGGCGTCCTCGGTGGTGGTGTAGAGCTTCTCGTTGATCTCGCCGACGACGCCGTCCTCCTCGCCGCCGACGACGCCGATCTCCACCTCCAGGACGATCCGCGCGCGGGCCGTCTTCTCGATGAGCTCCCTGGCGATCTCCAGGTTCTCGTCCAGCGGCACGGCGGAGCCGTCCCACATGTGCGACTGGAAAAGGGGATCCTCGCCCCTGGCCACCCGCTCGAGGGAGATGTCGAGCAGCGGGCGCACGAAACCGTCCAGCTTGTCCTTGGGGCAGTGGTCGGTGTGCAGGGCGATCGTCACGGGATAGTTGGCCGCGACGACGCGGGCGTACTCCGCGAGCGCCACCGAGCCGGTCACCATGTTCTTGACCGTGGTGCCCGAGAGGAAATCGGCACCGCCGGTCGACACCTGGACGATGCCGTCGCTCTCCGCCTCGGCGAACCCCCTGAGCGCCGCGTTGAGGGTCTGTGACGAGGTCACGTTGATGGCCGGGTAGGCGAAACCGCCCGTCTTGGCCCGGTCGAGCATCTCGGCGTAGACCTCTGGAGTAGCGATAGGCATCGTGTCATCTCCCTGGAGACGGCTGTGAACAGCTGGCGCGTGGCTATGAGGACATAGCCCGTGGGCCAGTATCCCGGGTTCATGCCCGGCCGGATAGCTCCAGTACCACTTCGATCCGTACCGATGCGCCCCGGCCGTGTCTCCAACCTATCCCCGGCCCCTCCCCGGCCGGAGAGCCCGGGGGGCGCACGACCTGGGCGGGTACGGACGATCTTCCAGATCGCGGTTCTTCCTGACCGATCCGCCGGGACGGTCGTGAAATCTCCTCACGAACCGCTAACCTCCACAGTGTGGGACGCCACAGGTCTGACCCCATGGGTATCGCGCGCCTGGTCCTCGTCGGACTGGCGGTGCTGGCGCTCGTCGCCCTGATCGTGTTCGGAGTCCTCTCGCTGTTCGGCAGCCTGGGCTCCGGCGCGGACACGGTCGCGTCGCCCGCCCCCTCGGCCGGCGTGTCGTCCGCCGCCGTCTCCCCGCCCCCCTCCGCCACCCCCGAGCGCGTCCCGACGGTCCTCGTCGAGTGCCTGCGGGAGCACTGCCCCACGGTCTTCCTGAAGGTCACCGGGGGCGACGTGCTCCTCGACCGGGAGCTGACCCGCGGCGAGCAGTTCCAGGCCTTCGATCCCAAGATCGACGTCGTCCTGGCCGACTCCGCCGCCGTCCGCGTCCAGGTGAACGGGGCCGTCCGCTCCCCGGGCAAGGCGGGGGAGCGCCAGGAGTTCACGGTCTCCCGCGGCTGATCCCGGCTCTCCCGCCGGCTCCGGATCCCCCGCGCGCAAAGCCCTCCGGCGCTCCGTGCACGGCTCCAGGCCAGAGCGGACTCCAGGCCGGATCGGGCAGTGGTCGGCGGGTGCTGCTCTAGGCCAGGCCGAGGTCGGCCAGGTCGTAGGCGGTCAGGTACGGCAGTCCTGCCCCGGTGATCGCCGCGGCGGCCCCCCGGTCCACGATCGTGGCGACCGCCACGACCTCGGCGCCCGCCTCGCGCAGCGCCTCCACGGCGGTCAGCGGGGATCCGCCGGTGGTGGAGGTGTCCTCGACCACCAGCACCCGCCGTCCCGACACGTCCGGTCCCTCGATCCGGCGCTGCATGCCGTGGGTCTTCTGCGCCTTGCGGACCACGAACGTGTCGAGCCTCCCGCCTCGCGCGGCCGCCGCGTGCATCATGGCGGTCGCCACCGGGTCGGCGCCCAGCGTCAGGCCGCCGACCGCCTCGTACTCGAGGCCCTCGGTGATGTCCAGCATGACCCGCCCCACCAGCGGCGCCGCCTGCCCGTCAAGGGTCACCCTGCGCATGTCCACGTAGAAGTCGGCCTCCATGCCCGAGGACAGCACGACCTTGCCGTGCACCACGGCCTTGCCCTTGATCTCCGCCAGCAGGTTCTCGCGATCGCTCATGGCACAAGGTTAGGGCGATCCCCGAACCCGTCCGATCGGACCCCGCCGGGAAACCGGGCCGCCGTAACGCGAGTTTCGGGCCGGAGGTGGCAAAAGTGCAATCCGGGTTTACTCGCGGCGCGTACTGCGGGATTATCCGGCAGGCAACTCCAGGTAATGGCGAGGTCACAATGAGTGTGAAAACATCTCAAGGCGATGCTGAACTGCTGGCTGCCACCAGGAACGGCGACGTGGCCGCCTACCGGGTGCTCCATCAGCGGCACGCCCCCGCGGCGCATGCCCTGGCCCGCCTGCTCCTGCCGGGCGAGGCCGACGTCGAGGGCGTCGTGGAGAGGACGTTCGCCGATGTCCACCACGTGATCGCCCGGGGACACGGGCCGGAACAGGCGTTCCGCGTCCACCTCCTCACCGCCCTCCGCCGCACCGCCGACGCCTGTCCCGGTACGACCGGCACGGGGAACGGCCCGGCGGCCGCCGCACCGGAAGTCGCACCGGAAGCCGGCAGGAAGGCATCGGGGGAGACCGGTGAGCGGGCGGAGGGGGAGGACGGAGAGAGCGCGGGCGGGGAGGGCGGAGGGGGCGGAGAGATCGGCGAGCGGGCGGAGGGAGAGATCGGCGAAGGGACGGACGGGGAGGCCGACGAAGACGAAAGGGCGGACGGGGATGACGGGGGGACCGGCGAGCGGGCGCGGGGGGAGATCGACGAGCGGGCGGACGGAGAGTCCCCTTTCGGTCCGCGCGCGTTTCTCGTCGACCCGTCGGTGGCGGGCCTGGAACGCTCACCGGTGGCCAGGGCGTTCCTCTCCCTGCCCGAGCGGTGGCAGTTCGTCCTGTGGCACGCCGAGGTCGAGAGGCTCAGGGCCGAGGACGTCGGGCTCCTGCTGGGCCTGACGGTCAACGGCGCGGCCGCGCTCGCCCACCGGGCACGGGAGGGGACGCGCCAGGCGTGCCTGCGCATCCACCTGGCCGAGACGTCCGCCCCCGAGTGCCGGCCCGTGCTGATCAGGCTGGGTCCCTACACCCGCGGCGGCCTGCCCAGGGAACAGGGCAGGATCATCGAAAGGCATCTGGACGGCTGCTCCGGCTGCCGCGCGGTGCTCGCGGAGCTGACCGGTATCGGCCAGGGCATCCGCTCGGTGATCGGACCGCTCGTCGCCGGTCCCGCGTTCCCCGCCTACCTGACGGCACTCGCCAGGATGGGCGCCACGGCGGGCGGCGGGCTGTCCGGGCGCTGGCACCGGGCTCCCCGGTCCGTACGGCGCGCCGTCGCGACCGGTGCGATGGCGACCGCGGTCGCGGTGGCCGCGGCCCTCGTGCTGGTGTCGGCCGAGGAGCCCGCCCCCGGGCCGAGCACGGCCTCCGAGCCGATCGTCGTGGCCCCCGCGCCCGGTTCCCCCGCCCCGCGGGGGTCCTCGGACGGGCCGGACACCTCCGGCTCGTCCGTACCGTCACTCTCCGGGCGGCCGACGGGTCCCGACCGCGAGCCCGCCGGGACCGGGACGACGTCAGGATCCGGTGGGGCGAGTGCCGGTGCGGCACCCGGCGCAGGGCTCGGGGGAACGGGAGCCGGGAGCGGTGACCCGGCCGGGACGCCGCCGGGGACGGCGGGAGCGGGACAGGACGGCCGGACGGGTTCCTGGCTCGCCCCCCGCCTGGTGGCCAAAATCGACGCGCTCGGCGCCCTGGTCAGGTCCGAGGCCGGGATCGTCGTGGTGCGCCTCCGCAACGCGGGCCGAGGGCGGAGCGAGGAGGTCGTCGCCGATGTCGGCCTGCCGCGAGGCGTGACGCTGCCGTCCGGGTCCCGCAGGGGAAACGCCGTCGGCGGCGTCACGCCGGTCGGCACGGTCGACGGCTGGTCCTGCCGGGCGAGAAGCCGGGGCGCCCGCTGCGTCCGCGGCCCGCTGCCTGCGGGCCGGGCCACGGCGGTCTTCCTGAGGGTCCTGGTGTCGGGCGACGCGCCCTACGGGGCGGTGCCCTCGGTCACGGTCTCCACCGCGGGGACGCGGGTGGCGGCCAGGTCGCGCGGCGGGGTACGGGCGACGGGGGCCCCGGCCCGGTTCGCCACCGACGGCAGGGTGGCCGTCTCCGCGATCGGCAACACCCTGATGAGCTGCGCGCCCTCGGAGCCCGCGTGCGAGGCCGCCCACTCGCGGCGGGGCGGCAGGCGCGACAACAACAGCTGGGAGATGCGCCCCCTCGACCGCGACGGGGACCCGTCGACGAGCAGTTCGAGCGCCGCCCGGCTCGTCGTGCCGGCCGCGAGCGAGGTGGTCTGGGCGGGACTCTACTGGTCGGCGAGCGCGCCCCCCAGCGAGCGGATCAAGCTCAAGGTGCCGGGCGAGGAGCGGTACCGGCAGGTCAGGGCCACGCAGGTGGTGGAGCGGGAGCTCCCCGCGGGGCGCGGCTACCAGGCGTTCGCCGACGTGACGCGTCTGCTGGGCACGGCCCGCGGGACGTACTGGGTGGCCGACGCCTCGGTGCGGTCCGGGGTGGCGCGCCATGCCGGCTGGAGCCTGGTGATCATCGTGGCCGACCCGCGCCGGCCGTACAGCCAGGCCGTCGTCGTGGACACCGCGACGGTGCTGGACGGGGGGCACCGCTCGGCGCGGATGCCGCTCGGAGGGCTCACCCCCTCCGGCTCCGACGCCCCCGCGAGGCTGGCCCTGGTGACCTGGGAGGGTGACGCGGGCGTCATGGGCGATCGGGTGAGGCTCGGCGGCCGGCCCCTGCGGCCCGCGGGCGGGGAGCAAGACCCGCGCAATCCCTTCGACGGGTCCGCCGCCGGGGCGCGGGGCACCGGCACGACCTTCGGCACGGACGTGGACCGCTTCCGGACGCCCCTCGGCCGCGACCCGGTGCTGGAGCTCAGCACGCACCAGGACGTCCTGCTGTTCGGCGCGGCGGCGGTGAGCGTACAGACCGCCTTCTGACGGGGCGCGCCGTTCGCCCGGGTCCGCTGTGCGGCGAAGGCGTCATGCGGGGTGTGGGGGCACATGGGGCGGGGCGGCGGGAAACCCGAGCGAGTGGCACCTCGCCGGGGGGATCCACGAACGGGACAAACTGGTACGGTCGGCGTGAACGATCCAGCGTATGGTCGAGCGCGGGTGGAATCGTCGGGATTCACCCTCGGATGGTCAGCTGCTTGATTACCCTGAGGAAGGGCCGTCTGTCCGGTCTCTTAGGGGTTCTTTCAGGCTTGTCTGAACCGAAGGATCGGGCCACGTAGGAAGGGCGGTGTCGTGTGGATCGTTGCGCGCTGTTCGTGGACGCCGGCTACCTGCTGGCCGACGGCGCGATGGCGGTGCACGGTACCCGCCACCGCGAGTCCGTCTCCTGGGACTACCCGGGGCTGCTCCAGCTGCTCAACAAGCTGTCGAGAGAGCGCACCGGCCTGCCGCTGTTGCGCTGCTACTGGTACGAGGCGACCGTGGAGGGCCGCCGCACCCCGGAACACGACACGCTGGCCGACATCCCCGGCCTCAAGCTCCGCCTGTCGCGCATCCGCCCCGGCCGTCGCGAGGGCGTCGACGCCCAGGTCCACCGCGACCTGATGACGCTGGCCCGCAACGGCGCGGTCTGCGACGCGGTCGTGGTCAGCGGTGACGAGGACCTCGCGCAGGTCGTCTGCGACGCCCAGGACCTCGGCATCCGGGTCACGGTGGTCCACATCAGCGCCGACGGCAGCTGGGCCGTCTCCCGCACGCTGCGCCAGGAGTGCGACGACCTGATCGAGATCGGCGCCGGTCATCTGCGCCCCCACGTCAGCCTGCTCAGCGGCGAGACGCCCGCCCTGGTGGCCAACGGCCACCAGCACGGCTCCGGCAACGGCCAGCCCGCCACCTCCCGCGGTGCCGGCGGGAGCAACGGCGCCCCGGCCACCAGCCCCATCCCCGCGGTCCAGACCTCCCGCGCGGCCCACGCCCAGCCCGCGCTGCCCTCCACCTACCCGAGCTACACCCAGGAGTCGCCGATCACCCCGGTCGCTCCCGCCGCACCGCCGTCCCCGCCCTCCTCGCCGTCCCCGCCCGCCTCCGCGCCCTCCCACGCGGCCGTCGGCAACCAGACCGGCCCGCTGCCGGCCGCGCCGCAGTACTCGCTGGGCAACACCGGCGGCATGCCGAGCTACCAGTCCCCGCAGATGGGCGCCTACACCGGCCCCCAGCCGGCCCCGGTCCCCCCGCAGAGCTCCGGAACCGGCACCGCGACGACTCTCTCCGACGCGGTGCAGGCCGCCCACAAGGAAGGCCACGACTTCGGCGAGTCCGTGGCCAAGGACGCGCCCGCCCTGTGGCTGGAGGCGGTCCTCGCCCGTAAGCCCCGGATGCCCTCGGACCTGGAGGCGCGCCTGCTCCAGGGCTCCTCCCTGCCGATCGACTTCCTCCTGCACGACGAGGTCCGCCACGCCCTGCGCCGCGGCTTCTGGGACGCCCTGGAGCGCGCCCGCCGCTGAGACGCGTAAGCGCGCTCAGGACCGCAGCGCGAGAACGGTCCGTCAGGTAAGTGCGTCGAAGCCCGCGCGCAGGTGGCTGAGGCGGTTGGACAGGTCGGCCACCGGTCCCGCGAGGCCGGGGTCGCCGCTCTTACGGACCAGCTCGGCGACCCGGCCGAGCTCCTCCTCGACGGCGGCCAGGCGCCTGGACAGCTCGGGCAGCACGGCGGCCTGGTCGGACGCCTCACCGGGCGGCAGCTCCGCGCCGAGGCGCTCGCGGAGCATGGTGGCCTGCTCGGCCAGCCTGCGGTTCATGTTGTAGAGCTCCACGAACACCGCGACCTTGGCCCGGAGCACCCACGGGTCGAAGGGCTTGGTGAGGTAGTCGACGGCGCCCGCGGCGTAGCTGCGGAAGGCGTAGTCGGGCGCGCTGTCGACCACGGTCAGGAAGATGATCGGGATGTTGCGGGTGCGCTCGCGGCGCTTGATGTGGGCCGCCGTCTCGAACCCGTCCATGCCCGGCATCCGGACGTCGAGCAGGATCAGGGCGAACTCCGTGCCGAGCAGGGCCTTCAGCGCCTCCTCACCCGACTTCGCCCGCACGGGTACCAGATCGAGCGAGCTGAGAATGGCCTCGAGCGCGATCAGGTTCTCCTCCCGGTCGTCGACCAGGAGAATCTTGGCTCTGTCCGGCATCGATCACACGCCTTCGTTGGAGTCGCCGGCCGGCTTGCCCCGGGTCAGCCAGCCGCGCAACCTCTCCAGGAGGCGGTCGACGTCCACGGGCTTGGGCACGTAGTCGGAGGCGCCGGACGCGATGCTTTTCTCCCGGTCACCTCGCATGACCTTAGCGGTTAGCGCGATGATCGGCAGATCCGCGAACTGGGGCATCCGGCGGATCGCCGAGGTGGTGGCCCAACCGTCCATCTCCGGCATCATGATGTCCATCAGGACGAGGGCGACGTCCTCGTTGCGCTCGAGCTGCTCGATGCCCTCGCGGCCGTTCTCCGCGTAGATCACCGTGGAGCCGTAGCGTTCGAGCACGCTGGTCAGCGCGAACACGTTGCGGATGTCGTCGTCCACGATCAGGATCTTCGCCCCGGTCAGCGGGTCGTCGCCCTTCCACGGCTTGCCCTCGCCCTGCGGGAACTGCGGCAGGGGCATGTCGTCGTTGAACGTCAGCTCCGGCAGGTCGTCCGGCTCCTCCAGCACGCCGACGAGCGCCGGGTTGCGGGGGGAGGCGCTGGGGGTGCTCGCCCCGCCGTCGCGCGAGGCCAGCGGTCCGCCGTACGACGGGGGCAGGTAGAGGGTGAAGGTGCTGCCCTCGCCGACCTCGCTGATCACGTGGATCTCGCCGCCGAGCAGACGGGCGATCTCGCGGCAGATGGACAGGCCCAGGCCCGTCCCCCCGTACTTGCGGCTGGTGGTCCCGTCGGCCTGGCGGAACGCCTCGAAGATGACCTCCAGCTTGTCGGAGGCGATCCCGATGCCGGTGTCGACCACCTCGAAGGCGAGGATGCCGTCGGCGCCGCGCAGGGTGTCGTCCACGAAGGAGACGGTGCGGCCGGCGTGGATCACGCGCAGCCGCACCTCTCCCTTGGGAGTGAACTTGATCGCGTTGGAGAGCAGGTTGCGCAGCACCTGCTGGAGGCGCTGCTCGTCGGTGCGGAGCTCCTGCGGGATCGAGGGGTCGACCTCGACGGTGAACGACAGGCCCTTGTCCTGGGCGAGCGGCGCGAAGGTGGCCTCGAAGTAGTCGACGAGCTTGGGCAGGGAGATCTGCTGGGGGTGGATGTCCATCCGGCCCGCCTCGACCTTCGACAGGTCGAGGATGTCGTTGATCAGCTGCAGCAGGGCCGAGCCGGCGCCGTGGATGGTCCTGGCGAACTCCACCTGCTGGGCGGTGAGGTTGCCCTCGGCGTTCTCGGTGAGCAGCTTGGCCAGCACGAGGAGGCTGTTCAGCGGGGTGCGCAGCTCGTGGGACATGTTGGCGAGGAACTCGGACTTGTAGCGGGAGGAGACCGCGAGCTGCTCGGCGCGCTCCTCCAGCGTGCGGCGGGCCTGCTCGATCTGGAAGTTCTGGATCTCGATGGCCCGGTTCTGCTTGGCCAGCAGCGCGGCCTTGTCCTCCAGCTCGGCGTTGGAGCGGCGCAGCTCCTCCTGCTGGCGCTGGAGCTCGTCGGAACGCTCCCGCAGCTCGGTGGTGAGGCGCTGCGACTCGGTCAGCAGGTCCTCGGTCCTGGAGTTGGCGATGATCGTGTTCATCGTGACGCCGATGGTCTCGACGAGCTGGTTCAGGAAGTCGTGGTGGATCTCGCTGAACTCGCTGAACGAGGCCAGCTCCAGCACGCCGAGCACCTGCGTCTCGAACAGGACCGGCAGCACGACGATCTGCGCGGGCGTGGAGGTGCTCAGTCCGGTGTCGACGGTCAGGTAGCGGGCGGGCACGTTGCCGAGGATGATCCCCCTGCCCTCCATCGCGGCCTGTCCCACGATTCCCTCGCCGGTCGCGAACCGCTGCCGGGGGCCGTTGCCGGAGCGGGCGCCGTACCCGGCGATGAGGTGCAGGTCGCGGTCGCCGGTGGGTTCGGCGAGGTAGAAGGCGCCGTAGTGGGCCGACACCAGCGGGGTCAGCTCGCTCATGATGAGCTTGGCGACCTCCATCAGGTCGCGGTGGCCCTGCATGAGGCGGGAGATCCTCGCCAGGTTGGACTTCAGCCAGTCCTGCTCCTGGTTGGCGGTGGTGGTGTCGCGCAGCACCGCCACCATCATGTTGATGTTGTCCTTCAGCTCGCCGATCTCGCCCTCGGCGTCGACGGTGATGGAGCGGGTCAGGTCGCCGGTGGCCACGGCGGTGGTGACCTCGGCGATGGCGCGCACCTGGGTGGTCAGGCGGGCGGCGAGCTCGTTGACGTTCTCGGTGAGGCGCTTCCAGATGCCCTCGGCGCCCTCGACGCGGGCCTGGCCGCCCAGCTTGCCCTCGGAGCCGACCTCGCGGGCGACGCGGGTGACCTCCGCACCGAAGGACGACAGCTGGTCGACCATGGTGTTGATCGTGGTCTTCAGCGCGAGGATCTCGCCCTGCGCGTTCACGTCGATCTTGCGGGTCAGGTTGCCGGACGCGACCGCGGTGGTGACCTCGGCGATGTTGCGGACCTGGTAGGTGAGGTTGTTGGCCATGGAGTTGACGTTGTCGGTGAGGTCCTTCCAGACCCCGGAGACGCCGCGTACGCGGGCCTGGCCGCCGAGCTGGCCCTCGGTGCCGACCTCGCGGGCGACGCGGGTGACCTCGTCGGCGAACATCGACAGCTGGTCCACCATGGTGTTCAGGGTG
Source organism: Streptosporangium sp. LJ11 (assembly GCF_051918945.1). Lineage (NCBI taxonomy): Bacteria > Bacillati > Actinomycetota > Actinomycetes > Streptosporangiales > Streptosporangiaceae > Streptosporangium > Streptosporangium sp. LJ11. Next base: position 83,507 of record NZ_JBPXMB010000008.1, read on the forward strand.
TCCTTGAGCTGGAGGATCTCGCCCTGCGCGTCCGCGGTGATCTTCTTGGACAGGTTGCCCTGGGCGACGGCGGTGGACACCGCGGCGATCTGGCGGACCTGGGTGGTCAGGTTGTTCGCCATCACGTTGACGTTGTCGGTGAGGTCCTTCCAGGTGCCGGAGACACCGGGCACCTGCGCCTGGCCGCCGAGCTGGCCCTCCGAGCCGACCTCGCGGGCGACGCGGCTCACCTCGGAGGCGAACGACGACAGCTGGTCGACCATGGTGTTGATCGTGGTCTTCAGCGCGAGGATCTCGCCCTGCGCGTTCACGTCGATCTTGCGGGTCAGGTTGCCGGACGCGACCGCGGTGGTGACCTCGGCGATGTTGCGGACCTGGTAGGTGAGGTTGTTGGCCATGGAGTTGACGTTGTCGGTGAGGTCCTTCCAGACCCCGGAGACGCCGCGTACGCGGGCCTGGCCGCCGAGCTGGCCCTCGGTGCCGACCTCGCGGGCGACGCGGGTGACCTCGTCGGCGAACATCGACAGCTGGTCCACCATGGTGTTCAGGGTGTCCTTGAGCTGGAGGATCTCGCCCTGCGCGTCCGCGGTGATCTTCTTGGACAGGTCACCCTGCGCCACCGCCGTGGAGACCGCCGCGATGGCGCGGACCTGGGTGGTCAGGTTGCCCGCCATCACGTTGACGTTGTCGGTCAGGTCCTTCCAGACCCCCGAGACCCCGCGCACCTGTGCCTGGCCGCCGAGCTGGCCCTCGGTGCCGACCTCGCGGGCGACGCGGGTGACCTCCTCGGCGAACGCCAGCAGCTGGTCGACCATGGTGTTGACGGTGTTCTTCAGCTCGAACATCTCGCCGACCGCGTCGACGGTGACCTTGCGGCTCAGGTCGCCTCGCGCGACCCCGGTGGTCACCGCGGCGATGTCGCGGACCTGCGCGGAGACGCGGCTGGACATGGTGTTGACGGCCTCGGTGAGGTCGCGCCAGCTTCCCGACATGCCGCGCACGTTCGCCCGGCCGCCCAGGCGGCCCTCGGTGCCGACCTCCCTGGCCACCCGCGTCACCTCGGAGGTGAACAGCGAGAGCTGGTCGACCATGCCGTTGATCGCCTTGCCGAGGCGGCGCACCTCGCCCCTGGCACCGCGGTCGAGGTCGATCCGGCGGGACAGATCACCCTTGGCCACCGCGTCGATCACGTCCGCGGCCCCGCTGACCGGGCCCACGAGCGCGTCGATCAGCGTGTTGACCGAATCGACGCTCTCGGCCCATGAGCCCACGCCGGGACCGGGGGTGAGGCGCTCGCCGAAGCGGCCCTCCTTCACCACCTCGCGGCGGACCCGGTGCAGCTCGTTGGCCAGGTGCTCGCGGCGATCGGCCACCTCGTTGAGCAGCAGGCGGATCTCGCTGAGGATTCCCGGCGGGGCGTGCGGCACCCGGCGGCGGAAGTCACCGTCGCGCCAGGTGATGAGCGTCTGCAAGATTGGTCGCAGATCCGATTCGCTGTAACGTCGCTCCTCGACGTCGGGCACGGTGTTGACCGTGGTCATATGACCTCCTTGACTCCCGGGGGCGCAGCCGTGAGTCACCCCAGTCTGTCACGGTGCGCAATGTGTAGTCCCACCTTCGATTCACCCCATGTCAACGGGAAGTGTGGTAGTCACGGAACAGTGACCAGTGCTCCACGCGCCGTCCTGGCGGCGACCTTCGCCCCAGGACACACGGCCGTTCCTGCCGCCAGGCGGTTCACCATCGAGGTGATGACCGCCTGGGCCGCCGCGTCCGTTCTGGCGGTCGCCGAGCGGCTGGCGGCCGACCTGTCGTCACAGGTGACCGATGCCTCTTTTGAGATCGTTTGGAGCCATCTGGGCGACGGGCTGCAGATCGAGGTGCGCCAGAAGCGGGCCCCCGACGGGAGCCCCGGCGCCCCGTCCGTACCGGTGGAGGAATGGGGTGTCACCTTCGCCGGTCAGCAGCGTACGCACTGGGCCAGGATCCGGCTGCCCGGCTCCTCCGGGCGGCCGTCCTCGGAGTGGACCGCCGAGGAACCCAGCCGCGGGCCGATCTGGATGGGTTTTCTCGCCGACGCCAGCGACCTGCTGGCGGGCACCCTCGACCCTGACATGGTGCCCGCGATCATCTCGCAGATCGTGGTGCCACGGCTGGCCACCTGGTGTGCCGTCTACACCTGGAGCAACGGCGGCGGCCCGCAGCGTCCAGCCTACCTCTGGCACACCGACGAGCGGCGCATCGACGAGCTCCGGGAGGAGCTCGCCAGCGTCCAGATCCCGCAGGCCGGCGGCTCCATGCAGTTCGCCGACTCGCAGGTGCTGGTCATCCCGCTCCTCGCGCGCGGGCGCACGCTGGGCGCGATGTGCCTGGGGCGGCCCGACCGGTTCGCCGAGGACGTCTTCCAGTACGCCGAGGACATCGGCCGCCGTGCCGCGCTCGCCCTGGACAACGCCCTGCTGTACGCCACCCAGGCGGCGGCCAACCGGGCCCTGCAGCGCAGCCTGCTCCCTCCCGACGAGCCCGGCGAGATCCCCGGTCTGGACCCCGCGGTGGTCTACGAGCCCGCGGGGGAGACCAACGAGGTCGGCGGGGACTTCTACGACCTCTTCGCGGCCGGCGACGGCTCCTGGCGGTTCGCGGTGGGCGACGTCTGCGGGACCGGCCCCGAGGCCGCCGCGGTCACCGGCCTGGCCCGCCACACCCTGCGCCTGCTCTCGCGGGAGGGGTACGGGGTGGCCGCCGTCCTCGACCGCCTCAACCAGGCGATCCTGGAGGAGGGCGAGCGCGCCCGCTTCCTGACGCTGCTGCACGGGGAGATCAGGCCCGTGCCGACCGGCCTGGACGTGGCGATGGTCTCCGCGGGGCACCCGGAGGCGCTGCGGCTGCGGCCCAGCGGCGTCGTGGAGGCCGTGGTGACCTCGCAGTCGCTGCTGGGCGTCTTCCCCGAGGCGACCTTCAAGGCGGAGCTCGTCCATCTCGACCCCGGTGACGTGCTTCTCGCGGTGACCGACGGGGTCACCGAGCGTCGCAGGGACGGGCGGCTGCTCGACGACGACGGGGGGCTGGCCAAGCTGCTGGCCGAGTGCGCGGGGCTGTCGGCGAGGGCGGTCGCCGAGCGGATCCGCCGCGCGGTCCAGGACTTCGCCCCCGAGCCGAGCGCCGACGACATGGCGATCGTGGTCCTGCGCGCCCGCTGACGGGGTCGCCCACCCGGGGGAGGAGGCCCGTTGACGGGGCTGCCCACCGGCCGGACGGGCCGTTGACGGGGCCGTCCACCTGCCGGGCGAGATCGCCCGCACGACCCGGGGACCGTACGGGCGAGACCGTCACCCTCTCACCGGGCGATGTGGGCTATATATCGGTATTCACGTGCTTTCTGGCGAAATCCAGCTGGGCCGACATCTGCGCGATCCGCTCGGAGACGACCAGGGAGCCGTGACCCGCGTCGTAGCGGTACACCCGGTGCTCGTGGTCGCGCTCGGCGAGCCGGGCCACGTACGCCTCGATCTGCCCGATCGGGCAGCGCGGGTCGTTCTCCCCGGCGAGGATCAGCAGCGGGGCCTCGACCTGGTCGACGTAGGTGATCGGCGAGCTGTTCGCGTACCGCTCGGGCTGCTCCTCGGGCGAGCCGCCGAGCAGCGCGCGGTGGTAGGAGCGCAGCGCCTCCGTCTCCTCCTCGTAGGTGGCGACGTGGTCGGCGATCGGCACCGTGGCGATGCCCGCCGCCCAGATCTTGGGCTGGGTGCCCAGGCCGAGCAGCGTGAGGTAGCCGCCCCAGGAGGCGCCGGACAGCACCAGCCGGTCGGGGTCGCAGACGCCGCGGTCGACCATCGTGTCCCTGACGGCGGCCACGTCGGCCAGCTCGATGTGCCCGACGTCGCCGTGCAGGGCGTTCCGCCAGGCCGAGCCGTATCCGGTGGAGCCCCGGTAGTTGACCCGTACGACCGCGAAGCCGAGATCCACCCAGGCTGCCACCTGCGGCACGAAGGAGTCGTCGTCCTGGGCGGTGGGCCCGCCGTGCAGCATGAAGACCGTGGGGAAGGGGCCCGAGCCGCGCTCGGGGCGGGAGACCAGGGCGTGGATGCGGCCGCCCGGCCCCTCCACGTCCACGTCCTCGACCGGGACCGACGGGGGCGAGGTGGGGCCGCCGTGGTTCATCACCACGTGGCCGCTGGTCGACCGGATCAGCGGCGGGTGGGCCCCGCTGGACCAGGAGTACTCGACGGAGCCGTCGGGGCGGGGGGCGGCGGCGTCGATCACGCCGTGCTGGGTCTCGATCGGGAAGAGCCCGCCGCCCGGAAGGTCGTAGCGGGTCAGATAGGTGCGCCCCCGGTTGCCGCGCACGACGAGCAGCGAGCGGCCGTCGTCGTACCAGTCGGCGGTGATCTCGCCCGGGTCGCGCAGCCAGATCTCCCGCTGGTCGCCGGTCTCGGGGTCCCAGACGAGGGGCTCGCGGCGGCCCCTGCGCTCGTGCAGGGTGAGCAGGCGGCGGTCCCCGGACAGCGGGGCGAAGCGCAGGCCGACGACCCCCTTGCCGGGACCGTCGTGCAGGTCGCCGACGACCTCGCCGTTGCGCCGGAGCACGCGCAGCCCGGGGTGCCTGGCGTCGCCGTGCTCGCTGTGGCTGATCGCGATCAGCGAGCCGTCCAGGGAGACCGCGGAGACGGCGGCCGCCTCGGTGTGCTCGTAGATCGTCCGCGCGGGCTCGCCCGGCCGTACGAGATGGATGGTGAAACCCTGTCCGGGCCTGGCCATGCCGACGACCGCGTCGCCCGTCGCCGAGAGCCCGAGCCCGGCGGGGAATCCGGGGGCGAGGTCGACCGGCTGGTCGGGGCCGCCGTAGAAGGGCTGGCGCATCCACCGGCCCCACTCGTCGCCGTCGGTGTCGTCGAACCACCAGATCCACTGCCCGGTGGGATCGATCGCGCCGTGCGAGGTGCCCTTGGGACGCGAGGTCGCCTGACGGGCGGAGCCGCCCGCGCGGTCCCAGGCGTAGACCTCCCACGCCCCCGAGGCGTTGCTGCGGTAGACGGACCGGCTGGGAGCCTGGCTCGCCCACACGGGCAACGTCGCGCGCGGCGCACGGAACCTGGCCTGCCAGCGCTCCTCCGCCTTCATATGGCGCTTCCCTCCGTCAAGGTGTCAGCTTCACGCGTCCAGGCGCGGGCTCGCCGGATTGCGGTCCAGTATGTCGCCTTCACCGGCTAATTGCTTGAGTAATGTCAGGGAATTTCGGACTAAAAGTCACATCAGTAACAGGTGCCCCGAAGGGGCTGTCAAGCACACAGCTTGCTCAGAGGTGGTGCTTAAAGATAGACATACGGAAAGAAGCCTCCACGAGGCACATTTCTGGGAGTTCTGCGATCTTTCTTCGCATAACTTCCGTGTCCGTATGCCAGGCGCTGGGCCCCATTCCCACGACCGCCTCGACCGCATCATGCCCCAGGGCCATCTCGAACGCGAGAGTGCTCCGGCCGGTCTCGACGAAGTGCTCGTTCAGGCTCTCCGCCACACGCCGCTCCTTCGAGTCGTCCACCGACAGGAGCCCCAGCCGCTCCACCAGTGGCGATAGGTGCCGCGAGGTCGGTGTGACCACTACGAGCTCACCGTCCCCCTTGAGCACTCGTGCGAACTCTGCCCCATTTCTGGGGGCGAACACATTGAGAAGCACATCTATCGTGTCATCTCCCAGCGGCAGCGGTCTCCACACGTCGGCCACGACCGCCCCCAGCCGGGGATGGGCCCGCGCGGCCCGTCTGATCGCGTGTTTGGAGACGTCCAGCGCCACCCCGGCGGCCTCCGGCAGCCCGTCGAGCGCCCGCGCGAGGTAGTGGCCCGTCCCGGCACCGGCGTCGGCCACCACCCTCGCGTCGGTACGGCAGGCGCCGGCGACCGCCTCCGCCAGCGGGGCGTAGTGCCCGGCGGCGAGGAACGCGTCCCTGGCCGCCACCATGGCCGCGCTGTCGGCCGTTCCCGGCACCCGGGACCCCGTCAGCAGGCTGACGTATCCCTGCCTGGCCACGTCGAAGCCGTGCCCCAGGGCGCACCGCAGGACCCGCTCCCCGAGCTCCAGGGAGCCGCGGCAGACCGGGCAGGCGAGGTGTTCGACGACATCGTCCAGCATCTCCCCATCATCTCGCGTCCCGCCGAAGCCGAATCGTCCCGACGGACGCGGACCCGCGGGGGTCTGCGGGGGTCTTCGGGGTCTTCGGGGGTCTGCGGGGGTCTTCGTGGGTTCGGGGACGGCGGATCAGGCGGTCTGCTGGATCTGCCGGAGGAAGGCCGCGTTGGAGGGGGTCTCACTGAGCCTGCCGGTGAGGAGTTCCAGGGCCTGCTGCCGCTCCAGGCCGCCCAGCGTGCGGCGCAACCGCCAGGTGAGCTGCCGCTCCTGAGGGTCGAGGAGGATCTCCTCGCGGCGGGTGCCGGAGGCGTCGAGGTCGACGGCGGGGTAGAGGCGCTTGTCGGCGAGGGCGCGGCTGAGGCGCAGTTCCATGTTGCCGGTGCCCTTGAACTCCTCGAAGAGGCTGTCGTCCATCCGTGAGCCGGTCTCGACCAGCGCGGTGGCGAGGATGGTGAGCGAGCCGCCGTCGCGCAGGTTGCGGGCGGCGCCGAAGAAGCGGCGCGGGGGGAGCAGCGCCGTGGCGTCGATGCCTCCGGCGAGGGTGCGCCCGCCACCGGGGGCGAGGTTGTTGTACGCGCGGGCGAGCCGGGTGAGGGAGTCGAGCAGGAGGACGACGTCGTGCCCGGCCTCGGCGAGGCGCTTGGCGCGCTCGACGGCGAGTTCGGCGACGGCGGTGTGGTCGCGGTCGGGACGGTCGAACGTGGACGCGGCGACCTCGCCGTGGATGGACTCGCGCATCTCGGTGACCTCCTCGGGGCGCTCGCCGACGAGCACGACCATGAGGTGGCAGTCCGGGTGGTTGGCGGTGATCGCGGCGGCCAGGTCCTGCAGGACCATCGTCTTGCCCGCCTTGGGCGGGGCGACGATCAGCCCGCGCTGGCCCTTGCCGACCGGCGTGAACAGGTCGACGACCCTGCCGGTCAGCGATCCGGTCTCCAGGCGGAGCCGGTCGCGCGGGTGGATCGGGGTCATGTCCGCGAAGTCGGGCCGGTGCCGCCGGGCGGCGGCGCCGTTCACGCTCTCCACCCCCTCCAGCCTCTCGTACGGGGCGCGTGCGGTGGCCACGACGTGGTCGCCGGGGCGCAGGCCGTACTCGGAGATCTGGGAGGGGGGTACGCGGACGTCGCGCGGGGACGGCAGGTAACCGCCTGTCCGCAGGTGTCCGGTCCGGTCGCGGACGTCGAGCAGGCCGGTCACGGTCTCGGCGGGGGCGTCGCGTCCGGGGGACCGTCCGGCCGTGGTCGCGCCGTTCCCCCGAGGGGCCTTCCTGATGGTGCCCGAGTCGCCTCCACGGGGACGCGGCACCTTCTTGGCAGTGATCTTTTCGACGGTGGGTTCTCTGAAAACGGGTTCGGCGGTCATGAATGACCTTTCACGGGAGATCGGGAGATCGGGACCGCACGCCTGGGACAGGGGCGGTGCCGAGAGAGAAAAGCGAGAAACGGGGGCGGATCATCGCACGCGGCCTAGCCAGCGGTGCGTCACGCCCGGTATCACGGTAGCACCGTTGCCCCATCCCGAACAGGAGAGCGGATGCTACATCAACCCATAACGGTCGCCGGGGTCGAGGTGTTCCCGCTGTGCGACGCGGTGGGACCGATGGGCGACGCGATCCGGCGCCCGATGCCGCAGATGTTCCCCGGTGGCCGCCACGGCGAGTCGGACGAGTGGATCCTGCACTTCCACTGCTACCTGCTGCGCGACGCGGCGGGCCGCACGGTGCTGGTCGACACCGGCATCGGTCCCCGCGACTCGCCCGCGGCGAGCTGGGCGCCGGTGCCCGGCGCCCTGGGCGCGGAGCTGGCCCGGGTGGGGACGGCCCCCGAGGAGGTGGACGCGGTGGTCATCACGCACCTGCACAGCGACCACGCGAGCGGTGCGGTGGTCGCGGGGGCGCCGGTCTTCGCCGACGCCCGGCACGTCCTGCAGCGCGCCGAGATCGACGCGGCGGGCGAGGCGGTCCTCGACCACGTCGTCCGGCCGCTGGGCGAGCGGGTGCAGGCGGTGGACGGCGGGGCGGAGGTGCTGCCCGGCATCCGGGTGCTGCTCACCCCGGGGCACACTCCCGGCCACCAGGTCGTGCAGGTCGGCGATCTGGTGCTGACCGGCGACGTGGTGCTGCATCCGGTGCAGCTGGAGGACCCGTGGGTGCCCTACCTCTACGACGCCGACCCCGAGCTGGCCGCCACCACGCGCGTGGAGCTGCTCGACCGGGTCAGGGCGGAGGGCGGGATGATCGGCACCGCCCACTTCGCCGAGCCCTTCACCAGGATCGTCTGAGCCGGGGTCGTCAGGAGCTCGTCCGGACGGCGGCGGCCGGGAGCAGGCGGCGCCGCGCCTTGCCCCGGTAGCGGACGACCTGGACGGCGCCCAGTGCCCAGATCGGGTACTGGGTGGCGAACGCCCACCGGAAGGAGTCCAGGCCGGTGTCGCCCAGGAGGTCGAGGGTGACGCCGATCAGGGCGATCACCACCACGGACGCGACGAAGCCGCCGCCGTTCACGATGCCGGTGGCCGCGCCGATCCGGGTGGCCGGGTTGAAGGTCCTGGCGTAGTCGAAGCCGATCATCGACCCGGGGCCGTTCGCCGCCAGCACCACCACGAGCGCCACCAGCAGCCAGAACGGCGCCCGTCCCGGCCAGACCAGCACGGCGGTCCACGCCCCGGCGGTGGTGCCGATCACGATGAGCACCATCCGGGAGCGGTGGAAGGGGAACCGCCCGGCGAGATAGCCGAGCAGCGGCCCGCACACCATGCCGCACAGGGTCAGCGTGGTCAGCAGCACGCCCGCCGTCGCGGGGGTCAGCCCCTGGCCCTGGACCAGGAACGGATATCCCCACAGCAGCAGGAACGCCGCGCCTGAGCACTGGGTGGCGGCGTGGGTCCACATGCCCAGCCGGGTGCCCGGCTCGGCCCAGGCGGCCTTCAGGCTCGGTGGCTCCCCCGTACGTTCGGGGCGGGGGTCGCGCAGCACCGTGACCAGCAGGAACGCGGAGACCAGGCCCAGGACGGCGGCGCCCAGGAAGGTCGGCGTCCAGCCGTACGTGTGCAGGGAGTAGATGAGGGGGACCGCGGAGGCGATCGCGCCGAGCTGGCCGAGCAGGCCGGTGAGCTGGACCATCAGCGGGTTGCGGCGGGCGGGGAAGGACAGGCCGACCAGCCTGATCACGCTGATGAACGTCATCGCGTCCCCGCACCCGATCAGCGCCCGCCCGGCGACCCCCGGCAGCAGCCCTCCGGCCAGGGCGAAGACGAGCTCGCCGCAGGCCATCACCGCGGCACCCAGGACCAGCATGCGCTTGGAACCGAGGCGGTCGACCAGCATTCCGACGGGCACCTGCATGCCCGCGTAGACCAGCAGCTGGCACATGGCCAGGACCGAGAGCCCCGCCGCGCCGACGTCGAGCCTCGCCGCCGCCTCGATGCCCGCCACGCCCAGTGACTGCCGGTGGAAGACGGCGATGACGTAGGCCACCACGCCCGTGGCCCAGAAGAGGATCGCCATGGACCGTGGTGTCATGGGGGAAATATTACTTTTTACGTGTTTTAGGAATGCGATCGGGTCCGCGAGGGACGCCGGGATCAGCGGCGCGGGTAGCGGATGAGCAGGCTGGCGTGGACGTCCTGGTCCCCGAGGACGGCGTACGCGTGCGGGACGTCCGACCGCCAGGAGATGTGCTCGCCGGGACCGGCCCGCAGGGGAGCCCCGGCCGGTCCGGCGCTCAGCGTTCCGGCGAAGACGGTGACGTGCTCGGTGACACCCTCGTGGTGGGCGGGCGAGACCTGCGTCGTCCCCGCCCGGAGCACCAGCCGGTAGAGCTCGTACGTGACCTTCTCGTCCTCGAAGACCTGGAGCAGCGTCCCCTCGACGGCCGTGCCGTGGACGACGGGGACCACCTGGGCTCGCCCGCTCCCGCCCGCGTCCACCGGCGGCGGGGTGCCGACGGCCATCGCCAGAGGGACGCCGAGCTCGGCGGTGATCGCCCAGAGGGTCTCCAGGGTGGGGTTGCGGGTGCCGTTCTCCAGGCCGGAGAGCGTGGCCTTGCCGACACCGGCGGCGCGGGCGAGGGCGGACAGGGAGATGCCGCGCTCCTCGCGCAGCCGGCGGATCCGCCGCCCGATGTCGGGGGTGCCGCCGTCCACGGCGGGTTCGCCGGGTGCGCCGGCGTTCCCTGAGAGCCGGTCGAGCGCGTCGGTGTCCGCCGAGGGTGTGCCGGCCGCACGGGTGGCGGCAGCGGGCCGGTCGGGCGTGCCGGTGTCCTTGGGGGGCCTGGGGCTTTGTGCTCCGGAGTCCATGGGGCTATCGTGCAGCACAAGAACCGTTCCGTTTACGGAACGGGCGGCGCCGTCCCCCGAGGACCGAACATGACACGCGTGCTTCAACCCGTGCTGGCCGGAGTGGTGGCCGCGGTGGTCGGTTTCGCCAGCTCCTTCGCCGTGGTCCTGGCAGGGCTCAGGGCGGTGGGCGCCGACCAGCGGCAGGCGGCGTCGGGGCTCCTCGTCCTCTGCGTGGCCATCGGCGTGGTGGCCGTCTGGCTGAGCCTGCGGCAGCGCGTCCCGATCGTCATCGCCTGGTCCACTCCCGGAGCGGCGTTGCTGGTCGCGACCGGTGCCGTGCAGGGCGGTTTTCCCGCCGCGGTCGGGGCGTTCGCGGTCTCGGGACTCCTTCTCACCGCCGCCGGTCTCTTCCCCGTCCTGGGCCGGTGGATCGCGTCCATCCCCACGCCGATCGCCGGTGCCATGCTCGCCGGGGTCCTGCTCGACCTGTGCGTCGCGCCGGTCAGGGCGCTCGCCGAGATACCGCTGATGGCGGGTCCCGTCGTGCTCACCTGGGCGCTGCTGAGCAGGTTCGCCCGCAGGTGGGCGATCCCGGTGGCCCTCCTCGTCGCCGTCGTGGCCATCGCGCTGACCGGTCCCGGGCTGGGCGCGGTGGACGTACGGCCGGTACTGGAGGTCACCGTCCCTTCCTGGAACGCCCAGGCGATGGTCGGCGTCGCGCTCCCGCTGTTCCTGGTCACCATGGCCGCGCAGAACGTGCCGGGCATGGCGGTCCTCGCCGGGTACGGCTACCGCCCCCCGCTGCGCGGGATCCTCGTCTCCACCGGCCTGGCGAGCACGCTGGCCGCCCCGCTGGGCGGCCACGCGGTGAACCTGGCGGCGATCAGCGCCGCGCTGTCCGCCGGGCCCGACGCCGACCCCGATCCGGCCCGCCGGTGGATCGCCTCGGTCGCCTCGGGCGTCTCGATGATCGTCCTTGGGATCGGCTCGGGGCTGGCCACCGCGCTCGTGCTGCTCTCCCCGCCGCTGCTCGTCGAGGCCGTCGCCGGCCTCGCCCTGCTCGGCGCGCTCGTCTCGGCCGTCGTCTCGGCCGTCGCCGACCCCGAGGGCAGGGAGGCCGCGGTCGTCACCTTCGTGGTCACCGCGTCGGGACTGACGCTCCTGGGCGTGGGCGCCGCGTTCTGGGGGCTCGTCGCGGGCGGGCTCATGACGCTCCTGCACCGTCGCGGGAAACCCGCTCGAACCCCGGCCGACGGGGCGCCGGTGGGCGAGGCCCCGGTGGGCGAGACCGTGCCGGATCAGGGGCAGGATCCGGGCGCGGACGCGGGCGAGGGAGGTCCGGGCATGCCTCAGCCGGTGCGGCCTGCGGGGCGCACCGGCTGAAAGGGGATGTGACTAGCGGTGGTCCGAGCGTCCGTGGCGACCGGCCACGAGCTGGTCGGTGGAGGGCTGACGGGGCACCTCGACCCGGGGGTGGGGCGCGGTGTCCTCGACGCGGTCGTCGACGCCGTCGCGGTCGCGGTCGACCGCGGGGGTCGTGGCCGTGGTCGTGGCGGTCGCGGGGGTCTCTTCGAGCTTGCGCTCCAGCTCCCGCTTCTCCTCCTCCAGGCGGGTGACGCGGTCACGCGCCTCCATCCGCGAGGCGCGGAGGCTGCGACGCTTCACGGCCGAGCGCCGCATACCGGAGAACATCATCCCCAGGCCGAGCAGGAAGACCGCTCCGGTGGCCACGCCCGCGAAGAAGAGCTCCAGCTGGGTGAACTGGAACAGGCGGTCGAACACGGTGAACGAAGCGGTGGTGGTCGATGCTGCGGTCTCGTCCCAGGAGACCGCGATCACGGTCGCACCCGCGAGTACGATCAAGAGAAGTCCCAGCACTATCATGTGGCTACCACCTCAGGCTTTGGCTGTTGTGGTAGCCACTGCTGCCCTCGGCGAGCGGGATTATTCATCGGATGCCGATGGTTGCCAGGGAATGTGAAGGACGAGCTGCCGCGAAACGCCACGAACATTGACGTCGTCGTCATCGGCGCGGGGCAGGCGGGGCTCTCCAGCGCCTACTTCCTGCGCCGGGCCGGGCTGGACTTCACGGTGCTCGACCGCTCCCCCGGGCCCGGCGGCGCGTGGCAGTTCCGCTGGCCGTCCCTCACCCTCGGCGCCACCCACCACGTGCACGACCTGCCGGGGCTGCCGCTGGGCGCCGTCGACACGACCCGGCCCTCGGCCGAGGTCGTCTCCGAATACTTCGCCGCCTACGAGCGGGCCTTCGAGCTGCCGGTACGCCGCCCGGTCGAGGTGCGGGCCGTCCGGGAGGGCGCGGAAGGGCGGCTGCTGGTGGAGACCGGGGCCGGTGACTGGTCGGCACGCGCGCTGATCAACGCCACCGGCACCTGGGACCGCCCGTTCTGGCCCCGCTATCCGGGCCAGGAGACGTTCCGGGGGCGCCAGCTCCACACCGCCGACTACGTGAGCCGCGAGGAGTTCGCGGGCATGCGCGTGGTGGTGGTCGGCGCCGGGGCCTCGGGCGTCCAGCTCCTGATGGAGATCGCGGAGGTCGCCACGACCACCTGGGTCACCCGGCGCCCTCCCGCCTTCGTCAGGGGGCCGCTCAACGAGAACCTCGGCCGCGAGGCCGTCGCCAGGGTCGACGCCCGCGTCCGAGCCGGGCTCGTACCGGGCAGCGTGGTCGGGGCCACCGGATATCCGGTGACCCCCCAGGTGGAGGCGGCCATGGCGGCGGGTGTCCTCGACCGGCTGCCGATGTTCGACAGGATCACCCCCGAGGGCGTGGCCTGGGACGCCGGGCCAGGTGGGCCCGCCCGCCTGGTCAGGGCGGACGTGATCCTCTGGGCGACCGGCTTCCGGCCCGTCGTCGGCCACCTGGCCCCGCTGCGCCTGCGCGAGCCCGGCGGCGGCATCCGGGTCGAGGACACCCGGGCCCTCCTCGACCCCCGGGTTCACCTGGTCGGCTACGGTCCCTCCGCCAGCACCGTCGGCGCCAACCGCGCCGGCCGTACCGCCGTGCGGCACGTTCGCCGCCTCCTCGCCGCACCCGCCGCTTCCGGACAGCCGGTCCCCTCCGCGGCGGCGTAGGGGATCACGGCCGGAGCCAGGACGTCGCCGGAGATGCCACAGGGCGGCAATACGGATCTCCCGGAGATTCCGGGCCTGCCGCGGCAGGTTTAGGGTTGACGCCCATGGACCGTACCCGCCTGTATCGCAACGGCGTCCTGGAGGCCGAGGGCTTTCCCATCGACGACATCTCCGAACACGTGGAGGACGAGTCCGCCGTCGTCTGGTTCGACCTCTGCTCGCCCACGAAGGCGGACCTGGCGAAGATCAGTGAGGAGCTCGGTCTCCACCCCCTCGCGGTCGAGGACGCGCTGCACAGCCACCAGCGTCCCAAGCTCGACACCTACGACAGCCACCTGTTCATCACCGCCTACGCGGCGAAACTGGTGGAGACGGGGATCGACTTCATCGAGGTCTCGATCTTCGCGACCAAGAACGCCCTGGTCACCGTGAGAGAGAACCCCGAGCTCGACATCGACGACGTGATCAGGCGCTGGGACGCCAACGCCGGCATGGTCAGGTTCGGGGTGCCGTACCTGCTGCACGGCCTGCTCGACCACATCGTGGACGGCTACTTCGAGGTGCTCCAGGGGGTGGACGACCGGGTCGAGGAGCTGGAGGACGATCTCTTCCAGGACAACCCCGGGGACATGCCGCACATCCAGCGCCGGACCTACGACATGCACAAGAAGCTGGTGCGCTTCCGGCGGCTGGCGGTGCCGACGCGCGAGGTCGTGGGCAGCCTGTTGCGCAGGGAGGACGTCCTGGATCCCAAGCTGGCCCCGTACTACCAGGACATCTACGACCACACCCTGCGCACCGCCGAGTGGAGCGAGTCCCTGCAGGACCTGGTGAGCAACGTCCGCGAGGCCCACATGAACCAGCAGGGGTTCCGGCTCAACGACATCATGAAGAAGATCACCAGCTGGGCGGCCATCATCGCGGTGCCCACGATGATCACCGGTTTCTACGGGCAGAACGTGCCCTACCCCGGTTTCGCCCAGTCGGTCGGGTTCTGGACGTCCACGATCCTGATCATCGTGGGCACGGTGCTGCTCTACCGGGCGTTCAAGAAGCGCAACTGGCTCTGACCCGGTCGCCGTCCGCCGCCGCCCACCGGGTCACCTGATCGGCCGGGAGACCGCCCGCCGTAGCCTGGCCTCAGGGGAGAACGGCCGGGTCCGGCCCGGCATCCGGCAGGGATTCGGCGATCGGTGAGGGACGGGCTGCATGGCACGCGGACGGCTGCGCGTCTACCTGGGGGCGGCCCCCGGGGTGGGCAAGACCTTCGCGATGCTGGCCGAGGGGCGTGGGCTCGGGGAGCGCGGTACGGACGTGGTGGTCGGGCTGGTGGAGACGCACGGTCGCGAGCGCGTCGAGAGGCTGCTGGAGGGGATGGAGATCGTCCCGCGGGTGGCGGCGGAGCACCGCGGGGCCGTGTTCGGCGAGCTGGACGTGGACGCCGTCATCGCGCGGAGGCCGGAGGTCGTCCTGGTCGACGAGCTGGCCCACACCAACGTGCCGGGCTCGCGCAACGCCAAGCGCTGGCAGGACGTGGAGGAGATCCTGGAGGCCGGGATCGACGTGGTCTCCACCCTCGACGTCCAGCACCTGGAGTCGCTCGGGGAGGCCGTCGAGGAGATCACCGGGGTGGTCCAGCGCGAGACGGTGCCCGACGAGGTGGTGCGGCGGGCCGGGCAGGTGGAGCTGGTGGACATGACCCCGGAGGCGTTGCGCCGCCGGGTGGCGCACGGCGACGTGTACGCGCCGGAGAGAGCGGACGCGGCACTGTCGACGTACTTCCGGCCGGGCAACCTGACGGCGCTGCGCGAGCTGGCGCTGCTGTGGGTGGCGGGAGAGGTCGGCGACAGCCTCGGCCGCTACCGCGCCGAGCCCCGCGTCGCCGGGGTGCGGGAGACCCGGGAGCGGGTGGTGGTGGCGCTGGCGGGGGGCCCGGAGGGGGAGACCCTGGTGCGCCGGGCGGCGCGGATCGCGGCCAGGTCCCCGAGGGCGGACCTGCTGGCGGTGCACGTGACGATGGCCGACGGCCTGGCGAACGCCGATCCGGCGCGCCTGGCCCGGCAGCGCGCGCTGGTGGAGAGCCTGGGCGGCGGCTACCACCAGGTGGTGGGCGACGACGTGCCGCGGGCGCTGCTGGACTTCTCCCGGCGGGTGAACGCCACGCAACTGGTGCTGGGGGTCTCCCGGCGCGGACGGCTCGCGCGGACCCTGTCCCGGGGGGTCGGGGTGACCACGGCCGCGGCCTCGGGGACCGTCGACGTCCACATGGTCACCCACGAGGGGGTGGGGAGGTCCGGCGTCCGCGGCCCGTCGCGCGCCGCGCTCACCCGCTCCCGCAGGCTCGCCGGCTGGGGGACGGCGCTGCTCGGGCTCCCCCTGCTCACCGCCGTCCTCCTGGGCCTCGGTCACGCGACGTTGCCGAGCGTGATACTGCTGTTCCTGCTGATGGTGGTCTGCGTCGCGCTGGCCGGCGGCATGTGGCCCGCGATCACCGCCGCGGTGGCCGGATTCGCCCTCCTCAACTGGTACTTCACGCCGCCGTTCCACTCGCTGGCCGTGACGCGACCGGAGAACCTGCTCGCCCTGGTCGTCTACGTGCTGGTCGCGATCATGGTGAGCGCGGTCGTCGACCTGGCGGCCCGCCGCGCCAGGGAGGCCGCCCTCGCGGGCGCGGAGGCCGAGGTGCTGGCGACCCTCGCCGGATACGTGCTCCGGGGCGAGGCGGCGCTGCCGTCCCTGCTCTCCCGGCTCAGGGAGATCTTCGGGCTGGCCTCCGTCACCCTGCTGGAACGCCGGCCCGACGGCCCGTCCGGCCCGTCCGGCCCGGAGACCTCGGACGGTCCCGACGGCTCGGATCGCTCGGACGGCTGGCGGATCGTGGCGACCGGGGGCGGGGAGCCGTCCACCCGTCCCGGCGTCGCCGGCACCGACGTGGTCGTCGACGACGACCTGGTACTGGCCGTACGCGGGTGGCTGCCCGGCACGTCCGGCCGCAGGGTGCTGGAGGCGTTCGCCGCCGAGGCGGCGGTGGCGCTGCGCCACCACCGCCTCGCCGAGCAGGCGGGGCGACTGCGCCCGCTCGCCGAGGCCGACAGGATGCGCACCGCGCTGCTCGCCGCGGTCAGTCACGACCTGCGCACCCCGCTCGCCTCGGCCAGGGCGGCCGTGGAGGGCCTGCGCGCCACCGACGTCGACTGGTCGCCGGACGACAGGGAGGAACTGCTCGCCACGGCCGACGAGTCCCTGGCCAAGCTGGACCGCCTGGTCGTGAACCTGCTCGACATGAGCCGCCTGCAGGCGGGGGCGCTCGGGCTGACCCTCCAGCCGACGGCGCTCGAGGAGATCGTCCCCCGGGTCGTCGACGAACTGGGCCCGCCGCACGACCGGGTGCTGAACCGCCTGCCCGAGGATCTCCCCGAGATCGCCGCCGACCCCGCGCTGCTCGAACGCGTACTGGTCAACCTCGTCTCCAACGCCGTCCGTTACAGCCCGCCGGGCGTCGCCGTGCTGGTCGGCGCGAGCGTGGACGGCGACCACATGGAGATCAGGGTCGTCGACCGGGGGCCGGGCATCCCCGAGGAGTCGCGCGACCGGGTCTTCATGCCCTTCCAACGGCTCGGCGACCGCGACAACGCCACCGGCGTCGGTCTCGGCCTCGCGCTCTCCCGGGGGCTGGCGGAGGCGATGGGCGGCACCCTCGTACCGGACGAGACACCGGGCGGAGGCCTCACCATGGTCCTGACCCTGCCCGTCTTCCCGCGGCACCGGGCCGCGCCCGCACCTGTGGAGGACCTGTGACGCGCATCCTCGTCGTCGACGACGAGCCCCAGCTCCTGCGGGCGCTGCGGATCAACCTGGCCGCCCGCGGGTACGAGGTGGCCGTGGCCGGCGACGGCGCCGCCGCCCTGCGCCAGGCCGCCGACAGGCACCCCGACCTGGTCGTGCTCGACCTCGGCCTGCCCGACATGGACGGGGTGGACGTCATCCACGGGCTGCGCGGCTGGACCACCGTCCCGATCATCGTGTTGTCCGGCAGGGCCGAGGGCCGCGACAAGGTGGAGGCCCTCGACGCGGGCGCCGACGACTACGTCATCAAGCCGTTCGGCGTCGACGAGCTGCTCGCCAGGATCCGCGCGGTGTCGCGTCGCGCCTCGGTCACCGAGGAGGAACCGGCCCGGTTCGTGATCGGCGAGCACGAGGTGGACCTGGCGGGCAAGACCGTCTCCGGCGGCGTGCGGCTGACCCCCACCGAGTGGCGCCTGCTGGAGATCCTGGTCCGCAACCCCGGCAAGCTGATCACCCAGCGCCGCCTGCTGAACGACGTCTGGGGCGCCGCCTACGGCAAGGAGACCAACTACCTCCGCCAGTACATGGCCCAGATGCGCAAGAAACTGGAGCGTGACCCCGCCCACCCGGTCCACCTGCTCACCGAACCGGGCATGGGCTACCGCTTCCAGCCCTGACCGCTTCCGGCCCCGACCGGCCGCCCTCCGGGTACGGTCTCAACCAGCGGACACCCCCGTGTCAACCAGGGGATTGCCGGGAATCGGTCAAGCACGAGCCTGTAGACCCTTCTGGAGGCATGGGTGAGCACGCGGGGGGTGGTCACCGTGATGCTCGGCGCCGCGGTGCTCTTCTCACTGTCGACGCACGACGACACGCGCGCGAGGGCCGCGCCGGCCCGGGTCGCGCCGCTGGACAACCCGGACGGTGTGGGCCCCGGACTGGCGCCCGTCAGGTCGACCGGAGACCGGGGCATCGCCGTCAGGCTGATCGGGAGGCTCCGGGTCGGGCCGATGGGTTCCAAGGCCGGCTACAGCCGTGCCAGGTTCGGCGAGAACTGGGCCGACACCGCCAGGGGAGTGCCGTACGCGCGCAACGGCTGCCGTACCCGCGACGACCTGCTGGCCCGCGACGGCGAGGACGTGCGCTACCGTCGCGGATCCGACTGCGTGGTCGTCTCCATGAAGTTGCGCGATCCCTACACCGGCCGGATCGTCCGCTGGACCAAGAAGCGTTCCGACGAGATCCAGGTCGACCACGTGGTCCCGCTGTCCTACGAGTGGCGGATGGGGGCCTCCCGCTGGCCGCTGTCCAAGCGCAAGCGCATCGCCAACGACCCGCTCAACCTCCTGCCGGTGTACGGCGACGCCAACGAGGCCAAGGGCGGCTCGGGACCGGCGTCCTGGCTCCCTCCCGTACGCGGGGTCCGCTGCGCCTACGTCGTCCGCTTCGCCCAGGTGGCCCTGAAGTACAACCTGCCGGTCACCCGCGCGGACAAGACCGTCATGCTCGCCCAGTGCCGGTGACACCCGCGCGGCCGCTCAGAAGCGGCGAAGCAGGGCCTGCTTGGCGGTGGTGAACTCCTCGTCGGTGAGAACGCCGTCCTTGTGCAGGTCACCGAGTTCGCGCAGGCGGCGCAGGAGCGAGTCCGGGTCGTCGCCGCCGGCGGGTGCCGCGGGTGCGGTGGCCTCGATCGCCGGGGACTCCGCGGCGGCGGGCAGCCGGGCGCCCGAGGGGTGCGGCAGCCTGGCGAGGATCGCGGCGACGAGCAGCGCCGTCGTGCGGGTCTCCTTGTCGAAGCCCCACAGGACCAGGCAGCTCGGGTCGTGCTTGGGAGCGAGCTTGTGCGGTGCCACGCCCTTCGGGTGGAAACGGAGGTAGCCGTTCTCCAGGCCCGCGGTCGGGAACCACTCCACGCCGTTCAGGTCCTTCAGCGCGATCCGCTGGGGACCGGCCGACTTCTTGGCCTCCTCGGTGGCCCAGTTCCATTCGAGGCGGATCGACTCGCCGTCGAACGTCGCCGTGCCGTCGCCCGCCGGAACCACCACGGGCAGGGCGGGGCCGGGCATGAGATAGCGCTCCGAGGGACCGTCCGGCACCTGCTCGATCACCAGCGCGTTGCGTACCTCGTCGACGAAGTACTCGGCGGCGCCGGTGCGGTCGGCGTCCACGACCAGCTGGTACGGGTCGGCGGCGTCGGCGATCCGCCCGCCCGCCGCCTGGTTGAACGGGTCGGCGCCCTCGCGCAGCCGCAGCCGCAGCCTGCCGCCCTTCTTGCCGGGCTCGTAGGCGATGCCGGCCACCGCCTCCAGGGGCACCCGCACCTCGCCCAGCAGCTGCCGCAGTTTCTTCACGCTCCGGTCGCGGCCGGGGACGATTCGCAGGAGCTCACCGTCGAACGTCCAGGTTCCGTCACGCACCATGACCTCCGCCATACGGCGATCGTATGGCGAGCCGGTCACATGACGCGCATGATCGAGCGTCGAATCGTCCGGGACGGCGCGACGCGAACGGTTCGGCTTTCGATCGGGCGTCGCGGTCTTCTATTCTTCGAATATTCTTCGAAGTCGACCAGGCCACCTTCGGAGCCGCTCCACAACCGTCTTCCCAGCCGGTCGCCGACCGCCTCCGGAGCCGATCACCAGCAGGCGAAGGAACTCCCGTGACCTCTCCGGCCCTGACCATCGACGAGCTGACCGCCCGGCGAGACGGCGCCCAGCGTGACTACGACGCGCTCGTCCGGCGCGGTCTGTCCCTCGACCTGACACGGGGCAAGCCGTCGGCGCGGCAGCTCGACCTCTCCGAGGCGTTGCTGGACCTGCCCGCCGGTCACACCGCCGCGGACGGCACCGACTGCCGAAACTACGGCGGGCTCCAGGGCCTGGCCGAGCTCAGGGAGATCTTCAGCGGCCCGCTGCAGGTGCCCGCCGCCCAGCTCGTCGCCGCGGACAACTCCAGCCTCTCGCTGATGCACGACTCGATCGTCCACGCCCTGCTCGGAACGCTGCCCGGGGCCGAGCGCCGCTGGGCCGACGAGCCGCGGATCGCGTTCCTGTGCCCGGTTCCCGGGTACGACCGCCACTTCGCCCTGTGCGAGCGGTTCGGCATCGAGCTGATCCCGGTGCCGATGAACGCCGAGGGGCCGGACATGGACGTCGTGGAGCGCCTCGTGCTCGACGACCCCCAGGTCAAGGGCATCTGGTGCGTGCCCAAGTACAGCAACCCCGGCGGTGTCTCCTACGGTGACGAGACGGTGCGGCGCCTGGCCGCCATGCCGGCCGCCGCCCCGGACTTCCGGATCTTCTGGGACAACGCCTACGCCGTGCACCACCTGACCGACACGCCCGTGGAGATCGCCGACATCCTGGCGCTGTGCGCGGAGAACGGCAACCCCGACCGTGTCTTCGTCTTCGGCTCCACCTCGAAGATCACCTTCGCCGGTTCCGGCGTCTCCTTCTTCGGCTCGTCCCCGGCCAACGTGGCCTGGCTGCTCGGGAACACCGCCAAGCGCACCATCGGCCCCGACAAGCTCAACCACCTCCGCCACGTGGAGTTCCTGCGCGACGAGAACGGCCTGGCCGAGCACATGCGCCGCCACCGGGAGCTGCTCCGGCCGAAGTTCGACGCGGTCGAGACGATCCTCACGAAGGAACTGGGCGGCAGCGGCCTGGCGACCTGGTCCAGCCCCGCGGGCGGCTACTTCATCAGCCTCGACGTGCTGGAGGGTTGCGCGCGCGAGGTGGTGCGGCGGGCGGGAGAGGCGGGCATCGCCCTCACCCCCGCGGGCGCCACCCACCCGTACGCGACGGACCCTCGTGACAGCACCATCCGCATCGCTCCCACCTATCCCGAGCTCGACGAGCTGGAACTGGCCATCTCCGGCCTCGCCACCTGCGTGCGCCTCGTCGCCACCGAGAAGCTCCTGGAGGGTGCCCGCTAGGCACCCGCCGGGCTGTCGGTCACCGGGCCGCGCTCCCGGGTGCCGAGATCGCGTACGCGGCCAAGGCGTTCCCCGCCACGACGTGGGCCTGGACGTGGGCCTGTAGGAGGCCGGCCCGCGGAGACCTGCGGCGGGTGAGGAATGGCGCAAATGAACGTAGGGAAAGGGTGAAGAGAACACCTCGACATTGGCCTGCGGGCATTTCCCGGGCTTTCATGGAGGGGCAGAGACCGACCCCTTCGGCGAATGTCTGCTCCGCAACGAATGTCTGTTTTATGAAGGAGTGGTGGCGATGTTCGGGACCGAACCGGCGGGATTCTCGCTCGCCGGAGGATTCGTCGCCGTCGTCGCCGCCGCCATGGCCGCCTCGCTGCTCCTCGCGCCGGCGGAGGTCGCCGGCCGCGTGCTGATCATGGCGATCGCCGTGTGCGCCTACGCCGCCTGTGGAGTCCGCGCCGGGGTCGCGCTGGCGACGGCCGTCATGGCGTGGTTCTTCGGTACCGGATTCCTGGTCAACGGTGCCGGGGAGCTCAGTTTCGGCAGGCCGGACCTGGTCCGCCTCGGCATGCTCGTCGCCGTCGCGCTGGGCGCGAACGCGTGCACCGCCGCGTACCGGGTGGTCGCCGCCAGGCGCAGGCTCCGCGTCCCGCTGGCCGGAGAAGACCCCTCGCGGCTGGTCCTCGTCCGGAACTGACGCGCCCCCGGCCCGAGGGCCGCATGATCCGCGGACGTCCTCCGAACGGTTCCCCTGCCGTGCCCGGCCGGTGCCGGGCACGGCATTCTCCGCTGTCCGATGAGGCTCCGCGGGGGTTCAGGCCGGCGGTGTCTCGTTGGTGAACTTGTCGCAGTTGGCGGGGTACGCGGGAGGTCCGAGAGGCGTTCCCGGAGCGAAGAAGCCTCCCGTCACCGGAACCGGGCGGCCGAGCAGGCATTTCGTCCAGGAGACCTGACCGGCCGAGTTCTGAACCGTGAGGTGAAGGTACGGAAGGGCGCCGTCCTGAAGGACCGTCGCCGCGACGTCCACCACATCGGTGGGATGGCCGGGGACCGTCGAAAGGTCGTGCCAGCGTGGAGTCGTTCGCGGGTCGCGGATCCGCGCCGTCCCGTCGCTCCGAACCGACGCGGTGATCGGTTCGAGAAGCAGGTAGGCCACGGACACGGCGGACGTCGGCGCCGCGGGGCCCGCGGGCCCCGCGGGTCCCGCCGGGCCGGGTGCGCCGGGCGTGCCCGCGGCTCCCGTGGCGCCGGTCGGTCCCACCGGTCCGGCGGCACCCGGTTCGCCCGCGGGGCCGACGGGTCCCGCCGCGCCCTCCGGGCCCGCGGGCCCGGGGGCACCGGTGGCTCCCGCGGGTCCTTCCGGGCCGATCGGCCCGATCGGTCCAATCGGCCCGATCGGTCCGATCGGCCCGATCGGACCGGCGGGTCCCGCCGGTCCTTCCGCTCCCGCGGGTCCTTCAGGTCCGATCGGGCCTGCCGGTCCCGCGGGTCCGACGGCTCCGGCCGGTCCTTCCGGCCCGATCGGTCCCGTGAGCCCCTCGGCTCCGGCCGGGCCGCTGGGGCCGGCCGGACCCATCGGCCCGGCCGGACCGATGGCGCCCGTCGCGCCCACAGGCCCCAGCGCGCCCGCGGGACCCGGCGCGCCAGGTGCGCCGGGGGCGCCGGTGTCACCCTTCGCTCCCGTGGCTCCCGCCGGTCCGGCCGGACCGGCCGGACCCATGGCGCCCATCGGGCCCGCCGGTCCTTCGGGTCCCATCGGTCCCATCGGCGCGAGCGGGCCGTCCGGAAGGCTCGCCTCGACCGGATCCGCCGGGTCAGCCGGTTTCGCCGGTTTTTCTGGGTTCGCCGCGTTCGCAAGGTTCGCCGGGTTCGCGGACTCCGACGGCAGTCCGAGGTTCGACGCCTTCCTTCCGCTGTCGCGGCCCTCCCTGTTCTTTCCGCCGGCACGGCTGTGCTTGCCGGGACGGTCACGGTCACACGCGCAGTACCTCCCCTGGCACTTGCAGTCTTCCCGCTTGAGGGGTCTCATCAGGAACACACGCGCGTCGTCCAGCGGGCTGGTCACCCTCCGAACCGGAACGGTCTCGCCACCGGCGTCTCGCGTGTCGAGGGGACTGATGCCTGTGGTGTCGGTTATGGCGTTGGCCGGCGTCTGACAGGAAAGCGCCAGGACGGCACCGATCGCTGTTGTCGTTACGGACCAGTTTCGAGCACGTTTGCCGGAATCAATAATTTGAGCCCGTCTTCTACCGCTAGAAGTCATCGCATTCCATGTCTTTTATGATTCCAGGGAATCGGATTTCTTGAACCGCGACGGTGGCGGCAAGCAGGAGTTACCCGATGATCGACACGGCAAAGCGCAACCCTCGTTAACAAGGTTTAAACGGATTCGTCAACGGCGGGGATGTGTCCAGGTTGTTGAGCTTGAAAACCGTGTGCTCCAGAGATTTCCTGTCCTGTGGGCAATGACCGGAATTTAGGGTTCTTGGATGTCGCGAGAATTTTGGCGTGATTCACCGGCCGTGGCCCGCGATAAGGTCTGTGCGGTTTTCGCCAATGATTTTCCGATCCGGATCCGGCGTCCGCCGCCGCTTTTCAGCTGCCGGGACCGGCCGGGCTCACGACTGCCCGAGTGGCCTTCCCGTGAACTGGAGGGAAAGAACCGCGCGACCACGCGAGCCCCTCCGCCTCGACCGCTCCGGCGGCGCGAGCCCCCGTCCCGCTCGCTCCGCCCCGGGAAGCTCTCGTACGCGAGACCGGACCAGGAACAACGCGGAGAACACGGCTCTTACGCAGGTCCAACACACGAGCTTGAGACCGTCACGGTGGGCTGGAGTGCTCCGCCGTTGGCGAACGTGACGCTCCACCGGTTGCCGATCACCGACTCGGAGGTGATCACGTCGACCCCCAGGGCGCTGCCACTCCATTCTCCGGCGACGACGAGCGTGCCCGCAGGGCATACGCCGCCGAGAACGGTCACCGTCGTGTCAGCGGGAACGGGAGTCGGCGTCCCCGCGGCGACCTGCCTGGTGGCCAGGGCGCTCGACCCCGCGGGTCCCGCAGGTCCCGCCGGACCGACGGGACCCGGCGCGCCGTCGGCGCCCGCGGGTCCGGTCGTTCCGGCGACTCCAGTCAGGCCGATGGGTCCTATCGCGCCGTCCGCGCCCGCTGGTCCTGCGGGTCCTGCGGGTCCGGCGGGTCCTGTCGCGCCGTCGGCGCCTGCTGGTCCTGTCGCTCCGTCCGCGCCTGCGGGTCCTGGGGCTCCGTCCGCTCCTGCCGGTCCTGCGGGTCCGGCGGGTCCGGCGGGTCCTGGGGCTCCGTCGGCGCCTGCGGGTCCCGCCGGTCCTGGGGCTCCGTCCACGCCTGCGGGTCCCGCCGGGCCTGCCGGACCGGCGGGGCCGCGCAGCCCGATGCCCGGCAGCCCGTCCTCGCCGTCACGGCCGTCGCGGCCGTCGCGGCAACAGCAGCGCCTTCTCCCGCACTTGCATTTCTTCCGCGCGACGGTTCCCATCCCATGGATACGCGAACGGTCGCACCTTCCGGCCGCCTCACGAACCGGAGCGGCCACGTCACCGATGGTCCTCGTTTCGAGGAAGGGGATTCCCGTGATGCCGGTGACGGCGTCAGCCGGAGCCTGACAGGAAAGCGCCAGGACAGCGCTGATCGTTGCCGCGACGGGCCAGTTTCGAGCACGTTTGCCGGAATTGATAACCGAAGTCCGTCTTCTGTCGCTAGAAGTCATCGCGTTCCATGTCTTTTGTGATTCAAGGGAGTCGGATTGCTTAAACCGCGATAATGGCGGCAAGCAGGAATTACCCGATGATCGACATGGCAAAGCGCAACCCTCGTTAACGAGGTTTAAACGGATTCGTCAATTGGAGGAATATGTCCAGATTATTTGATTTTCCCGTCGCATGTACTCGGCGGATGGTCGTTCTCTGGGCGCGCGCCTCCGCGATGAGGGTCATCTATTATCCGTATGGATTTTTCAGACAGTCGTCAGCATATGGATTATTCAGTTTTTTCTGCCCTTTTTGGTGCATCGCCCGATGCCTTCCGGTGCTTTCGCGCCGTCGAACCCGAGCCGGCCGGTCCCCGTGTGTCCCGGCCGTACTCCCGGCTAGCTGGACTCCCTGACCACGAGCTGGGTCGGAAGGATCACCGGGGCGGCGGGCTCGCCTCGCAGCAGGCCGAGCAGCAGGCGGGCCGAGGCGGCGGCCTGCTCGCCCATGGGGCTGCGTACCGTGGTGAGCGGGGGGTCGGTGTAGAGGGCCGCCTCGATGTCGTCATACCCCACCACCGCCACGTCGTCGGGCACCCGCCGGCCCGCCTGGCGCAGCGCCCGCATGGCGCCGATCGCCATCAGGTCGTTGGCGGCGAACACCGCGTCCAGCGCGGGGTCGTCCTCGAGCAGCTGCGTCATGGCCTCGGCTCCGGAGATCCGGGTGAAGTCGCCGATGGCCACGATCGAGCGCCGTCCGGTCTCGCTCAGGACCTCGCGGTAGGCGCCGATCCTGTCCTGGGCGGCGGACATGTCCAGCGGACCGGAGATCGTGGCGATCCGGCGCCGTCCCCGTTCCAGCAGGTGTCGCACCGCCTGGGCGGCCCCTCCGGTGTTGTCGTTGTCGACCCACGGCACGTCCAGCCGGAAGGTGGGCCTGCCGTGGGAGACGAGGGGGACGCCGGTGGCGGCGAGTGCCGCCGGCAGGGGGTCGGCGCCGTGCATCGACACGAGCATGACCCCGTCCACGTGGCGGGCGGCCACGAACTGCCGGGCCCGTACGCGGGCGTCGTCGGAGCCGGCGAGCATGAGCATGACCTGCTTGCCCGCCGCCTCGAACTCGCGGCTGGCCGCGCGCACGACGGTGGAGAACATCGGATCGTCGGAGACGAGTCCGGCCGACGGGTCGGAGACGATCACCGCGATGGAGTCGGTGCGCCGGGTCACCAGGCTGCGCGCCGCGGGGTTGGGGATGTAGCCCAGGTCGTTCACCGCCCGCATGACGAGGTCGCGGATGTCGGAGGCGACCGTCGGCTCACCGTTCACCACCCTGGAGACCGTTGACTTGGACACGCCGGCCCGGGTGGCGACAGCCTCCAGGGTGGGTCGTCTCATGTGGTTCTCCCGCAGTTCGTACCGCCCGCTGACCGGTGGTGCCTGAACGTGCGGTCCCACCCTTCCCAAGCTTAATCGATGATCATGAAGAGAGCGCTCCCTCACAAAGGGTGACCGGAAGTGGGATTTCTGTCAATGTCCCGAACTCGTCCGAATTTTCCCTCGCGATAGCCGCCGGAGGAAATCGGAGAAATCGCTCCCCGGGAAGGATCTCCTTAGTCCCAGTTCACAGCCCGTTGTAACGATGCAAACGATTGTCCGGGAGCGCTCCCTGAGATGGACGGTTGATTGCCGGATCATGTGTGGCCCGTTTCGTCCTGGTTAAACGGACACTTGACAGCCCGTGTCGGACGAGAGCAATCTCTGGTTGAGAGAGCGCTCCCCGACCCGATACCGGTACGCACCCCCCACTCTCCGAGGAGACGCGATGTCCTCGTCCCGAAGTCCCGGCCGCCGCATGGCCCTGCTGATAGCCGCGGCCGTCACCCTCGTCACGTCCTGTCTCGCGATCATGCCCGCGGCGGCCGCCGACACCCTGCTCTCCCAGGGCAAGACGGCGACCGCCTCGTCCTCGGAGAACGTGGCCTTCCCCGCGTCCGCGGCCGTCGACGGCAACGCGGGCACCCGCTGGTCCAGCGGGTTCAGCGACCCGCAGTGGATCCAGGTCGACCTCGGCGCCGGTGCGACCATCACGCAGGTGACGCTGAACTGGGAGGCCGCCTACGGCAGGGCCTTCCAGATCCAGACCTCGCCCAACGGCACCACCTGGACCCCGATCCACTCCACGACCACCGCCACCGGCGGCAACCAGACGCTGGCCGTCAGCGGCACCGGCCGCTACGTGCGCGTGTACGGCACCCAGCGCGCCACCCAGTACGGCTACTCGCTCTGGGAGTTCCAGGTCTACGGGACCATCGGGGGCACCGACCCCACCCCGACTCCCACCCCTGACCCCGACCCCGGCGCGCTCAAGCTGCTGTCCTACGGCAGGCCCGGCGCGGCCTCCACCTCCCAGAGCGACGGGAACTGCTGGGAGTGCACCCCGGCCAGGGCGTTCGACCGCGACCCCGCCTCCCGCTGGGCGACCAGCTCCACCACCGGCTGGGTCGACCCGGGCTGGATCTCCGTCGACCTCGGCGCGACCGCGCAGATCAAGCAGGTCGTCCTCCAGTGGGACCCGGCCTACGCCAGGGCCTTCCAGATCCAGGTCTCGGACAACAACACCACCTGGACGCCGATCTACTCCACGACCACCGGCACCGGTTTCAAGCAGACGCTGACCGTCAACGGCACCGGCCGCTACGTGCGCATGTACGGCACCCAGCGCGCCACCCCGTACGGCTACTCACTGTGGGAGTTCCAGGTCTGGGGCACCGGTGGCGCCCCGATCACGCCGCCGCCGCTCCCGCCGGACCCGGCCAACCCGCCGACGACGCTCGTCTGGAGTGACGAGTTCAACGGTGGCGCGGGCACCAGACCCGACGCGGCCAAGTGGACCCAGGACCCGGGCACCGGCCCGAACAACGAGCTCGAGTACTACAAGCCCGAGAACACCGCCATGGACGGCAACGGCAACCTCGTCATCACGGCGCGGCAGGAGACCACCGCCGGATCGTCCTGCCCCGGCGGACCCTGCCAGTACACCTCCGGCCGCATCAACACCGGCGGCAAGTTCACCTTCACGTACGGCAAGGTCGAGGCCCGCGTCAAGGTCCCGAAGGGCAACGGTCTGTGGCCGGCGTTCTGGATGATGGGCGCCGACTTCCTCACCGGCAGGCCCTGGCCGTACAACGGGGAGATCGACATCCTCGAGGTGCTCGGCAAGGACGTCAAGACCTCCTACTCGACCATCCACGCTCCCGCCTACAACGGCGGCGGCGGCATCGGCGCCCCGTACACGCTGCCCAGCGGCGCGGACTTCTCCGACGACTTCCACGTCTGGGCCGCCACCTGGAACAGCAAGGGCATCGTCTACACCCTGGACGGCCGGACGGTCCTCACCCTGAGCAAGGAGCAGGTCGAGGCGACGCGCGGGCCGTGGGTCTTCGACCACCCGTTCTACATCATCCTCAACCTCGCGGTGGGCGGCGACTGGCCCGGCCCGCCGGACGCCGGCACCGGCTTCCCCAAGCAGATGCTCGTCGACTACGTGCGCGTCTACAAGTAATCCCCCCGCTCCGGCACGGCTCTCCCGGGCCGTGCCGGAGCCTCCCCGGAACCGGAGCCCCAACGGCCGAAAGTCCCCCAAAAAGGAGTCCATCCATGCACCCGGCACTCTCCCCGGCCCGCCTGCGACGCCGGTTACGTCCGCTGACCCTGGTGACCGCCATAGTGGCGCTGCTGGGCACGTCCCTCGTCATCCACACCACCCAGGCAAGCGCGACGTCGAAGGCCCAGGCGGGGGGTTCGTCCGCCGCGGTCGTACGGGTGGCGGAGTTCCTCGCCGACTGCCCCTTCAGCCACCGGCTGCCCGACGACCCGATCATCTTCCCGGGCCTGCCCGGCGCGTCGCACATGCACAGCTTCTTCGGCAGCACCACCACCAACGCCCACACGACCCTCGCGTCCCTGCAGAGCTCCCCCACCAACTGCAACCCGCGCACCGACCTGTCGTCCTACTGGGTGCCGACCCTCTACAACGGCGACACCCCGGTGGAGCCGACCATCACCACGTTCTACTACCTGGGTGAGGGCGTGCGCGACGACATCGTCGCCCGGACCCAGCCGCTGCCGCTGGGCCTGCGGATCGTCGCGGGCAACGCCAAGGCGACCACCCCCAACGACCCGACCAGCAACGCCCGCTGGTCGTGCCTGCACGCCGGTCACGTCCCGCCGTCCAAGGACTTCGTGACCTGTCCGGCGGGCACCATGATGGAGTCCTACCTGGACTTCCCGCAGTGCTGGAACGGCAGGGACCTGGACTCGGCCGACCACAAGAGTCACATGGCCTATCCGGTCAACCAGGCCTGCCCGGCCTCGCATCCGGTGCCGGTGCCGAAGCTGCGCCAGGTGCTGCGCTACCCGGTGAACGGGAACCCGGCCAACTTCCGGCTGGCGTCGGGCCGCGGGTACACGATGCACGGCGACTTCTTCAACGCCTGGCCGGTGGCCGAGATGGAGCGTCGCGTGCGCGACTGCATCCGCCCGGTCATCAAGTGCGGCGCGGACGGTACCCCGTCCTGACGCCCGGAGTGTGCCGGATTCGCGTTCCGTCCTGACAACGGTGTGCCGCCCCGGTACCTCGTTGACGACGGTGTGCCGAACCGGCAGCCCGTTCCGACGGCACCGGTGCGGGAGCCGACCTCCGCACCGATCCCCGTGCCGTCCCCGGCGGCGGGACCCGGAGCATCGGGTCCCGCCGCCGACGGGCGTCGCGAGAAAGCTCGAAAAGGGAGAGCCGGCTCGAAAGGGAAACTCGAGGGGAAGGTGAAAGGAAGGCGATGGGGAGGCTCGAATACGCCTACTGGCTCTCGCCCTCGCCGGCCTGCGCCTGCTCGTCCTGCTCGGCGAGCGTGCCGCACTTGTAGCCCGCCTCCCGTTCGGGCTGGAGCTGGATGCTGCCGAGATTCGTGGTCTCGATCGGGCGCCGGAAGGTGTCCAGCTTGTCGCAGTCGTAGAAGACGTACGTGCCCTCACTCTCTCCGAGCAGCATCATCCACCGGCCCTCGTAGAGGGGCTTGTCGTCCTCGGCGTTCTTGATGACGGTCCACTGGTCCTGGAA
This sequence comes from Streptosporangium sp. LJ11, assembly GCF_051918945.1. Lineage (NCBI taxonomy): Bacteria > Bacillati > Actinomycetota > Actinomycetes > Streptosporangiales > Streptosporangiaceae > Streptosporangium > Streptosporangium sp. LJ11. The sequence continues at coordinate 113,559 of NZ_JBPXMB010000008.1, forward strand.
CCCGACGTAGGGCAGGAGGTCGTTGGCCTGTCCCGTCTCCTGGACCTCGATCGCTCCCGTGATCATCTGCAGGATCAGCAGGAACCCCAGGCCGATGCCCGTGAGAGCGCCGGTGAGCACCTTCATGCCGGCGCGGCCGACGGGCTTGCGGCGCAGCAGCCGGAACGGCACCAGGAACGTCAGCACGCCCAGCCCCACCGCCACGACGACCATGGCGGCGATGTCGAGATCGCCGACGAGGCTCAACAGGCCCCAGTAGGTCGCGCCGCACCACAGCGCGGCGATCAGGGCGGCGATCCAGGGGCGTTGCCGTGCGGCCGCCGTGAGCCTTCCGATCGCGCCGCGGGTCATCTTGTTGACCAGCCAGCCGAGGCCGACGACGAGACCGAGAAGCGGCACGACGATCAGCAGGAGCAGGATCAGCGTCCCCATCAACCTGCCGAGCAGGACGGACTGGTCGATGCCCGCCTGCTGTGGGCTGATGTTGAACACCCCGTACATCTGCTCCACGCCGAGGTAGAGGACGGCGTAAAGCGCGACACCGATCGGGACGATGATCGAGCCGATGCGCTCGATCATCGCCAGGACGCCGGTGTTCTCCTCCTCGACGGGAGGTTCGGCCCGCACGGAAGGTTCAACGGGGGGTGCGGGGGGAATGTACGTAGATCGCTCTGAAGTATCCTGACTTGTCACGAAGGACGATGTTAAGTCATAGCGGTTGACACGACGTTGATTGAACATAAACGCGCCGAGTCGCGCCACCAGCTGGGAGAGCCCGAGGACCGCGCCGTTCCCGGAGCCGCCGAAGGGCCCTCCCGCCACCCGGGCCTTCCCCGAATCACCGTGTCCGGTGGGCCGGAGTGTTCCCATTAACACCCGTGATGTCCTCCTGATCTGTGAAAAGTAACTATAAGTTTTTGCTGCGCAACCCAAAGTAATGGGGTTAGCCTGCCTACCGGCACAGGCTGACGGCGACGAGAACTGCGAGCACGGCGGGGACGGCGAGGACATGGTGACGGAAGGCGCGGTGGCCATGGTCACCGGTGCGGCACAGGGCATCGGCGAGGCGGTGGCGCGAGCCCTGACCGCGACGGGCACGCGCGTCGCCGCGCTCGACGTGAACGCGGAGCGGGTCGAGCGCGTCGCCGCGGGGCTCGGCACCGCGGTCGCCTATCCCTGCCAGGTCACCGACAGCGTCGCCGTCGACGACGTGGTCGCACGGGTCGAGGCCGATCTCGGCCCGATCGGGCTGCTCGTCAACGTCGCCGGAGTGCTCTGCTCAGGACCGGCCGTCGCCACCAGCGACGACGACTGGGCCCGCACCTTCGCCGTCAACACCGGCGGGGTCTTCCACCTGTCCCGCGCGGTCGCCCGCCGGATGATCCCCCGCAGATGCGGGGCGATCGTCACCGTGGGTTCCAACGCCGCGGGCGTGCCACGGATGAACATGTCGGCCTACGCCGCCTCCAAGGCCGCCGCCGCGCAGTTCACCAAGTGTCTCGGCTTGGAGCTCGCGCCGTACGGCATCCGCTGCAACGTGGTGTCGCCCGGCTCCACCGACACTCCCATGCAGCGTGCCCTGTGGACCGGCGGCCACGACGCCCGGACGGCCATCGACGGATCGCCGGCCACTTTCCGGGTGGGCATCCCCCTCGGCAGGCTGGCCGACCCCGCCGACATCGCGGACGCCGTCCTCTTCCTGGCCTCCGACCGTGCCAGGCACATCACCATGCAGGACCTGTACGTCGACGGGGGCGCCACGCTCCGGTCGTAGCGTCGCCCCCTCCCGTTCCTGGACCCCTCTCGACAGGAGACCTCTTCACCATGTCGTCGAACGACACCCTCACCATGTCTCGAATGCCCGACCTCCTGGGAGATTACGAGCCCGGCACCTTCTTCTTCACCTCGCCGACCCGTACCCTGCTCGCCCGGGGGGTGTTCCGGGAGGTCTCCGATTCCGGGACGGCGAGCCTGCAGGGACGCGTCGCCTCGGCCCTGCGCGACGCGTTGGACTCCGCCCACCCCAACCCCGTCGTGGTGGGCGCGATTCCCTTCCGCGACGACCGGCCCGCGCGCCTGCTGGTGCCCGCCGCCGTCTGCTGGACGAGCCCGCCGGCCGGTCTCTCCGCCGCCCCCGAGCGGATCACGGGGACGTTCACCGGGTTCGGTCCGGTCTCCGACCCCGGCGACTACGTGCGCGGCGTGGAGAAGGCGCTGGTCAAGCTGACCGCCGGAGAGCTCAAGAAGATCGTGCTCGCTCGCACCATGGACATCACCCTGGGCGCCCCCGTCGACGTCGGCCGTGTCCTGCGCAATCTCGTCCGGCGTGACCCGCAGGCCTACGGCTACGCGGTCGACCTGCCGTCGAGCAGCGACACGGCCCGTACCCTCCTGGGAGCCAGCCCCGAGTTGCTCGTCTCCCGCTCGGGCCGCCGGGTCACGACGAACCCGCTCGCGGGGTCCGCGCCCCGCCACCCGGACCCCGTCGTCGACCGCGAAAGGGCCCGCGCCCTCCTCGCCTCGGACAAGGACCTCCGCGAGCACGCCCTGGTGATCGAGAGCATCGTGGAGGCGCTGCGCCCGTACTGCCGCGAGCTGTCGGTCCCCGCCGGGCCCTCGCCGCTGTCCACCGCCTCCATGTGGCATCTGTCGACCCGGATCACCGGCGTGCTGGACGACCCGGCGGTCACGTCGCTGGAACTGGCCACGGTGCTGCACCCCACCCCCGCCGTCTGCGGTACGCCCGCGGGCGCCGCGCGCGAGGCCATCGAGGAGATCGAGTCGTTCGATCGCGGCCTGTACGCGGGCCTGGTCGGGTGGGGCGACGCGACGGGCGACGGCGAGTGGGTCGTGACCATCCGCTGCGCCGAGGTCGCCGACCACACCCTGAGGCTGTTCGCGGGCGCGGGGATCGTCGCGGGGTCGGTGCCGGAGACCGAGCTCGCCGAGACCACCGCCAAGTTCCAGACCATGCTCCGCGCCGTCGGCCTGGACCAGGACCGCTGACCCGCCGGCGCGGGGGACGACGCGCCACCGCGGGAAAGATCCGTCATCGCAGGAAAACCGCAGGAAAGGAGACAGTGCCCGTGGCCCTTCCCCAGATCGCCTCCTACCCGCTGCCGGGGGAGGACGATCTTCCCGAGAACCGGGTGAGCTGGCGTCCTGATCCGTGCCGCGCCATCCTGCTGGTCCACGACATGCAGAACTACTTCCTCGCCCCCTTCGCCGCCGACGCCTCGCCGCTGAACGGGCTCATCGCCAACATCGGCCTCCTGCGTGACGCGTGCGCCGCGCGGGGGGTTCCCGTCGTCTACTCGATGCAGCCCGGCGGTCAGAGCGAACACGAGCGCGGCCTGCTCCAGGACTTCTGGGGCCCGGGGGTCCCCTGCCTCCGGGAGAGCGAGATCGTCGCGAGCCTTCTTCCCGCGCAGCCCGACATCCTGCTCACCAAGTGGCGCTACAGCGCCTTCTGCAGGACCGACCTGCGCGCCCGGATGGAGGCCATGGGACGCGACCAGATCATCGTCTGCGGTGTCTACGCGCACATCGGCTGTCTCATGACCGTCTGCGACGCCTTCATGCAGGACCTCCAGCCGTTCCTCGTCGCCGACGCCGTCGCCGACTTCTCCCTGGAACACCACACCATGGCCCTCACGTACGCCGCACAGCGCTGCGCGGTCACGGTCGTCACCCAGGGCCTGCTGCGCGACTGGGAGCTCGCGGCGCCGCCCGCAGAGGTGGTCGGTGGCGAGTAGCGGGGATCCGGTTCGCGAGGCTGCCTCAAATACTGTCGGGGGGTATCCTTCAACAGGGGAGGCCGAGCGGAGGGGGAGAGATGCACGGATACACCGCCAACAAGCAGGACCATCTACGGCGGTTGCGCCGGATCGAGGGGCAGGCGCGGGGCCTGCAGCGGATGGTCGAGGAGGACAAGTACTGCATCGACATCCTCACCCAGGTGTCGGCGGCCAACCGGGCCCTGCAGTCCTTCGCGCTGTCCCTGCTGGAGGAGCATCTGGCGCACTGCGTGGCCGAGGCCACCGCCAAGGGCGGCGCCGAGGCCGAGGAGAAGGTCAGGGAGGCGTCCGACGCCATCGCCAGACTCGTCCGTTCCTGAACGCGTCGCGACGGGCGTCGCCGTTCCCGAGCCCGATGCGGACGATCACGCGCCGATCTTCTCGGCCAGCATGCGCTGGAAGTGGGCGCAGCCGGTGAAATCCTCGTGGTCGCAGTCCAGGGCACATTCGATCAAGTGGAGCGACGACAGCGCCTGGGCGACGCGTCGTGTCAGCTCCGCGTGCCTGCGGCGCAGGATGTCGCGTCGCGCCTCCGGATCAGAGGTGGAGATCACCTCCCGGATGTCGGCGAGGGAGAACCCGGCTTCCTTGGCGCGCAGGATCATCGCGACGCGATAGAGATGGTCACGGTCGTAGCGACGACGGTCGGCCCTGACGCGGGCGGGGGTAAGCAGTCCCATGGACTCCCAGTGGCGCAGGACATGGGTGGGCAGGCCGAACCGCTGGGCGATCTCGCCGATGCTCATCATCGCGCCGTCGTCGCTTGACTTCATGTCGACATTAAGTCGCATCCTCGATGACATGTCCAACAACACCACCACGAACCGAGCGGACCATGCGGGCGACGCAGACCGAGCAGGGTGGAAGGGCCGGGAGGAACCGGGAGGCGACCCCGTCATCGCGCTGATCCGGGTGCTCGACGCGCTCGACGCCCTCTCCGATTTCGTCCGGTTGCGTGCCCGCTCCTACGACCTGCTCCACCTCACACCGAAGGCATCCGTGGTCGACGTCGGCTGCGGGACCGGCCTGGCCGTCGCCGAGATGGCCGGACGCGGCGCACGGGTGACCGGCGTCGACCTCAGCGAACTGATGATCGCCGAGGGCCGCCGGCGCGAGCCCGGCGCGGATCTCCGCGTCGGCGACGCCCGCGAACTGCCGTTCCCGGACGGGGAACTGGCCGGGTATCGCGCCGAGAAGCTCTACCACGAACTCGACGATCCCGCCGGGGCGCTCGGCGAGGCGCGACGGGTGCTCGCCGCGGACGGGCGCGTCGTCCTGATCGGGCAGGACTGGGACACCTTCGTCATCGACTCCGACACTCCGGCACTCACCCGGACCATCGTGCACGCCCGCGCCGACCTCATCCCCACCCCCCACGTCGCCCGCTCCTATCGCGCCCTCCTGCTGGACGCCGGATTCGACGACGTCACCGTGGAGGTCCACACCGCTGTCCTCACCGGCCCGCTGATGTTGCCCATACTCTCGAGAACCGCCGGTGCCGCCCGTGACGCCGGCGCCATCACCGCGGATGACGCCGACGGGTGGATGGCGGAACAGGCCGAACGCGCGCGTACCGGACGGCTCCTCCTGGCCATGCCGCTCTTCGTCGCGGCCGCGCGCCGCCCCTGATAAAAAGCGCTGGACAGCCAGTTACGGGGCTGGGGAAGCGGGTGATACCGGTATAGAGCTATTCCGTAGGATCCGCCTCGTGCGCGTCCCGATGGTCGGGATCGACGGCGAGCACGACATGGAGCAGGTCCTCGATGGCGTGGGCGAGGCGCTGGTCGGACAGCTCGTACCGGGTCTGGCGCCCCTCGGGCACCGCGACCACCAGGCCGCAGCCGCGCAGGCACGACAGATGATTGGACACGTTCTGGCGCGTCAGTCCGAGCTCGTCGGCCAGGCGTGCCGGGTAGGTGGGTCCCTGGAGGAGAGCGATGAGCATCCGGCAACGGTTGGGGTCGGCCAGCGCCCTTCCGAGACGGGCCATCGCGTCAAGGCGTGTCGCGGCGGTGAGCATGGTCATCACAATACATTAGTTGCTGTATATACAGTGATTGCTGTATAAACACTGGGAGCTGTACCGACGGGGATGGAGCGTCATGGGGCACGGGCACGGGCACACGAAGCCGACGGCGACCGCGGCACACCGCGGGCGCCTGGTGGTCGTGCTGCTGCTGACCATCGGCGTGCTCGTCGTCGAGGTCATCGGCGCGGCGCTGTCGGGCAGCCTGGCGCTGCTCGCCGACGCCGGGCACATGGCCACCGACGCCGCGGGCATCGCGCTGGCGCTGTTCGCCGTCTGGATGGCCGGCAAGCCGGCCAGCGCCCGGCGCACCTTCGGCTACCAGCGGGCGGAGATCCTCGCCGCCGCGATCAACGCGGTCGTCCTCCTCGCCCTGAGCCTCTACATCCTGTACGAGGCCGTCCGGCGCTTCGCCGATCCCGAGCCGGTCGGCGGAACGGTGATGCTCGTGGCGGCCGCGGTCGGCCTGGCCGCCAACGCGGTCGGGCTGTGGCTGCTGCGCCCCGGCCAGACGGAAAGCCTCAACCTGAGGGGCGCCTACCTGGAGGTCCTCGGTGACCTGCTGGCCTCGGTCGCGGTGATCGTCGCCGCGGTCGTCATCGCGCTCACCGGCTGGACGACGGCGGACCCGATCGTCTCCGTCGTCATCGCCCTGCTGATCGTGCCGCGCAGTTGGAACCTGCTGCGCGAGGCCGTGGACATCCTGCTCGAAGCGGTTCCCCGGGGGGTCGACCTGGAGGAGGTCCGCAGGCACCTGCTGGAGACGCCGGGTGTCATCGACGTCCACGACCTGCACGCCTGGACCATCACCTCGGGGCTCCCCGTCATGTCCGCCCACGTCGTGATGGCGGACGGCGTCCTGGTGGACGGCTCCTTCGGCCCGGTGCTGGACCGGCTGCACGAGTGCCTGGCCGGTCACTTCGACGTCGAGCACTCCACCCTGCAGCTGGAGCCCGCCGGTCACGCGGACCACGAGGGCGCCCGGCACCGCTGAGAGGGCACCCGGACGCGGGTGTCATGGCCGCTCAGGGGGTCTGGAAACCGGCCTTGGCCAGCACCTCCGCGCCCTGCCGCGACAACACGAGGTCGACGAACCGCCTGGCCGCCTCCGGGGCGGGCGCGCCGGACAGGACCGCGATCGGGTAGTCGTTGATCGCTTTTTCGGCCTCGGGGAAGTCGATGCCCCGCACCTTGCCGCCGGAGGCGATGACGTCCGTCCTGTAGACGAGGGCGGCGTCGACCTCGCCGAGCTCGACCTTGGTCAGGGTGGCCTTGACGTCCTGTTCCAGCGTGACAGGGGTGACCTTGAGCCCGGCCGCGTCCAGTGCCCTGACCGCGGCGCCGCCGCAGGGCACCTGCTCGGCGCACAGGGCAACCTTGACCTTCGGGTCGGCCAGGTCCGCCAGGTCGTCGACCTCGGCCGGGTTGCCGGCAGGGACGGCGATCTGGAGGGTGTTGCGCGCGAAGACGGCCGGGCCGGTGGCCATGGAGACGTCGGTGACGGTCTTCATGGTGGCGGGACTGGCGGCGGCGAAGACGTCGGCGGGGGCACCCTGGACGATCTGCTGAGCCAGGGTGGCGCTGGAGCCGAAACCGAACCGTACCGTCGTGCCCGGATGCGCGGCCTCGAAGGCCTTGCCCAACTCGGTGAACGTACCGGTCAGCGACGCGGCGGCGAGCACCGTCAGCGTCGTGGCATCGCCCTCGGAGGAGGCCGGGGCGGACGCGGGAGCCGGATCGCCGGCGCCGCAGCCGGACAGGACGGCGGCCAGGGCGAGGGTGAGGGGAACCGTGACGGCCCACCGGGAAAGACGCCTGGACAACGAGGGCTCCTTACTGACTCACCGTGCTGATCCGGAACGTCGCCGGGAACAGTCACCATACCTCGCACATTCATCTGTACAGAAGAAAATCACTGGCAAACAAGCCATCCATCACCATTTTTCCCAGCATCTGCGATACCAGGGGACCTTCCGCGCGGACCGGTGCACCGGTCCGGCCCGGGAGCGCGGCCGGTCCCGGAGATCGGTGGTGTGTGGACGGGGTGCGTGAGAGGAGGCATGCTGCACTTCGCGTCCACCGAATGCCGGAATGAATGGATCAGGTATGGATCTGCTGCCCTTCGCCGCGGAGCACGCGACCACGGTCGCGGGCTGGCCCGCCTCGCCGCGAGAGGTCGCGATGTGGTGCGGGCGGCACGAGTTCCCCCTGCCGGCGCGGGTCGTCGCCGACTGGCAGCAAGGGGAGGACGTGCGCTCCCACATGCTCTTCGCGCAGGGGGACCCGCTCGGCTACGGGGAACTGTGGGTCGACACCGAGGAGGGAGAGATCGAACTCGCCCGGATCATCGTGGCCCCCGGTGCCCGGTGCAGGGGAGTCGGGCGGGAACTGGTGCGAGGACTGGCCGCGCTGGCTCGGGACGCGGGCTACGCGAACGTCTTCATGCGCGTGCACCCCGACAACGACCGGGCCCTGCGGTGCTACCGGGGAGCCGGTTTCCTGCCGGTCGACGCCCACCTGGCGGCGGAGTGGAACGTCTCCCAACCTGTTGACTACGTCTGGCTGCGGCACATCGGCTCCGGCGAGCCCGATCACCCCTCCCAGGCGGGCTGATCTTCGCCGAGCTTTCATTCGTGAACCGGGCATTGATTTCACCGGAACAGGTGAAACATTTAAGTCACATGATTTAAACGATTTTCCGAGGTGAGGGCCGCGCGGCCGGAGTCGTGCCGGCGTGGCCTTCGCGTACGCTCCCGTGCCGTCGCCCAAGGGGTCAGATCGGCCTGCTCAGGCCGTTGAAACGGCTCAGGGCCGACGAGCGGCCCGGTATCGCTCGTCACCGGCGATGTCGCACCGGCGCTCCCCGGCTCGCGGTGGAGGAAACGGCCAGAGCTCAATAAGGAATGGCTCTCGGGCCCGATAAGCAACCCTTATGACACATGCGTTGTCCCATCGGTATTACCGCACCTAGCGTAAATGTAAGCCGTGGCCGGACCGAGCGGAGGAGGACACGTGAAATTCGGGATATATCCTGCCTATATTGGAGGCCGAGATGTCACCGGCGACAACGCGCGGTTCGTCCACACGCTCACCGTTCGGGCCCTCATGGAGGACACCTTTCCCAGCCTGCGGCTCAAGCGCGACCTCGACCTGGGAGTCGCCGATCCGCACGCGGCAGGGGAACGTGTCGTGGGAGCATGTGTCGTCGCCGACGAGAGCATGACGGCTCTGGCCCTCGAATCGGCCGCCCACGCCGCTCCCGAATGGGGCCGCGTCCCGCTCACCGAGCGGATCGAGATCGGACGCCGCATCGCGGAACGGATCCTCGAGCACCTCGATCCCCTCGTCGAGATCCTCGTCGCCGAGGGCACACCGCGCTCCGCGGCCGAAGGCATGATCGGCGGGCTCCCGTTCACCAGCTGGAGCCGGGAGACACTCGAATGGTGCGCCGGGCAGATGGAGTTCCGCCGGCAGGACGGCGAACGCGAGATGATCCTGCGCCGCGTTCCCGACGGCGTCGTCTGCATCAACCCTCCCCAGAACGCCGCGGCGGTCAACGCGCTGAACGGCCTCACCGCTCTCCTGGCCGGCAACGCCGTGGTGGTGCGGGCGCCCCGTGGGGTCGCGCTCAGCTGCATGTACGCGATGCGGGAGATCGCGGCGCCGGTGCTGGAGGAGGCGGGAGCGCCGCGAGGAACGCTCAACGTCCTCTGCGGACCGCCCATGCTCGACGCCTGGATGGCCAGCGAGCACGTCGACGACGTCCTCTACTTCGGGGGCAGCAAGAAGGGGCTCGAGTTCGAGACCGACTGCATCGCCGCGGGCAAGAAGCCGATCCTGGAGCTCGCGGGCAACGACTGCTGCGTGGTGTGGCACGACGCCGACCTGGACGCCGCGGTGGAGACCCTCACCCAATTCTTCATGAACTCCGGCCAGATCTGCAACGTGCCCAACCAGGTGATCGCCCATCCGGAGATCGCGGACGAGCTCATCGAGCGACTGGTCACGGCCACCAGGAGGATCCAGCCCGGATACCCGGACGAGGCCGGTGTGGTGCTCACCCCGGTCCTCGGGGTCGACTGGTTCTTCGGCTGCCTGGCAGAGGCACTCGCCAAAGGCGCGAAGCTCGTCCACGGCGGCCGTCGTCTCGAAGTGGACGGCTCGCCGTCCGACACCGGTTTCTTCGTCGAGCCGAGCATCGTCCGGGTCGACGGCCTCCGGGACGCCAGGTCGCTGTCGGTGGTCCGCGACGAGACGTTCTTCCCGCTGCTGCCGATCATCGTCCCCGAGACCGGCGCGACGGACGACGCCCTGCTGGAGGAGGTGCTGGCCTTCGTGAACGGCAACGCGTACGGCCTGCGCAACTCCTTCTGGTCCACCGGGAACCCGACGATCGAGCGGTTCCTGGAAGGCGTCACCAACGGCGGCAACCTGAAGATCAACGATTCGCACACCGCCTTCCTGCCCTTCCTGCCCAACCAGGGCGGACCCGGCCTCACCGGCGGTGCCTTCGGCGAGGCGAGTCACCCCATGCTGCGCACCACCCATCTGCAGGGCGTCAGCGTCATCCGCCCGGCGGGCTGACGCGGACCGATGCGGACCGACGGCGGACCGACGGCGGACTGACAAGGAGCACCCGTCATGACATCTCGCATTCTGAAGGCCACGGTGCCGGCGACGGCCGCCGAGGTGATCGAGCGGCTCGGTGACGAGCCGGCATTCCCCGCGTACGCCCGTGACATCGTCTCCGTCTCCGACACCGGCGACGGGCTCCGCCAGTGGGTGCTGGCCTTTCGCGGTGGTACGGCGAGGTGGGTGCAGCGCAGCCGGGGGCCAGGAGGCGGCCCGCAGCCGTATCGCATCGAATTCGAGCAGGTCAGTGGGGATTTCCAGCACCTCAGGGGCGCCTGGACGAGCACGGACCTTCCTGACGGCTGCGAGGTCGTGTTCGATGTGAACTACAGCACGAGCGTCCCCCACCTCGCGGGGGCGATCGACTCCGCCGTCGGGCGGGTACTGGTCCGCAGCGCCCACCAGATCATGTTCGCCGTCGGAGGCGCGGTGCGTGTCACGGCCGGCGACCGGCACCTTCGGGACCTGCCGGAGGGCTTCACGCCGGAAGGGATCATGGGCGACGCGCTTCGGTGACGTTCCGGATCCCCGTGACCAGGGCGCGCCGGGGCGGGCATCCACGTTCGTCGGCACGGTGTCGCCGGAGGTCCGATGTGGACGGGTGCGGCCGGGTGAGGATGAATTCCTGTCGCGAGCCGATCGTCCGCGTCGAATCACCTTTTTGGTCGAGTCGCCTTTTCCATGGAACAGGCGTGACCGCTCAGAGGATCCTGAGGACGCGATTCGCGGAAATCCGGATTGTCACGGCCGGTTGCGTGCTCGGTGACCCGGTGCCGATCAAGTCGCCCTTTGAATGATCTTGATGCCCTCGTGGCGCACGACCGCCGAATCCGGGAAAGCGAAAGGCCGTTCCTGATTTCTCAGAAACGGCCCTTGACCTCGGGACTTTACTCAACGTCGGGGTGACAGGATTTGAACCTGCGGCCTCTTCGTCCCGAACGAAGCGCGCTACCAAGCTGCGCCACACCCCGGTCACACGCCCGGTCTTGCTCGTGCTTGGAAAAGTCTAGCGGACTTCGTGGGTGCTTGCGTCGCCGCGACGGCGGGGCATCAGGGTCAGGAGGCTGGCCTCGGGGTAGCAGGCGAAGCGGACCGGAGCGTAGGGGCTGGTACCGAGGCCGGCGGAGACGTGGAGGTAGGCGGAGTCGTGGCGGCTCATGCCCTTGACGCGGGCCCGGTCGATGCCGCAGTTGGTGACCAGGGCGCCGTAGAAGGGGACGCAGAGCTGGCCGCCGTGGGTGTGTCCGGCGAGCAGCAGCTGGTAGCCGTCGGCGGCGAAGCGGGTCAGGTTGCGGGGCTCCGGCGAGTGCATCACGCCCAGGCGCAGGTCGGCCGCCGCCGGGGCGGGACCGGCGATCAGGTCGTAGCGGTCGAGGTTGATGTGGGAGTCGTGGATGCCGCCCACGGCCACGTCGAGATCGCCGACCTTGAGGCGGGCGGTGGTGTTGTTCATGTCCAGCCAGCCCTCGGCGGCCATGGCGGCGCCCAGCTCCTCCCAGGGGAGAGTGGGGATCTTCTGACCGTAGTCGGCCTTGGAGGTGCGCCAGAGATAGCGTGCGGGGTTCTTCGGCCGCGGCTCGTACATGTCGTTGGAACCGTAGACGAACAGGCCCGGGCGCGACAGCAGGGGCTCCAGGGCGTGCATGAGGGGCGTGATCGCGTCGGGGTGCGAGATGGAGTCGCCGGTGTTGACCACCAGGTCGGGGTTGAGGGCACCCAGCGAGCGCACCCAGTCGATCAGCCTCCGCCTGCCGGGGGTGAGGTGCAGGTCGGACAGGTGGAGGATGCGCACGGGCCGCTGCCCCGGCTCCAGCACGGGCACGTCGAAGCGGCGCAGCCGGAACGCGTTGCGCTCGACGACCGAGGCGTACGCGAGGCCGGCCAGGCCGACACCGAACAGGGACAGGGGCACCGCGGCTGCTTTCCTCACCTTCTCATCATGCCCGAGATCGGGCCCTCGAACGGAAACTCGGGATACAGCGGGGCTGGTGAGGCGGCAAGATGGACGCCATGAGCGCATTGAAGGACAAGCTGAAGGCCGATCTCACGGCCTCCATGAAGAGCAGGGACGAGATCCGCACCCGCACGATTCGCATGGCCCTCGCGGCCGTGAACGTCGAGGAGGTCTCGGGTAAGACGGCACGCGAGCTCAGCGACGACGAGGTCGTCAAGGTGCTGGCCAAGGAGGCCAAGAAGCGCCGCGAGGCGGCCGAGGCGTTCAGCGGTGCCGGCCGGGTGGAGCAGGCTCAGGCGGAGGTCGACGAGCAGGCCGTGCTGGAGGCGTACCTGCCCGCGCAGCTGTCCGACGAGGAGCTCGCCGGGCTCGTGGACGAGGCCGTCGCCGAGAGCGGTGCCACCGGGCCGCAGGCCATGGGCCAGGTCATGAAGCTCGTGAACCCGAAGGTCGCCGGACGCGCCGAGGGCGGTCGCGTCGCGCAGGCCGTACGGGCTCGCCTGGCGTCCTCCTGATCCGATCGATCCGACCGGTTCGACTGATCCGGAGTGGTCCGAACTGATTCAACCGATCCGGCCGGTCCGAGAACGAGCGCGAGGCGGCGCACACCGGCCCGGTCCGGCCCGTCGGGACGCGCGGCCCCTGCCGCGGGGCCCGTACGGCCAGAGCCCTTCTCGCCGGACCTTCGAAGGTCCGGCGAGAAGGGCTCTGGCGTTCCGGGGCCCTGGCGTTCCGGGGCCCTGGCGTTCCCGGGCTCCGGTGTCGCTACGGGACCACCGGGGCGATCGGGGCACCGCCGTTCGGGGCACCGCCGTTCGGGCCGAACGGGAAGCCGTTGTTGACCTCCCGGTTGTCGCCGCCGTCCGGCGGCCCGAACGGGCCGTCGCCGTTGTCACCCCGGTCGTCGCCCCGGTCGTCCCTGGGCCCGTCGCCGTCCCCGCGCTTCGGCGGAGGCTTGGGCGCGCACCGGCCGGCGGAGCAGCCGCCGAAGCGCTCCATGTTCACCGGGGTGAAGGGGGTCGCCTCGACACCCTTGAGCGCGCCGAGCATGGAGTTCTTCCAGATCCGCCCGGAGATTTCGGCGCCGTACACGTAGCTGTAGTAGCGCCCGCCGATGGTCACGCCGATCAGGTCGTACTTGAAGGCGCCGCGCGGGTCGCCGAGGCTGACCGCGGAGGCGAGGTCGGGGGTGAATCCGGCGAACCAGGCGGCGGTGTAGTCGTCGGTGGTGCCGGTCTTGCCCGCCGCCGGACGGCCGATGCCGCCGACCCCGCTCATCGTGCCCTTGGTGAAGACCCCGGACATGATGTGGCTGGCCGCGTCGGCGACCTCCTCGTCCAGGACCTGCTTGCACTTCGGCTTGTAGGAGGTCTTCTTGCCGTCGCGGTCGGTGCTCTCGGTGATCACCATCGGGCTGCAGTAGGTGCCGCGGGCGGCGATCGTCGCGTAGGCGGCGGAGACCGTCACCGGGTCCATCTCGTTGATGCCGAGCGTGAAGGTCTCGAACTCCTTCAGAGGCTTGCCGTCGGCGCGCTCGATGCCCAGGCTCTTGGCCATCTTGACCGTCTCGCAGAGGCCGACCTCCTGCTCCAGGCGCATGAAGAAGGTGTTCACCGACCCCAGGGTGCCGGTGATCAGGGTCTTGAAGCCGCCACCGCCCTCGCTGGAGTTCTTGACCTCGTGGTCGGGCTCGCCGACCGCCTTGCCCTTGCAGTTGCGGAACGCGCTGTGGCTGGGCGCCCGGTAGCCGGAACCGGTGCTGAAGCCGTCGTTCAGCTTCATGCCCTGGTCAAGGGCTGTCAGCAGGGTGAAGGGCTTGAACGTGGAGCCCGCCTGGAAACCCGCTCCGCCGCCGTGTTCCCGGTCGCCGACGAGGTTGTAGCTGATCTCGTTCTTCTTCTTGTTCCTGCCGAAGTTGCGGCTGGCGGCCATCGCCTTCACGGCGCCGGTGCCGGGGACGATCATCGCCTGCGAGGCGACCGGCTTGTCGCTGGTCTTGACGTATTCCTTGATCGCCTTCTCCGAGGCCTTCTGGGCCTTCGGGGTGAGCGTCGTCTTGATGACCAGACCGCCCCGCTGCAGCAGCCTCTCGCGCTGCTTGCGGGTCTTGCCGAAGTCCTCGTTGGTCGCGATCTCCTGCCGCACGTAGAGGCAGAAGTACGGGTAGGCGCTCTCCTCGCAGCCGCCGGGGGCCTCGATGTTCTTGAACCCGAGCTTCTTCTTCTTGGCCTCCTCGGCCTCCTGCGGTGTGATCTTGCCGAGCTCGGCCATCCGGTTCAGCACGATGTTGCGCCGCTCCAGCAGCCGGTCGCGGGCGGCCTTGCCCGCGTTCGGGTCGGTCACGCTCGGGTTCTGCACGGCCCCGGCGAGGGTGGCCGCCTCCCACAGGGTCAGCTTCGAGGCCGGCTTGTTGAAGAAGCGCCGGGAGGCGGCCTGGATGCCGTAGGCGCCCGCGCCGTAGTAGGAGATGTTCAGGTAGCGCTCGAGGATCTCCGACTTGGTGTACTTCTCCTCGATGGCCAGCGCGTAGCGCAGCTCGTTGAGCTTCCTGGAGAGCGTGGGCGCGATCGCGGCGTCCTGCTCCTCCTTGGTCTCCGCGGCGTTGACGAGCACGAGCTTGACGTACTGCTGCGTGATGGAGGAGCCGCCCTGGACGACCCCGCCGCCCGAGACGTTCTTCACGGCCGCGCGGAAGGTGCCCTCGATGTCGATCGCCCCGTGTTCGTAGAACCGGAAGTCCTCGATCGCCACGATCGCCGTCTTCATGACGTCGGCGACCTCGTCCAGTCTCACCGACTCGCGGTTCTCGAAGTAGAACTGGGCGAACTGCTTGCCGTTGGCGTCGAGCAGGGTGGTCTTCTCGGCGAGGGGGGGCTCCTTGAGCTCTTCGGGGAGAAGACGCAGCTCGTTCGTCGCCGCGTTCACCGTCATCCCCGCGCCGCCCACGGCCGGAAGCGCCACGGCGGCGACGAGCACACCCGTGACGGCGGCCGCGCCGAGCAACTTCAGCACATTACCGGCAGCGCCGATCACAGACCCCTGGTCTTTGCCTTGAGCTTGCACAGGACCCAGGGTACGTCGGACGGATGGCGCAAACGGTAACGGAACGCCATCTTAGCTTGGCTTTGTCCTGTTATCTCAGGCAGGTGACTAGTCATTCCCGGCCAGATGGCCGTGGATGACCATGTGAGAATTTGGTCCCGCCGGGGTCTGTCGGCCCGAACGTCTGGTTGCGTACGTTCTCTTTCTGCAGCAATTGAATACCGAGGCCCGACGCCCGCGCCCGTCGGCCCAAGTCACGACTGACCACCTAAAGGGGAGTGGGGTCGAATGTGGATCACGGATTGGACCTCCCGTGCGGCCTGTAAGGGTGCGGATCCTGACGCTTTGTTCGTTCAGGGTGCTGCCCAGAACCGAGCGAAGCTGATCTGCCGAGGATGCCCGGTCCGGACCGAGTGCCTCGCCGATGCGCTGGACAATCGCATCGAGTTCGGGGTGTGGGGCGGGATGACCGAGCGCGAACGCCGAGCGCTGCTGCGCCGGCGACCGGATGTCGACTCCTGGCGGGACCTGCTGGAGTTGGCCAAAGAGGAATACGAGCGGACTAATGAGCTGATCGCCGGCTGAGTTCGCGCCCATCCCGTACGGCTGGCGCCGAGCGCCAGCCGTACACGCGTGTCACGGGCCGGAGAGCGCACGGTCACGTGTGTTCTCCGGGTCCGCGTCCGCCCGGCGGCGGCTTCTCCGGGTCACCCGACGGTGGCGCCCGAAGCGCCGCCCGGGCCCGATCCGGGGTCACACCGCCGTACGGCTAGCGGGCGGCCAGGAGGTCGCCCACCTCGCGCAGCCCCTCCAGGTCGTGCACGTCCTGCGCCATGGCGGGGACCCGCGCCACGGGCACGGTGGGATGGGCGGAGATGAAGTGCTCCTCCTCGCGTCGCTCGCGAGCGGCCAGCTGCATCCGTCCGGCGTGCAACCGCAGCACGGCGGAGGTGAGCTCGTGCTCGCCGCGCGACTCCAGGTCCTCCGCGGCGGCGGTGCTCCGCGCCCCGGACAGCATGGACGCGGGCGAGCGGTGCACCCGGTTGACGACGAGACCCGCCAGGGGCATGCGCTCCTCGGCCAGCCTCTCCACGAAGTAGGACGCCTCGCGCATCGCGTCGCGCTCGGGCGAGGCCACGACGACGAACGCCGTCCCCGGGGCCTGCAGGAGCCGGTAGGTCTGATCCGCCCGAGCCCTGAAACCACCGAAGACGGCGTCCAGCGCGGACACGAACGTCTGCAGGTCCTTGAGCACCTGCGCGCCCAGCAGCTTGGTCAGCGCCCCGGCGACGATGCCGAAACCCGCGTTGAACAGCTTGAACGCGCTGCGTCCCCCGGCCTTGGCGGGAAGCATGAGCACCCGGATCAGCTTGCCGTCGAGGAAGCGGCCGAGCCGCTCGGGAGCGTCGAGGAAGTCGAGCGCGGAGCGGGACGGCGGGGTGTCGACGATGATCAGATCCCACTCGTCCGACCGCCTGAGCTGGCCCAGCTTCTCCATCGCCATGTACTCCTGCGTGCCGGAGAAGCTGGACGACAGGGACTGGTAGAAGGGGTTCGTCAGGATCTGGCGGGCCCGCTCGGGGTCGGCGTGCGCCTCGATGATCTCGTCGAAGGTCCGCTTCATGTCGAGCATCATGGCGTGCAGCCGGCCGTCCCCCTCGACGCCCATGACGGGCCTGGGGGTGTTGTCGAGTTCGGTGAGTCCCATCGACTGCGCCAGCCGCCGCGCGGGGTCGACCGTGAGCACCACGGCGGAACGGCCGCGCTCGGCCGCGCGCAGCCCCAGCGCCGCCGCGGTGGTGGTCTTCCCGACACCGCCGGAGCCGCAGCAGACGACGATCCGGGTGTTCGGATCGTCGATGATCGCATCGAGGTCGAGGAACGGAGGGGTTTTCACGCTGCTCCCTGGGTGCGGATCGATTCCGCCAGCTCGTACAGCCCCGACAGGTCCACCCCGTCGGCCAGCAACGGCAGGTCGTAGCGGGGACGGGCGGACTTGTCCAGCGACAGCCTCTCATCCCGTTCCAGCTCGGTGCGGCGGGCGTGCTCGGCGATCTCCTCGGTCAGGGCCTCGGCCATCGCGACCGCGGCGGGGCCGCCGTCGGTGAGTCCGGCGGCCTTGAGGCCGAGCACCAGCTCGGCCGGGTCGAGCCTGTCCTCGGCGGCGGCGTCCAGGACGGCGGCGGGGAGCAGCGACTCGCGGATCATGTTGACGAAGATCCCGCCGGGAGGGAGCCCCGCGGCGCGGAGCTCGCGCAGGCCGTCCAGAGTCTCCTGGACCGGCATCTCCTCCAGGAGCGTGACGAAGTGCACGGCGGTCTCGGGTGAGGAGACGACGCCGTTCACCAGGTCGGCGTGGTTCTTGATCGGGCCGACCCTGGCCAGGCCCGCGACCTCGTTGGTGACGTTGAGGAAGCGCGCGATCCTGCCGGTCGGCGGCGCGTCCAGCACGACCGCGTCGTAGGTCCTCCTGCCGTTCTTGCCCTTGCGCCGGACGGCCTCGCTCGTCTTGCCGGTGACCAGGACGTCGCGGAAGCCGGGGGCGATGGTGGTGGCGAAGTCGACGATGCCGATCTTGCTGAGCGCCCGGCCCGCCCTGCGCATGCCGTAGAACATCTCGAGGTACTCGAGCATGGCCTCCTCGGCGTCGATGGCCAGCGCGTAGACGTCCCCGCCGCCGGGCGCGACGGCGATCTTGCGCTCCTCGTACGGCAGGGGTGGCAGGTCGAAGACCCGGGAAATCCCTTGGCGGCCCTCGACCTCGACCAGCAGGACCTTTCTGCCACCCGCCGCGAGGGCGAGCGCGAGTGCGGCGGCCACCGTGGTCTTGCCGGTGCCGCCCTTGCCGGTGACGACGTGAAGGCGTACGCCGTCCCAATCGGTGTCGCGAGCTCTCACCCTTCGAAGGCTACCCAACGGCTACTTGACAACTCCTCGGCGCCTTCCCCCGGAGAGTTCGCACCGGCACGCCCCTCCGGCGGGCGAGGGCGGCCGGGCCCGGTCGCGGGCGCCCCTTCGGAGAGCGGGCGAGATGCCTCCTTTGTTGACATTCGCTACGGATCGCCCTGTTCA
Source organism: Streptosporangium sp. LJ11 (assembly GCF_051918945.1). Lineage (NCBI taxonomy): Bacteria > Bacillati > Actinomycetota > Actinomycetes > Streptosporangiales > Streptosporangiaceae > Streptosporangium > Streptosporangium sp. LJ11. The sequence goes on from NZ_JBPXMB010000008.1 coordinate 132,082, forward strand.
GCGCGGTCGTGCGGCCCGTACGCGCCGGAGCCGGGCCCGCCGGGGATCCGGCGCGCGGTCCGGGAGACCGTACGGGTTCGTGTCGCTAATCGATCGGACTCGCAAAGTAAATATGCAGATTCTCACAGCGGGACGTCCCGGGGTCCGGCGGTTCGGGGTGGGCCGCTTGCCGGGGGCGGTCTCGCTAATGTGTCCCGCATGACGAAATGGGAGTACTCGACGGTGCCGCTGCTGGTCCACGCGACGAAGCAGATTCTTGACAACTGGGGCCAGGACGGCTGGGAGCTCGTCCAGGTCGTGCCGGGTCCCAACCCCGAGCAGCTGGTCGCCTACCTGAAGCGGCCGAGGCAGTGACGGCCGAGGAGAGACTGGCGGAGCTGGGCCTGACCCTGCCGGAGGTGGTGCCGCCGCTGGCGGCGTACGTCCCGGCGGTACGTTCCGGCGACCACGTCCACACGTCGGGGCAGCTCCCGATCGTGGACGGCAAGCTGATGGCCACCGGCAAGGTCGGCGCCGAGGTGGACGTCCAGGACGCCTACGAGCTCGCGAGGGTGTGCGCGCTCAACGCCCTCGCCGCCGTCGCGTCGGAGGCCGGAGGACTGTCGAACATCGTCCGCATCGTCAAGGTGGTCGGTTTCGTGGCCAGCGCTCCGGGCTTCACCGGCCAGCCACAGGTCGTCAACGGCGCCAGCGACCTGCTCGCCGCGGTGCTCGGTGACGCGGGCAGGCACGCCCGCAGCGCGGTCGGTGTCGCCGTCCTCCCGCTGGACGCGCCGGTCGAGGTCGAGGTGATCGCCGAGGTCCGCTGAGGTCGCCCGGGTGCCCCGGTGGATCGGCTGAGGTCGTCCGGACGCCCCCGGTGGACCGGTGAGGTCCTGGCGGCCCCGGGGGCCATCGGAGGCGGGGCCCCCTGGCGGCCGTTGAGGCCCGCCGGCTGCGGCCGAGGTCCCTGGGGAGCGGCCGGGCTCGCCGGGGCCGCACGGGTGCCGTGGGGGCTCGCCAGGGGCCGTACGGGCGCGCCGTGCCACGGGGCGCCGATGCGGACCCGCGATTGTCCGCGACGGTGCCGTGCCACATGATTGACCTGCAACCGAGTGATGTTCTGGTGGAGGGTCTCAATGGGCGGTATCCCGCTTCCCGGTGAGTTGGGCGAGCGCGCACGCGACATCCTGGCCGGGCGGGTCGCCCCCGTCCCGGCCCGGGACGCCGCCACCGTGGTCGTCCTCCGTGAGGAGGCCGGCGGGCTGGAGGCGTACCTGCTGCGGCGCAAGGCGAGCATGGCCTTCGCCGCGGGGGCCTACGTCTTTCCCGGCGGGTCGGTCGACCCGCGCGACACCGACCAGGTGATCGACTGGGCGGGTCCTCCGCCCGCCGCCTGGGGCGAGATCTTCCGCGCGGACGAGCGGACCGCCCGGGGCCTGGTGTGCGCCGCCGTACGGGAGACGTTCGAGGAGTCGGGGGTGTTGCTGGCCGGTCCGTCCGCGGAGGCCGTGGTGTCCGACACCACCGGCGACGACTGGGAGGCCGACCGGCTCGCCCTGATCGGCAAGACCCTGTCCTTCGCCGACTTCCTCGACCGGCGCGGCCTGGTCCTCCGCTCCGACCTGCTCCGTCCCTGGGCGCACTGGATCACTCCCGAGGTCGAGACCAGGCGCTTCGACACCCGGTTCTTCGTCGCGGCGCTCCCGGCGGGCCAGCTCACCCGCGACGTCGGCGGCGAGGCCGACCAGGTCGTCTGGCTCCGGCCCGCCGACGCGCTCGACCAGGGCGGGACGGGCCGGATCTTCCTGATGCCCCCGACGTACCGCACGCTCACCGAGCTGAGCGCCTACGAGAAGGTGCCCGAGGTGCTCGCGGCCGATCGTGAGATCGTGACCTTCATGCCGGCGATCGCGGAGGTGGACGGGGAGATGCGCATCGTGCTCGACGACGACTACCGGTTCGGCGCGCGGTGAGCGGGCTGCGGATCCCCCTTGAGGGACCGGACGGGGCCGGTACGGACCACGCGCTCAACCTCCTCGCCCCGAACCCCTCCGAGATGACCCTGGACGGCACCAACACGTGGGTGATCGGTCTCCGGGAGCCCGGGGAGCCCGGGAAACCCGGAGAGTTCGGGGAGGAGGTGCTGGTCGTCGACCCCGGACCGGACGACGACGAGCACCTCGCGCGCCTCGCCGATCACCTGGAGGGCCGCCGTGTCGTCGCGATCCTGCTCACCCACGGACACCACGACCACAGCGGCGGCGCCGCGAAGTTCGCCGGACTGGTCGGGGCGCCCGTCAGGGCCCTGGATCCCGCGCACCGGCTGGGTGAGGAGGGGCTCGGCGACGGCGACGTGCTCACGGCCGGGGAACTGGAACTGCACGTCGTGGGCACGCCCGGTCACTCGTTCGACTCGCTCTGCTTCTGGCTGCCGCGGGACCGGGCGATCCTCACCGGTGACACGGTGCTCGGCCGCGGCACCACCATGATCGCCCCGGACGGCGACCTGGCCGACTACCTGCGCTCCCTCGACCTGCTCCGGGCGAGGGCCGAGCGGGTCGGGGCCGAGGCGCTGCTGCCCGGCCACGGTCCGGTGCTGCCCGACCCGATCGGCGCCCTGGACGGCTACATCGCGCACCGGCGGCAAAGGCTCGACCAGATCCGGCAGGCCAGGCGGCGGGGGGCGGCGACGCCCCGGGAGATCGTCGAGATCGTCTACGCGGACGTGGACAGGTCCCTCTGGCCCGCCGCCGAGATGTCGGTCCGCGCGCAGCTCGCCTACCTCGACGGTTAGGCCCGCCTCCGGGGCGGCCCGCTCCTCGGAGCGGCCGCCTTCGGAACGGTCCTTTCCCGGCGCCCGTCCTGCCGGGGCCTCCCGGGCTTTCCCAGGGTTCCCCGAGGTCTTCGGGGTCCTCGGGAAGGCGGCTCAGCGCGAGCGGTTGTGCAGCCGCTCCAGGTCCATGATGACCACGGCCTTGGCCTCGATGCGCAGCCAGCCTCGCTGGGCGAAGTCGGCCAGCGCCTTGTTCACGGTCTCCCGCGAGGCGCCGACCAGCTGGGCCAGCTCCTCCTGGGTGAGGTCGTGGTGGACCCGTACGCCGTCGTCGATCCGCTGGCCGAAGCGCTCGGCCAGGTCGAGCAGGGCCTTGGCCACCCGGCCCGGCACGTCGGTGAAGACGAGGTCGGCCAGCACGTCGTTCGTACGGCGGAGGCGCTGGGCCAGGGCCCGCAGCAGGTGGAGGGCGACCTCGGGCCGGCCGGTCAGCCAGGGCCGCAGGTCGTCGTGTCCGAGCCCGGCCAGGAGGACGTCGGTCAGCGCGGTGGCCGACGCCGTACGGGGACGGGGATCGAACAGGGACAGTTCGCCGAACATCTCGCTCGGACCGAGCACGCTGAGCAGGTTCTCCCGGCCGTCTGGCGAGGTCCGGGAGAGTTTGATCTTGCCTTCGAGCACCACGTAGAGGCGGTCTCCGGTCTCGTTCTCGCTGAAGAGGGTCTGTCCCTTGGACAGTTCCACCTCGGAGATGCTCGTGCGCAGCGCGGCGGCGCTCTCACGGTCGAGCGCGGCGAACAGAGGGGCCTTGCCCAGCACGTCGTCGGAGTTCACAGTGCCTCCTGTTTCACGGCTCACGCAGTCATTGTGACCCATCCCATCGTGCCGCTCTCCGGGGGGCCTTGGGCGTAGGCTGACGGAGTGCTCCGCAACGTCAGCCCTGGTGGTGAATCCCAGCTTGCCCTGGTTCGTCGAGCCCGTCGAATGGACCGGATTCTGGCGGAAACCTATCCTGACGCCCACTGCGAGCTCGACTTCCGCGATCCTCTCGAACTGCTGGTCGCGACGATCCTGTCCGCCCAATGTACGGACAAAAGGGTTAATACGGTTACTCCTACCCTTTTTGCCAAATATCCCACAGCGGAAGACTACGCCGGTGCCGACCGGGCCGAGATGGAGGGGATCATCCGGCCCACCGGTTTCTTCCGCGCCAAGACCAACAGCATCATCGGCATGGCCCAGGCCCTGTGCGAGCGCCATGGCGGCGAGGTGCCCGGGAAGCTGAAGGACCTGGTCGCCCTGCCCGGAGTCGGCCGCAAAACGGCCAACGTCGTGCTCGGGAACGCCTTCGGGGTGCCCGGCATCACCGTCGACACCCACTTCCAGCGGCTCACCCACCGCTTCCGCTGGACCTCGGAGACCGATCCGGTGAAGATCGAGCAGGTCGTCGCCGAGCTCATCCCGAAGCGCGACTGGACGATGATGTCCCACCGTCTGATCTGGCACGGCCGCCGCGTCTGCCACGCCCGCACACCGGCCTGCGGCGTCTGCCCGCTCGCCGCGCTCTGCCCCTCCTACGGCATCGGCCCCGTCGATCCGGTCCGGGCCGCCAAGCTGGTGCGCCCCGGCCCCTTCTCGTGATTTCTCCTTCATCGTCGCCGGGTGACCGTCCGGCCGGTGTTCCCGCGTCCCGCGGATCCGCGGACACCGGGAAGCGCGGGGCGGGACACCGCGTTGCAGAGAACCGGAGGTGTGCCCGTGGAAGAGGTCCCTGGGTGGTTGGAAACGCTGGCGGAGCGGGTCACGGGAACGCCGGTGACCCCGATGTTCCGCCCTCCGGCGTCCGGGGGGCGGGCGGCCGCGGTGCTCCTGCTCTTCGGCGAGGGGCCGCTCGGGCCTGACGTGCTGCTCATCCAGCGGAGCTCGCGCGGGCGCACGCACGCGGGACAACCCGCGTTCCCCGGCGGCGGGGTGGATCCCGAGGACGACGGCCCGATCGCCGCCGCGCTGCGCGAGGCGAGCGAGGAGACCGGTCTCGACCCGGCGGGCGTCCGGGTGCTCGGGACCATGCCCGAGCTGTACCTGAGCCACAGCGACAACCGGGTGACCCCGGTGCTGGGCTGGTGGCACACGCCCTGCGTGGTGCACGCGGCCTCGCCCGACGAGGTGGAGTCGGTGGAGCGGGTCCCGGTCCGCGAGCTCGTCGACCCGGCCAACCGGATCAGGCTGCGCCACCCGAGCGGTCACATCGGACCGGCGTTCCGGGTGCGCGGGCTGCTGGTGTGGGGGTTCACCGCGGGAGTGCTCGACGGGGTGCTCGGCGGTTCGGGTTTCGAGCTTCCCTGGGACCGGTCACGAGTCGAGGACATCCCGCCCGACGTCCTCAACCTCGCGTCCCGTTGACAGGGCGAGGCCGAGGCGGGCCCAGTCGGCCACGTCCTCGTCGGGGTCGAGGGTGAGCCGCCGCAGCGCGGCCAGGCCCGTCGGGTCGGGCGGGCTGCCCATGATGTTCGGCAGCGCGTAGGCGGCCCCGTACCTGATCCGGGGATCGTCGTGCTCGGCGAGGGCGATCACCGACGGCAGCGCGCGGCGGTCCCTGAGGTGACCGAACGCGATCAGCACCGAGTAGAGCACCAGGCAGTCGTCCTCCTGGACGGACAGGGCGCGGAGCACCGGCAGCGTCCGGTCGACGAAGCCGAGCCGCCCCAGGATGTCGACCCCGAGCATCCGCTCGGCGGTGGTCCTGCCCGAGCACAGCCTCCGTGCCGCGGTGAAGGTCTCCAGATCGCCACGTTCCTGCAGCTGGGTGATCGCGCGCCAGCGGGCCGCACCCTCCTGGTCGCGTTCTCGCAGTGCGGTCTCGATGAGAGACTCCACGGCCGCCGCCCCTCCGATCATCGCCATCCGGCCACGATAACCGCAGAGACCTCGCAGAAGGTGTGCACGCGCGGGGCGGCGGCTGGATACCGTAAGGGAGTGAGCGGTGATCTCCTCGATCTCATCCTGATCGCCCTGATGGTGGCCTTCGCGGTGTCGGGATACCGCCAGGGGTTCATCATCGGTGCCCTGAGCTTTGTCGGTTTTGTCGGTGGCGGGCTGCTGGGCATGTTCATCGCCCCGCCCATCGCCGGGGCCGTGGTCGACGGCGAGACCGAGCGTGCCCTGCTGGCGATCGTCATCGTCTTCCTCTCCGCCACGGTCGGGCAGTTCGCGTCGTCCACGATCGGCGCGGTGGTCCGCAGCCATGTCACATGGGAGCCCGCCAAGGTCGTCGACGCGGTCGGCGGCACCTTCGCGAGCGCCTTCTCCGTGCTGATCATCGCGTGGCTGATCGGCTCGCTGCTGGCGTCGTCGCAGTTCACCCTGATCAGCGAGCAGGTCAACAGGTCCCTGCTGCTGACCACGGTCGACCAGACGCTGCCCAGCGCTGCCAAGGAGCTGCAGGTCCCCTTCAAGAACTTCATCGACACCTCCGGTTTCCCCAAGGTGTTCGACGCCATCGGAGGCGGCCAGCTCGTCGACGTCTCGCCGCCCGACCAGAGCGTGGCGGCGAAGGGCAACCGGCAGCTCGATCGCGCGCGCCGGGGCATCGTCAAGGTCCAGGGCGTGGCCACGAGCTGCCGCAAGCACATCGAGGGCACCGGCTTCGTCTACGCCCAGAACAAGATCATGACGAACGCGCACGTGGTCGCCGGGGTCAACCAGGGGCTGCAGGTCACCGACTACCTCGACAAGACCCACCCGGCCAAGGTCGTGCTCTACAACCCCGACCGTGACATCGCCATCCTCCACGTCCCCGGGCTCAACATGCCCGTACTGCGCTTCGACGGCAGCGCGAAGAAGGGCGACGACGCGATCGTCGCCGGATTCCCGCACGGCCACGGCTACACCATGAACGTGGCCCGCATCCGGGTGCAGCAGAAGGCCAAGGGGTTCAACATCTACGAGCGCAAGAGCGTCGTCCGCGACGTGTACGCCATCCGCGGCCTGGTCCGCCAGGGCAACTCCGGCGGCCCGCTGCTCACCCCCGACGGCAAGGTCTACGGCGTCGTCTTCGCCGCGGCCCTCAACCAGCAGGAGACCGGCTACGTGCTCACCGCCGCCGAGGTCGCGCCGGACGCCGAGGACGGCTCCAGGCTCTTCAACCGGGTCGACACCCAGGAGTGCGACCAGAACTAGCGCCTCGCCCGCGTCCGGACGGCGGGGGTGAAGCTCAGAGGAGTTCCTCGATCCTGGCGATGGCCGCCTCGGCCTCCAGGGTGTCGAGCTCGTGGGCGGTCCTGGCGATCCGCTCGTACGGCATGCCGTAGCGGCTGATCCGGTCGGCGCCCCGCGCGAACAGCGTCGCGGCCCCGCGGCGGTTGCCCCGTTGCAGGTGGGTGAGACCGACACAGATCTGCGCCAGTCCCTGCCACAGCTCGCGTTCCTCCTCGGGAGAGGTCTTCCAGCGGCCCTCCAGCACCTCGTGGGCATGGAACGGCCGCCTCTCGCCGAGCAGGCGGCGCGCCTCGGAGAGGGCCTCCTCGGTGCTCGGCGCGTAGTCGTCCGGGATGCGTTCCACGCCCTCGGCGCCGCGCGGCAGCGGGCGCCCGAACGCGTCGCGGGGACGCTGGTTGCGCGGCCTCCCGTCAGGATCCCGGTCCCGCCCGTTCACCGGTCGGGCTCCGGGTCGGCCAACCAGGCGACGAGCTCGGCGTCGAACTCGTCGGGGCGCTCCTCGTGCGGGAAGTGCCCGGCGCCCTCCAGCAGCCGCCACCGGTAGGGGGCGGCGACGTAGCGGCCGGAGCCCTGGGCGGTGCGCGGCAGGATGTGCCTGTCGAGCGCGCCGTGCACCTGCAGGGTCGGCGCGTTGATCTGGGTGCGCATGGTCCTCGCGTAGCGCCATCCGTCCGGCCGGAGCTGGGAGCGGCCGAACCAGCGGTGGTACTCCAGCGCGCAGTGCGACACGTTGCGAATGCGGAACGCGTCGCGGTAGGTCCTCGCCACGTCGTCCTCGGGCCAGCCGGGGCCCGACCACTGGTCGAGCAGCCGCCCCACCCTGGCACCGGAGTTGGCGGTCAGGCGCCGCTCGGGAAGCAGCGGCAGCTGGAAGCCCAGCGCGTAGCGGGCCGCCCTGAACTGGCCGAAGGGCTCGGTGAACAGCGTGGCACGGAGACGGCGGGGGTGCGGAGCCGAGACCGGGACCAGCCGCAGGACCGCCTTGGGATCCGTCACGGCCATGGTCCAGGCGAGCAGCCCGCCCCAGTCGTGGCCGACGACGATCGCACCGGTCTCGCCCAGCGCCCGGATCAGCCCGGCCGCGTCGGCGGCCAGGGTGTGCAGGTCGTAGCCGCGCGGGGGCTTGTCACTGGCTCCGTAGCCCCGCAGGTCGACGGCGACGGTGCGGTAGCCCGCCGCCGGGAGCGAGACGAGCTGGTTGCGCCAGCTCCACCAGAACTGCGGGAATCCGTGGAGCAGCAGCACGAGGGGGCCCGTACCGGCCTCCACGACGTGGAAGCGGGTACCTCCGGCGTGGACGGAGCGGTGGGTCCACGGCCCCTCGATCCTGACCAGGGACTCGTCGGGCCTGCTCACTGGCCGGGTCTCGCCGGGTCGCGACGGCCGTCCGCCTGAACGGTGGGGACCGGAGCCGTGCCGGGAGCGGGCTCGGGCTCGCCGCTCCTGATGGTCTTGAGCGAGCGCAGTGTCCGCTTCATCCCGGTCAGACCCTTGAGCCGCCGCATGCCGATGAGGACCAGCAGCCCGGCTGTGAGCAGGTAGAACAAGGTGACGACCAGGAAGGCGGCCCAGGGCCACATGCCCACGCCGATCAGGGCGTAGGCGATCGTGAACGAGGCGAGGATCAGGCACAGGTGGGCCATGAACGCCGCGGCGCCGAAGAGCCCCGCCGCCGTGCCGACCCGTTTGGCGTCGAACCTGAACTCGGCCTTGGCCAGTTCGATCTCGGCACGGACCAGGGTGGATATGTGGTCGCTGGCGGCGGCGACCAGCGCGCCCAGTGACTCCTCCTGTGGTTCCGCGGGCGGGATATGTGTCATGGACGATCTCCTATCGAGGGCCTTTGTCGAACATCATGCTGCGCGTTGAGGCGGTCGCGCACGCACACCCGCAGCGGAATCGTCGCCGGAACCGGCGTCGCGAGCACGCCGGCGGTCATCGCGTACCTGTCATCAAATATCTGCGTCGTCAAGACTTCAGACTTTAGTCCCGGAGAGGAAGGGAGGCGGGGGACTGCACCGGTTTGGTGAGGTCTCGGCTGTCCGGTGGTGAGAACCTGCACCACAGACCCACCGCCGGGCGGGTGGGATGCGTGGGATGTGAAGTCTGTACGGGACCGTTTGCTCCTTGGTCGGGACCGTTGGGCTCTTGGCGGGGACGGCGGGCGCCGGGACGACCCCGGCCCGTGCGGGCGGGAACTCCCCGTTCTCCGCGACCTTCGGCCCCGGAGAAGATGTCAACGGGCCGAGAGCTACCCCGGCGGCGGCCCGGTGAACGTCGCAGGCCCGTGAGACCGGACCGGTGGGACCGGACCCGTGAGGCCGTGACCCGTGAGACCGGACCTGTGGGACCGGATCGGTGAGAAAAGCCTCCCGAGCGGCGAGTTCTCGTCATCGGAGACGCGACCGGAGGTGTCTTCGAGGACTTCCTCGGAGACGTCGACGGAGAGGTCGCCGGAAAGCCTTAAGCGGTCCCGCCTTTGGACGGTCCCGCCTTCGGAGGAACCGTCCGAAGGCCCCTTCCGCGAGCCCACCCGAGCCCACGGAGTTCGCGGGCCGGCGGGGAGCTCACGGAAGGACGTGCGCGGAGGGCTTTTCGCGGGGACTCGGAGTGATCAAGAGGTTCGGCCTCTCCGGGCGGGCCGTGTCTCCTGCGTCTCCGACATCTCCGACATCTCCGACGTCTCCGGCTCACCCGGGTGTCCCGGCTCGCTCAGTCCTCGCTCTTGGCGCTGGGCAGTTTCTCCGAGATGAGGTTCATCACCGTGCTGTCGGCCAGGGTGGTGACGTCGCCGACGCTGCGGTTCTCCGCCACGTCACGCAGGAGACGCCGCATGATCTTGCCGGAGCGGGTCTTGGGCAGCTCGGGGACCACCAGGATCTGGCGCGGCTTCGCGATCGGGCCCAGCGCCTTGGACACGTGGGCGCGCAGCTCGGCCGCGATGTCCGCGCCCTCCTCGGCGTTGCCGCGCAGGATCACGAACGACACGATGGCCTGCCCGGTCACCGGGTCGGTCGCGCCGACCACGGCCGCCTCGGCGACCTTCGGGTGGGAGACCAGCGCCGACTCGACCTCGGTGGTGGAGATGTTGTGCCCGGAGACGAGCATGACGTCGTCCACCCGGCCGAGCAGCCAGATGTCACCGTCCTGGTCCTTCTTGGCACCGTCGCCCGCGAAGTACATGCCCTCGAAGCGGGACCAGTAGGTGTCGATGTAGCGCTGGTCGTCGCCCCAGATCGTGCGGAGCATGGAGGGCCACGGGTCGCGGATCGCGAGGTAGCCGCCACCGCCGTTGCCCACGCTCCGGCCCTGGTCGTCGACCACGTCGGCGGTGATGCCCGGCAGCGGGCGCATGGCCGCGCCGGGCTTGCCCTCGGTGACGCCGGGCAGCGGGCTGATCATGACGGCGCCGGTCTCGGTCTGCCACCAGGTGTCGACGACCGGGGTACGGTTGCCGCCGATGTGCTCGCGGTACCAGACGTACGCCTCGGGGTTGATCGGCTCACCGACGCTGCCCAGGATCCGCAGCGAGGACATGTCGTACTTGGCGGGGATGTCGTCACCCCACTTCATGAACGTACGGATGGCCGTCGGGGCCGTGTAGAGCAGCGTGACCCCGTACTTCTGCACGATCTCCCAGAACCGGCCGCGGTGCGGGGTGTCCGGGGTGCCCTCGTAGATGACGCTGGTCGCGCCGTTGGCCAGCGGGCCGTACACGATGTAGGAGTGGCCGGTCACCCAGCCGATGTCGGCGGTGCACCAGTAGACGTCGGTGTCGGGCTTGAGGTCGAACACCGCGTCGTGGGTGTACGCGGCCTGGGTGAGGTAGCCGCCGGTGGTGTGCAGGATGCCCTTGGGCCTACCGGTCGTCCCGCTGGTGTAGAGGATGTAGAGCGGGTCCTCGGCGTCGTTCGGCAGCGCCTCGTGGACGTCGGGCTGCCGGTCCACGACGTCGTGCCACCAGACGTCCTTGTCGGTCTGCTCGACGTCCTGGCCGGTCCGCCTCACGACGAGGACGTGCTCGATGCCGGGGCACTCCGCGACGGCCTCGTCCACGGTGGGCTTGAGCGCGCTGGGCGCGCCGCGGCGGTAGCCGCCGTCGGCGGTGACCACGAGCTTGGCGTCGGCGTCCTTGATCCGGCCGCTGAGCGCGGCGGAGGAGAACCCGCCGAACACCACCGAGTGGATCGCTCCGATGCGGGCGCAGGCCAGCATCGTGATCGGCAGCTCGGGGATCATCGGCATGTAGATCGCGACCCGGTCGCCTTTGCCGACCCCCAGCTCCTGGAGCGCGTTGGCGGCCTTGGAGACCTCGCGCAGCAGGTCGGAGTAGGTGAGCGTACGGGTGTCGCCCTCCGGCTCGCCCTCCCAGTGGTAGGCGACCTTGTCACCGCGGCCCGCCTCCACGTGGCGGTCGACGCAGTTGTAGGCGATGTTGAGCTCGCCGCCGACGAACCACTTGGCGAAGGGCGGGTTCCACTCAAGGGTGGTGTCCCAGCGCTTCGACCAGGCCAGGCGGTCGGCCTGCCGTTCCCAGAAGGCGAGGCGGTCCCGCTCGGCCTCCACGTAGGCGTCGGCGGTCACGTTCGCGGCCGCGGCCAGCTCGGCAGGAGGTGCGAACCGCCGGGTCTCGTGCAGCAGGTTCGACAGCGTCTCCTGGGTCTCACGCGACTCGGAACCAGGGGTCTCCGGGGCCACTACGCACTCCTCACGTACTGCTATCGACTGGTCGTGTCCCACTTCACCAGGCCACCCGTGCCCGCCACAAGAGGTCTAGACAGGTCTGTACCAATCGGTGATGGGGGATCATATGCATTCAAAACGCCTTGATTTTGGGGATAATCACCCTCGAAACGTTGCGTTTTCGACACCGTAGGAATGTAGACGGCGTTATTCAACGCGCAGCGGCGGCGCGGTGCGCCGGGCGGTGTCATGTGCTCGGTGAACGGTTCGACCGCTGTCGCCCGGGGTGACCTTCCGGGAGGACCTCCGGGAGCCGGATTCCCGCGGCCGGTCCTTCTCCCGGCTTCCCGGTCTCCCGGCTTTCCCGCCTCCCGGGAGAGGGCCTCCCCGAGCGCCTCCGCCGGTCTGGTCGGGGCCTCGCCGAGCGGTCCCGATAGGGTCGGGCAGCGTGAACGACCCATTGGCTGTCATCGCGGGAATGCCCGGAGTGTCCGAGGCGGTCACCGACGCGCGCAAGGCCGTCGACCGGCTCTACGGGCACCGCGTGCTGCGGCGCAAGAGCCCGGAGGTGTCGGCCAGATCCGCGCTGCGCGGTGCCCGCGCGTCAGCCGCCCTGGAGGGTGTGGACGTGCCCCTCGACGTCATCCCCGAGGTCACCGATCCCGTGGTGCAGGGCGCGCTGCGGGTCTCGGCCGAACTGGGGCGGCTCGGCGCCACCTGGCGCACGGCGCCCCGCCAGGTGCTGGCCAGGCTGCACACGCTCGCCGCCTCGGGACTCACCGGAGAAGGCGGCGCGGGAGACCTCGGCCGCCCGAGGGCCACCGCCGCGGCCCCCGACCCGCTCGGCCTGGGCGCCGCCCCCGGGCCGCAGGAGGCGGTGGCGCGGGTGGACGGGCTGGTCCAGCTGGTGACGGCCTCCTCGAAGGCCCCCGCGCTGGTTCTCGCCGCCGTCGTACACGCGGAACTGGCCGTACTGCGCCCGTTCGGGACGGCGGACGGGGTGGTCGCGCGCGCGGCGGAGCGGCTGACGCTGGTGGAGTTCGGCCTGGACCCGAAGTCGCTGGTGGCCGTCGAGGTGGGCCACCTCGAACTCGGCCCGGCCTACGGGGAGGGGTTGCGGTCGTACCTGAGCGGTACCCCCGAGGGCGTCGCCGCGTGGGTGCGGCACTGCGCGTCGGCGGTCGCGCTGGGCGTGCGCGAGGCCACGGCTATCTGCGAGGCCATGCAGCGAGGCTGACCTCGGGCGGGTCACCGCTTGCCCGCGTCTCTGCGCGACGGCTGATTTCGCTCGTGCCCCTGGGCGCGGCTGACGCTGCTCGTGCCTCTGGGTGACGGCCGACCGCGTGCTTAATCACCGAACGTCACTGATTACGGACATCCCGAGTGGTCGTCCTCACGAACCGACGGCGCCCCTGGTGTGGGGCGCCGTCGCCGACACGTTCCTACCGGGTTACCAAGCGTGCACCTGATAATCGCTGGAGCGGGACAAGCCCGCTCGAGCGCGCCTCCCGCGGCTGGCGGCGCGTGGGTACTCGGCGGCCGTGCCCGGACAAGTGGTCCGTGAAACCTTTGTACGTCCGATCCGCGCTGATGGGAACCCCTAGGAGCAAGACCTTTACGGATCGGGGGACATTAATGGACGAACCATCTGTTATGCCGTTTTATCCTCCGGGAGACCTGGACGGCATGGCGCTCGGCGGGTGGCCGGACACCCTGATGATGATCACCGAGTGTGACCGTCGCCCGCCCGCGCGCAGAGCGCATCTTGGCAGGGCCGTATCCAGAGACTGGACCGTTACATTAAAAAAAGTAGTGGAAATCGGGGATTACTCCTCGACGAAACTTGAGTTGATCGGGCAGCATGAGGTGGTATCTCCCCAAACCGGAGTAACTGCGCATGGGTTGCATCGCACTCCCCTCGCCATGCTCTGGCAGCTGTTGAAAGCTTTCTTCTGAAACGGGACCGGCTCTACCCCCCCAGAGCCGGACCGGTTGGCGACCCCCGCTCTCCCCCCCCGGCGGGGGTCGCCCCTTTTTCCGCCGCCCTCTGCCCGGTTTCTCCGGCCGTTCTCTGCCCGGGAGGCACGCCTCCCGGTCTCGTTCCCGGCACGGCGGCCTCCTCGGCACGTCCCTTCGCCTTCCGGGTACGGACTCTCCCCCTCCCGCACCGGCGGACCCCTATGTACGGGCTCCTATATGGACGTTCTGGCTCGTACAGACTTATGTGCGGGCGCTCCGGGGCGTACGGGTGTGCGCGTGGACGTACCGGCCGCGGGTTTTCCACAGGACGGACCGTTGGCGGCCGGTTGTCCACAGTGCGGCGTTCGGTATCCCGAGGAGGGGCGGTCGTCACGGAGAGTGGGGCTCCCGCACCTCAGGGAGGTATCCGTGGACCGCCCGCTGGTCATCACCGAAGACCACGACCTGCTCGACGACCTGCTCCGTGTCGCCGCCGCGGCCGGAGCCGAGCTCGATGTCGCCCACGTGCCCGCGCACGCCCGGCCCTACTGGAACCGCGCCCCGCTGGTCGTCGTCGGTGGCGACGTGGCCGACGCCCTGGCCGCGACCGGTCCGCCGCCTCGCCCCCGCGTCTTCCTGGCCACCCATGCCTCCGAGGATCCCGACACATGGCGCAGGTGCGTCGCGGTCGGAGCCCAGGGCGTGTTGGAGTTGCCCGCCGCGGAGCGGCGGCTGGCCGACGAGTTCGCCGACGCCGTCGAGCCGCCCGCGAGACCCGGATCCGTGGTGTGTGTCGCGGGCGGGCGGGGAGGAGCGGGAGCCAGCGTCCTGGCGGGTTCGCTGGCACTGGCCGCGTCCCGGCAGCGCGTCCGCACCCTCCTCGTCGACGCCGACCCGCTCGGCGGAGGCCTGGACCTCCTGCTCGGGCAGGAGGAGTCCGACGGAGCGCGCTGGTCCGACCTGGTCGCCCGTGAGGGCAGGGTCAGTTACACCGCGCTCCAGGCGGCCCTGCCGACCTACGGCGGGCTGACGTTGCTCTCCTTCGACCGGGGCAAGGTCGACCCGATCCCGGCCGAGGCGATGCGCTCGGTCCTCGAGGCGGGCCGCAGGGGCTTCGACCTGGTGGTCGTCGACCTGCCGCGCCACCTCGACCAGGCCGCGGTGGAGGCGCTCGGACGAGCCGCCACGACCCTCCTGGTCGTCACCGCCGACGTGCGCGGCGTGCTCGCCGCGGCCCAGGTGCTCGCCGGGCTGTGCGGGCACACGGGCGAGGTGCGGGCCGTCGTGCGCGGCGGGGTCCTGAACGGTGACGTGGTGGCGACCTCGCTCGGCATCCCGTACGGCGGCAGCCTCCCCGACCAGCCACGTCTCGCCGCTGCGCTCGATCGGGGCGACGTTCCCCCACTCGGCCGCCGCACCTCTCTCGGCCGGTTCTGCGCCGCGTTCCTGCACGAGCTGTTCGGACCGGACGCGTGAGGCGGGCCGAGAGCGCCGTGACGGTCTCGCCGGAGTTGGTGGAGGCGGTCCGCGTACGGCTGGCCAGGACAGGCGTCGAGCCCAGCGCCGCGCACGTCACGGTCGCCCTGCGGGCCGAGCGGGCGATGCTCGGCGACGCGGAGATCCTGGCGGTGGCCCGGGTCCTGTGCGCCGACCTCATCGGGGCGGGTCCGCTGGAGCCGTTGCTGGCCGAGGCCGAGGTCACCGACGTGCTGGTGAACGGCCCGCGCGAGGTGTGGGTCGACGACGGCGGCGGGCTGCGCCTGACCTCGATCGTCTTCCCGGGCGAAGACGCTCTCCGGCGGCTCGCGCAGCGTCTCGCCTCCGCGGCGGGCCGGCGCCTCGACGACGCGTGCCCGTACGTCGACGCCCGCCTCGCCGGAGGCGTCCGGCTCCACGCCGTCCTTCCGCCCGTGGCGCCCAACGGCACCTGCCTTTCCCTGCGGCTCCCGCCCAGACGCACCTTCACCCTTCCCGACCTGGTCGAAGCGGGCGCGATCAGGGCCGACAGCGTCACCGTTCTGACCGCGGTGATCGAGTCGAGGCTCGCCTTCCTGGTCACGGGCGGCACGGGTACGGGCAAGACGACCATGCTCTCCGCCCTGCTCTCCCTCGCCCACCCCGGGGAGAGGCTGCTGCTGGTCGAGGACTCCGCGGAGCTGAGACCGCTTCATCCCCACGTCGTCCGCCTGGAGTCGCGCCCGGCCAACCTTGAGGGCGCCGGTGGTGTCGGCCTGCGCGACCTCGTCCGCCAGGCCTTGCGGATGCGCCCCGACCGGCTTGTCGTCGGAGAGGTCAGGGGGGCCGAAGTCGTGGACCTCCTCAGCGCTTTGAACACCGGGCACGAGGGAGGTTGCGGCACCTTGCACGCCAACACCGCGACCGATGTGCCACCCCGCCTGGAAGCGCTGGGATGCGCGGCGGGTCTCAGCAGGGAGGCGGTCCACAGCCAGATCGCCGCCGCCCTGGACGTCGTCGTCCACCTGGTCCGTGACCATGCCGACGGCCGCCGTCGGGTCGCCGAGATCTGCATGATGGTCCGCCGCCCCTCGGGGCTGGTCGAGGCCGAAGCGGCCCTCACCTTCACGCCGGACGGCCAGGTGATCCCCGGTCCCGGCCTGCCCGCTCTCGCGGCCCGAGCACCCGGCATCGCGGATCCGGGGCCGACGATGTCCGCGCCCGATCACCACCGGGAGTCTCGACCGGATGCCCCCGGCCGGCCGAGCTCCGACGAGCCGGTGTCGTGGCCGGTGGCACAGCCGGTGTCACGGCCGGTGGCACGGTCGGCGCCGTGGCCGGTGTCACGGTCGGCGTCATGACGGCGACCGCCCTGGTCCTCGCCGCGCTGGCTGCGTGGTTGTGGGCGGGAGCGGATCCCGGCACCGCCCGCCTGCGCCGGATGAGACGTCGAAGCATGGTCGCCGTCGCCTCGGGTTCTCTCCGCGAGAGATTCACCGCCCGGTCGCGGCCCTCCAAGCGCGTGGATGCCTGGCGAGCCGCGTCGATCGAGCTGTGCCAGGGCCTCGCCGCGGAGCTCGCGGCGGGGCGGACGGCGGGTGAGGCGCTGGCGCGGGCCGTGGGGGCGGCGGGGTTTCCCGATCCCGTCGCCCTGCGCCCGCTGGTCGCGGCCGCGAGAGACGGGGGCGACGTCCCGGCCGCTCTGCTGGCGGTGGCGCCGGAGCACGGAGGTGAGGCGTTCCGAGGGCTGGCCGCCTGCTGGAAGGTGAGCGTGACCGCCGGGGCGGGTCTGTCCGTTCTCGTCGATCGTGTCGCCGATTCCCTGCGAGAGGCCGAGACCCATCGTCACGACGTCGCCGCCCAGCTCGCCGGTCCCCGGGCCACGGCCCGGCTGCTCGCGGGTCTACCCGTTCTCGGTCTGCTGATGGCGGCAGGTCTCGGCATGCGCCCGCTGCACTTCCTGTTCGGCAGCCCGGCGGGTGCCGGTTGCCTGGTCGTCGGCCTCGCGCTCGACGCCTGCGGGTTGTGGTGGACCCACCGTCTGGTCACTCGTGCCCGGCAGGGCGGATGACCGCGCGACCAGGTCAGAGAGGCGGCCGGGTCGGAGAGGATGAGAGACAATGATCGTTTTGCTCGCCGTGGTGTTCGCCGGAATCGCCGCTCGGCTGTGGAGCAGCCGCAGAGAACCCGCCGACCGGCTCCGCCGTGTGCGGCGCTCACCCCCTCCGGTCAGGTTCCCGGAGATGTCGCGGGAGGCCGAGGCGTCCGCGTTCTCCCTGTCCGCGGGGGTGGTCCGCGATCCCTCCGCGCGCGTGGTCCGCGACGCGCCGGCGCGCATGTTTCGCGATGCCTCCGCGAGCACGGCTCGCGGCACAGCCGGGAGGAGGGGCCACGATGTGTTCGGGGGACCGGCCTGTGGGCCGGTGGGGCGACGGCGGCCGGGGCGGGGTGAGGTCGCGGCCGCCGTCGCTCCCGGGCTGGCGGCGTTCCTGGCCGTGGGAGGTCTGGCGGGGGCGGTCGCGGGCGTCGCCGGTTTCGGGATCGCGCTGGTGGTCCTGCGAAGGCGGGAGCCCCCCGAGCTGCGCGGGGAACGCCGGAGGGTGACGGCGGATCTGCCACTGGCGGCCGATCTCATGGTCGCCTGCCTGCGCGCCGGCCAGCCGATCACCGGAGCCATCGACGTGACGGTGGAGGCGATCGGCGGGCCGCTGGGCGAGCGGCTGGCCCGGGTGAGTGGCCGGCTGAGACTGGGAGCGGCGCCGGAGAGCGCCTGGCAGGCCCTGGACTCCGAACGCTCGCTCGCCCCTCTGGCTCGGGCCATGAGCCGGGCCGCGCTGAGCGGCGCACCGGTGGCCGATGTCCTCATCAGGCTGTCCGACGACTCCCGCCGCGCCGCTCGCGCCGCGTCGTCGGCAGCCGCCCAGCGGGTGGGGGTCCAGGTCGTCGCCCCCCTGGGATTGTGTTTTCTCCCCGCCTTCGTCTTTTTGGGAATCATCCCCGTCGTGGCCGGTCTCGCCGGTGAGGTGCTGCTTCCCTGAGTTATCCACAGGGTTTTCCCCGACAGGCCAGGGTTATCCACAGGAAAACGATGATTCCTGTGGACAGAGCTCTTGAAATTTCCCCATCTGGCCCCTGAAACGGCTCTCCTCGTTCGAAGAGGTCCGTTTCGTGCTTTTTTGGCGACATTCTCTGCTGCTGGCCTGTGGACAACCCGAGGTTCTTCCACAGAATGCAGTTCGAGTCAACGAGGCCGCAGGCGTATGGAGAACCCTGGCGTCACCGGCCGGACGGTGGGTCCGGCGGAGATCTCCAGGAGGAGCAGATGACTCGAACCAGTGCCGTTCACGCGCGGCGTGACTGGTCGCGGTGGCCGCGTGCCCGGTGGGCGCTGCTGACCGCCGGCGCGCACCGTGACCGAGGCATGTCCACGGCCGAGTACGCGGTCGGAACGATCGCCGCCTGCGCTTTCGCCGCCCTCCTCTTCAAGGTGGTGACGAGTTCAGACGTCCAGCAGATGATCACGGCTTTGATCAACCGAGCACTCAACGTGGCCGGATGATCCTCCCGGCGTCGGTGACCTCCTCTCGCCGGTCGAGAGGTTCGGTGACCGCGGAGACGGCCGCTGCGCTACCTGCCCTCATGGTCGTGCTGGGAGCGGGGCTGTGGGCCGTGGCGGCGGTCGAGGCGCGACTGGAGTGTGTGGACGCCGCGCGGGCCGGGGCTCGGGCCGCCTCGCGCGGCGAGCCGCTCGAGCGGGTCAGAGGCGGCGTCCTGTCGATGGTTCCGGCGGGCGCCCTGGTCACGGTGACCCGGAGTGCGGAGACGGTGCGGGTGGAGGTGTCCGTGGACGTCAGGCCTCGCTGGGGCGCCTCGCTCCCGAGCGTGACCGTTCACGCGACCGCCGTGTCCGTCACCGAGCCGGGGCTGGAGCGGTAGGTCGTGGCTCGTGGCCGGGGCCGGGGCCGGGGCTGGAGCGGTGGGCCGGGGCTCGTGGCCGGGTTCGCAGGGGTCACAGCACGGCCGCTTCCGGCCGCTCCCGGCCACGCCCGTGGCGGCGGCGCGCGTCATGCGTCGACCAGAACCGTGTGCCGACCGGGAAACCAGGAAACCTGGAAACCGGGCCAGGAGAGAAGGGGAGAGGACGTGTCCGCGGCAAGGCGAGAGGCGGTACGTGGATGAGCGGAGAGAACACGCAGCGAGGGTCGGCGACGATCTGGACGGTCGGGCTCATGGCGCTGGTCTTCGCGGTCGCGGCGGCGGTCGTGTTCGCGGGTGTGGCCAGGGTCGCGCGCCACCGGGCACAGAGCGCCGCCGACCTGAGCGCGCTCGCCGCCGCCCGGCTGGCCTTCGCGGATCCCGGCCGAAGCTGCGCGAGGGCCTCCTCGCTCGCCGCGGACAACGAGGCCAGGGTCACTCGCTGCTCTCTCGGCGACGGCGGCATCGCGGACATCGAGGTGACCGTGGAGGTGTCCCTGCCCCTGAAGGGGCCGGTGGCGATCACCGCCAGGGCGCGTGCGGGCCCCGTGCACATCGCTGACCCCGGCCCTTGACGGCGGTCCGATGAAACCCGGCTGTCACGTTCGCGGCTCGTCCTGGGAGAGCAGGACGGCGAGAAGCCGGAGGGCTCCGGCCTTGTCGAGGGGTTCGTTGCCGTTGCCGCACTTGGGAGACTGGATGCACGACGGGCAGCCGCGTTCGCACTCGCAGGAGGCGATCGCCTCGCGGGTGGCAGTGAGCCAGTCGTGCGCGCGGGCGTAACCACGTTCGGCGAAACCGGCGCCGCCCTCGTGGCCGTCGTAGACGAAGACGGTCAGCAGCCCGGTGTCGGGATGGAGCTCCGTGGAGACACCCCCGATGTCCCAGCGGTCGCAGGTCGCGAAGAGCGGCAGCAGGCCGATGGAGGCGTGTTCGGCCGCGTGCGCGGCACCACCGAGGTCCACGCCCTCCTCGGCGAGGGGGACGAGCGCCGAGATGGGCAGCGTCCACCAGACGGCGCGGGTCCGCAGCGTGCGCGGGGGCAGGTCGAGGGGTTCGTCCCCCATGAGCTCGCCGCTCTGGGCTCGGCGCTTGAGATAGGCCACCACCTGGCTCGTCACCTCGACCGCGCCGAAATGGAGCTCTCCCTGCCCGAGGGGGTGCGAGCGAAGGGACTCGATGACCGAGATGTCGGTGACGTCCCTGGCGAAGGTCGTGTAGTCGGGGGTTCCGGCCTCGACCAGCGCGACCCCCGCCTCCAGATCGAGTTCGGCCACCAGGAACGTCTCTCCCTGGTGCACGTAGACGGCGCCGGTGTGCACGGCCGAGTGGGCCGAGGGCTCGTCCACGGTGCCGAGCAGCCGCCCGGTGGACATCTCGACGACGTGAACGGGCGCGGCGCCCGCTCCCCGGATGTCGGCGAGGTCGGTGGCGCGTCTCCTGCTGGTCCAGAACCAGCCCGCGGAACGTTCCCTGAGCAGGCCGTTCCCGACCAGGTCCGCGAGGACCTCCTTGGTGGTCGGGCCGAAGATGTCCAGCTCGTCGTGGGTCAGCGGGATCTCGGCCGCCGCCGCGCACAGATGGGGCCCCAGCACGTACGGGTTGCCGGGGTCGAGCACGATCGACTCCACGGGACGGCCGAACAGGGCCTCCGGATGGTGAACGAGATAGGTGTCCAGGGGGTCGTCCCTGGCGATCAGCACCGCCAGCGCGTCCTGCCCCTCCCGCCCGGCCCGCCCGGCCTGCTGCCAGAGGGAGGCGCGGGTTCCCGGCCACCCCGCGATGAGCACGGCGTCCAGCCCGGAGATGTCGACGCCGAGTTCCAGCGCGTTGGTCGTCGCCAGGCCGAGCAGTTCGCCGGAGCGCAGTGCCCTTTCCAAACCCCTGCGATCTTCGGCCAGGTATCCCGCCCGGTAGGCCGCCACCTTGCCGGACAGGTCCGCGGGCGCCTCCCCGTCGGCGATGAGGTCCTGGAGTCTGGCCCGCGTCGTGAGGGCCACGGTCTCGGCGGCCCGGCGGGAGCGGACGAAGGCCAGGGTCCGCACGTCGGAGGCGACGAGGTCGGCCAGGATGTCCGCGCTCTCGGCGGTCGCCGGGCGGCGGACCGGGGCCCCGCCCTCGCCCCGCAGATCGGTCAGGGGTGGTTCCCACAGCGCGAAGGTGGTAGCACCCCGGGGAGAGGTGTCCGCGGTCACCTCGGCCATCTGGAGGCCTGTCAGGCGCCTCGCGAAGATTCCGGGCTCGCTGGCCGTCGCCGAGGAGAGCAGGAAGGTCGGGCTGGAGCCGTAGCGGGCGCAGATCCGGCGCAGGCGGCGCAGGATCTGCGCGACATGCGAACCGAACACGCCCCGATAGCCGTGGCACTCGTCCACGACGACCATCCGCAGCCGCCGCCAGAAGGGCGACCACTGAGCGTGACGGGGCAGCAGGCCGCGATGGAGCATGTCCGGGTTGGTGAGGACGTAGTTGGCGTGCTTGCGCACCCAGGCCCGCTCCTCGAAGGAGGTGTCGCCGTCATAGGTGGCGGCCCGGAGGCCGGGAGGGTCGAGCTCGCGCAGCGCGCGGAGCTGGTCGGCGGCCAGCGCCTTGCTGGGCGACAGATAGAGGACCGTGCCGCCGTCGAGCGTCGATGAGAGCGCCGGGACCAGGTAAGAAAGGGATTTGCCCGACGCGGTCCCTGTGGAAATGATCACGTTTTGGCCACGGTGGATCAGGTCCGCGGCCTCGGCCTGATGTGGCCACAGGCCAGAAATACCGTGGTTCGCCCAGCGCGTAACCAGCCGCTGGTCGACCCAGTCCGGCCAGCGGGTCTCACCGGCCTGACGTGCGGGAACGCGCTCCACATGGGTGACACGGCCATGACGTGCGGGAACGTCGAGAAGACGGCTGAGGGCGGTGCCCGCGCCGAGGGGCGAGGATGAGGGCGGGGTCACTGGTTTCCAGTCTCACATCTGTGGGCAGAGTCGCCGGGAATCGTGATTTCGTATAGACACTGAGCGTACGCATGGTTGAATGCCGCGCGTCGGGGCTTGTCGTCCGGGGGCCACCCGGTCCCAGGAGGGCACGCCCGAATCGGTACTTTCGCAGGCAAGGCGCTGGAGGATCTGTGGATCTGAAGTTGGACCACCATTCCGAGGACCGTCTCACCATCGTTGAGGTCGAGGGTGAGATCGATGTCTACACCGCGCCCAGATTGCGTGAGCTCCTGATCGACCTGGTCAACAAGGGGAATTTCCACCTGCTCGTCAACATGGAGAAGGTCGACTTCCTTGACTCCACGGGCCTTGGTGTCCTGGTCGGCGGGCTCAAGCGAGTTAGGGCGCACGATGGCTCACTGGAGCTTGTCTGCACCCAGGAGCGCATCTTGAAGATTTTCCGGATCACCGGGCTGACAAAGGTCTTCGGGATCTACGCCTCGGTCGACGAGGCCAAGGAAGCTCACGGTCGAGACAAGTAGTCGTGGCTACCGTCGAGCTGACGTTCAGCGCTCTCCCCGCGCACGTGCGGACGGCACGCCTGGTCGCCACGGCTATCGCCAGGCGCACCGGCGTGCAGGAGTCGCTGCTGGACGAGGTAAGGCTTGCTGTCGGTGAGGCATGCTCGCGGGCCGTGGAGGCACATCGCCTCCACTGTCCGGGAGAGCCGATCCGGATCGAGCTACGTGATGACTTGGGGCGTTTCGAGGTGACGGTCACCGACTCCGCCCCCAGTGATAGTGACGAGCTGGAGCACGATCGCGCCCTTCTCGGGTTCGACGATCCGTTCGGGCAGCTTCCCGATGACCTGATGGCCGGTTTCGGCATCGCGGTCATCGCGGGGCTGGCCGACGACGTTCAGGTCTACCCGAGCCAGAAGGGCATGTGCATTCGCATGAGCTGGCCGGCGGCGACGAACGGAATGTCTCCGGTCTGACAGAGAAGACTTCGGCGACCGGGCGTGTCCACACGGACACGCCCGGTTGTTCGTTGGGGGTCGAGTGGCCCTGGAGGGCGTGGTCCGGGCAGAGGATCCGCCCGATGGCGTCCCCGTGAAGAGGGCGTCCCCGTGAGAGCGCCCGGGCCGTTCGGGGCGGGGATCTCAATTTCGGTCTAAACTTAATTTAGATGTTTCTTGTCTGAAACTAGGGAGAAACAGGGGTGGGCGGGACAGGTGTGACGGGTGAAATGACCTCATAAGCAGGTCGGTCGTCAAGAGGCGCTGGTCGTGTCGCCAAATGGGCGTGGGCGGAGGCTTCATATCCGCGTCCTCGCTGCGTAGACTCCCGGAACCGGCCAAGGTTTATCCTTCGGAGCGGCCCGCACGCGAGCCGCCCTCCGTGGGGGTCTGCAACTGGAAGCGGCACTGCCAACCATCCCGGATGTGCGCCGCTTCAGCCGCCTAACCTCACCGCAGCGCACTCCGGGCAGGACGTGTTCCCGTCTTGCCAAGGAGACTCGGATGTCTGTGCTCCATCTCGCCGCTGCAGAGCCAGCGGTATCCCTGAGTGGTCACCACTTCACCATCGTGATCGTGGTCGCCGCCGTCGCCCTGCTCGCACTCGCCGTCGCCGGCACATTGGTGCGGGAGGTGCTGGCCGCCGACCAAGGCACCGAACGTATGCAGAACATCGCGCGAGCCGTCCAGGAAGGGGCTTCCGCGTACCTTACGCGGCAGTTCCGGACGCTCGCGTTGTTCGTCATTCTGATCCCTTTCCTGCTGTATCTCCTCCCGGCCGAGACGACCAGCGTGAGGATCGGCAGATCGGCTTTCTTCGTCGTCGGCGCGCTGTTCTCCTCGCTGACCGGATTCATCGGCATGTGGCTGGCGGTCCGCGGCAACGTCCGCGTCGCCGCCGCGGCCCGCGCGTCCGGTGAGAAGATCGCCATGCGGATCGCCTTCCGCACCGGCGGCGTGGCCGGAATGATCACTGTTGGCCTCGGCCTCTTCGGCGCGGCCGTGGTGGTGATCATCTATCAGGGCGACGCCCCGGCCGTGCTGGAGGGCTTCGGCTTCGGCGCCGCGCTGCTCGCCATGTTCATGCGAGTCGGCGGAGGCATCTTCACCAAGGCCGCCGACGTCGGCGCCGACCTGGTCGGCAAGGTCGAGCAGGGCATCCCCGAGGACGATCCGCGCAACGCCGCCACCATCGCCGACAACGTCGGCGACAACGTCGGCGACTGCGCGGGCATGGCCGCCGACCTGTTCGAGTCCTACGCGGTCATGCTGGTCGCCAGCCTGATCCTGGGCCGGGTGGCCTTCGGCGTCGAGGGGCTGGTGTTCCCGCTGATCGTGCCCATGATCGGTGTGATCACGGCGATCATCGGCATCTTCGTCACCGCCCCGCGCGCCGGCGACCGCAACGCGATGGCCGCGATCAACCGGGGTTTCTTCATCTCGGCGGCCATCTCGGCGATCCTCGTCGCCGTCGCGGCCTACCTCTACCTGCCGGCCAGCTTCTCCGGGCTGACCAACGTGAGCCCGGAGATCGCCGCGGTCACCTCGGACCCGCGCCTGATCGCGATCGGGGCGGTGCTCATCGGCCTGGTGCTGGCGAGTGCCATCCAGATCCTCACCGGCTACTTCACCGAGACGAACCGCCGTCCGGTGCGGGACATCGGCGAGAGCTCCCGTACGGGTCCCGCCACGGTCATCCTGTCCGGCATCAGCGTCGGCCTGGAGTCGGCGGTCTACTCCGCGCTGATCATCGGAGCCGCCGTCTACGGAGCCTTCCTGCTGGGCTTCGGCAACGTCACCATCGCCCTGTTCGCCGTGGCGCTGGCAGGCACCGGCCTGCTGACCACGGTCGGCGTGATCGTGTCGATGGACACCTTCGGCCCGGTCTCCGACAACGCCCAGGGCATCGCCGAGATGTCCGGTGACGTCGAGGGCGAGGGCGCCCAGGTGCTCACCTCGCTGGACGCCGTCGGCAACACCACCAAGGCCATCACCAAGGGCATCGCGATCGCCACGGCCGTGCTCGCCGCCACCGCGCTGTTCGGCGCGTTCCGCACGGCGGTCGAGACCCAGCTGGCCGGCGCGACCGAGAGCGTGAAGACGGCGCTGGGCTCGTTCAGCTCGTTCACCCTGAGCGTCGACTCCCCGAACGTGCTGGTCGGCCTGATCATCGGCGCCGCGGTGGTGTTCATGTTCTCCGGCCTGGCGATCATGGCGGTCGGCCGCGCGGCCGGGCGGGTGGTCTTCGAGGTGCGCGAGCAGTTCCGCACCAAGCCGGGGATCATGGCGGGGACGGAGCTGCCCGACTACGGCAGGGTCGTCGACATCTGCACCCGCGACTCGCTGCGGGAGCTGGCCACGCCCGGCCTGCTGGCCGTGCTGACCCCGATCGCCGTCGGTTTCGCCCTCGGGTACGCCCCGCTCGGCGCGTTCCTGGCCGGTGCCATCGCGTGCGGCACGCTCATGGCGGTGTTCCTGGCCAACTCCGGTGGTGCCTGGGACAACGCCAAGAAGCTGGTCGAGGACGGTCACCACGGTGGCAAGGGCTCGCCGGCCCACGAGGCCACCATCATCGGTGACACCGTCGGCGACCCGTTCAAGGACACCGCAGGACCGGCGATCAACCCGCTCCTCAAGGTGATGAACCTCGTGGCGCTGCTGATCGCCCCGGCCGTGGTGACCTACGCCGACAACACCGCGCTGCGCATCGGCATCACGGTGCTGGCGGTGGGCATCGTCGTCGCCGCGGTCGTCATCTCCAAGCGTCGTTCGGCGGGCATCGCCCCGACGGAGGAGAACAACTCCGACCGGGAGCCGGAGCAGGTCTCCAGCTGAGCAATGTTTGACGACAATGTTTGACGGAGGGGTGCACGGGCCGCGTGCACCCCTTCGGCGTGTGCGGGCCACCCCGGTGGGAAACTGGCCGGTATGGAACAGCAGCCCTCCGGAGGCAAGACACTCGTCCTCATCCTGCTGGCGATGGTCGCGGTGTTCGCGGTGATCGTGGGTCTGGCCATGTGGGCGTCGCGATGACGGCGCGCACGCTCGTCGTCCTGCGCCACGCCAAGGCGGTTCACACCTCCGGCCTCGCCGATCGCGAGCGTCCTCTCACCGAGGTCGGCGAGCGCGACGCCCTCAAGGTCGGCGCGGCCCTCGCCGGCATGGACCTCACCCCCGACCTGGTGCTCTGCTCGCCGTCGGTACGGACCAGGCAGACCGCCGACCTGGCGCTCCCCGGCGCGGACATCCTGATCGAACCGACCATATACGAGGCCTACCCCGACGAGCTGCTCACGCTGATCCGGCGGAGCGACCCGGAGGTTGGCACGCTGGTCCTGGTCGGTCACAACCCCGGGGTCCACGAGCTGGTCACGCAGCTCACCGCCGCCGACGGCGACGCCGGGTTCCCGCCCGGCGCGTTCGCCGTCATCGAGGTCGACGGCGAGTGGGCCGGGCTCGACACCGGCCGCGGGATCGCCCGCTGGACCCCCAGGAAGCACTGAGACGGAACCCCCGGAAACACCGGGCCGAGGCCATCGGGAAGCACCGAGACCCGGCGCGGTTCCGGGAGGGGAGCCGCGAGGGGCGCGATCGGGGGTGGCATGCGAGGGCTCACCGGCGCGCTGCGCGCCGACTTCCGGCTCTCCGGTCGTCCGGCCTGGGGCTACGGCCTGTTGTGCGCGCTGGTCATCTGCCTCCCCCTGATGTCCGGTGTCCTCCTCGGTCACCTCCGGGAGGGCGCCTCGGTGGCCCTGGGCGGCTATCTCACGCTCTTCGGCGACACCCCGGGACAGCCGTACGGTGATCGTGTCCGCAGGCTGATCGTCAGCACGACCACGGTCACGCTCGGTGGCGGTCTCGGAGCGCTCGTCCAGCCCGGTCCCTGGCCGGTCGCCGTCGTGGTGGTCGGCCTGGTCGCGGCGGCGGGCGTCTACTGGCCGGCGCTGGGCATCCCCGCCGTGCTCTCCGTGACCCTGGCGTACTTCGCGCTCCCCGGCGTGAGCGTGCCGCTCCACATGGGGACCACGGCCGCCGGCGGCCTGCTGGCCGTGCTGCTGGTCGTGGCGGTCTGGCCGGTACGGCGTCTCCGGCCGCTCCACAGGGCCGTGGAGGAGGCCGGTACGGCGCTGGCCGACCTTCTGGCGGCAAGGGGAAGGGCGCCGCTCGCGGACGAGAGCTGGGAGCCGCTGCGCCACCGGGCCGTCACCGCGCTGAAGGACCTGGACAGGGCGCTCTCCCTCTACCGGATCTCCGTGGAGGACGACCGGTCGCCGGATCGGCTCCCGGCCACGCTGAACCGCGTCTTCCAGCAGACGATCGCGCTGCGCGTACTGCGCGCGGCGGCCGTGGAGGCGGGCATCGGGACGGAGTGGGTCCGGGAGCTGGACGAGGCGGTCGAGGCGCTGGCCCGCGCGCTGCGGGAGGCGGTGCTGCTCGGCGGTCCGTCGGAGGTCCCGGAGGCGCTGGCCGCCATCGGGCGGTTCGCCGACCGGGTGGACGAGATCCGCGTGGCCGCCCGCGCGGGCGGCGCCCCGCTGCCCGCGGCCGTGCTGCTGGGGCAGATCCGCCAGGGTGTGGACCGGATCGCGATGGCGGTGCGCTCGGTGGCGCGGCAGGCCGCCGAGAGCGTCGAGACGGGCCCCCGCCTGCCGAGGTTCGTACGGCCCCGCAGGCCGGCGGTGTCGGCCGGCCGCCACCCGGTCCGGGTCGGGCTGGCGGTGGTCACGGCCATGACGCTGATGGCGCTGGTCCACGAGCACTACGCGAAGTGGTTCGTGGTGACCGTGGCGGTCAGCCTCCGCCCCGCCTACCGCGACACGGTGGAGCGGGTGCTGCTGAGGGTGCTGGGCACGGCCGTGGGCGCGGTGGCCGCCGCGGTGGTGCTGGCGGTCGCGCCGGGGCACCTGCACCTGACGCTTTTCATCTCCGTCTGCGCGGCGCTGGGCTTCGCGCTGCGCGGGTCCGGTTACGGATACTGGGCGATCTTCTCCACGCCGCTCTCGCTGATGCTGTCCGGCTTCTCCCTGCCGCTCGACTGGGGCGCGGCGGTGGCCAGGGTGGGACTCACGGTCGCGGGCGGCGCGCTGGCGCTGCTCTTCGCCCGGCTGCTGTGGCCCAGGGGACACCGGGCCCGGCTGACCGCCGGGATCGCGGAGATGCTCGACAGCCACGCCGTCCTGGTGCGGTCGCTGATCGACCGGGACGCCGCCCAGGTGGACATCCGGGGCTTCGCCGCGGCCGACGCCGCAGGGCGGCTCACCGACTCCCTGGACCTGCTGGACAAGGAACCGGGCGGCAGCGCGCCACGGCGGCTCAGGGAGTCGCTGACGGCGGCCGGACGGCTGCGGGACAACGCGTTCGCGCTGCTGGCGGTGCCGCCGCCCGAGGAGGGGCGGGACCCACGGTGACGGTCCTCGATCTCGTCGCCGACCGGCTGGAGAAGGTCGCCGAGGCGGTCAGGACGGAGGAGGCCGGGGTGCCGCCCGACGATCTCGACGCCGTGCTCGACGAGTTCGGCGCGCACGTGGACGCGCTGGCCGCCCGCCGCCTGGACGAGCTCGCCGAACTGGCCGAACTGGCCGATGCCGATCCGCACGAGGACGCGGCCGACAGGATGACCGGCCTGCGCCGGCGCGTCAGGCACGCCGCCGCCGCGCAGCCCGCCCTGCGCGGTCTCGGCGCCGAAGCCGTACGACTGGCCGCTCTCACCACCCCGAGAAGCCGGTAGCCCGCCGCTCCGGGGCGCGAGCGGTTCACCGCTCCGGGGGGCAGGTGGCTCATCGGCCGAGCGGGCCGAGGCGCAGGTGGCCGCGACCGTCCGCGACCGTCCGCGAGCCCGGTACGGTCAGCGGTCGGCGGCGGTGACACCGTCCTCGGCGTCGGCGTCCTCCACCTCGGCGCGGGGAATGCCGAGCAGGTAGAGGATCGAGTCGAGGTAGGGCACGTTGACCGCGGTGTCGGCGGCGCGGCGGACCACCGGCTTGGCGTTGAACGCGATGCCCAGGCCGGCCGCCGCGATCATGTCCAGGTCGTTGGCGCCGTCGCCGATGGCCACCGTCTGGCTGATCGGGATCCCCGCCTCGCGGGCGAAGCGCTCCAGCGCCCGCGCCTTGCCCGGCCGGTCGACGATCTCGCCGACCACCCGCCCGGTCAGCGCGCCGTCGACGACCTCCAGGGTGTTGGCCGCGGAGTAGTCGATCCCGAGGTCCTCCACGAGGGCGTCGGTGAGCTGCGTGAACCCGCCGCTGACGATCGCGAACCGGTAGTCGAGCCGTTTGAGCGTCCGTACCAGCGTCCGGGCGCCGGGAGTCAGCACGAGCTCCCTGCGTACCTTCTCGAAGACCTCCTCCGAGAGGCCCTCGAGCAGCGCGACCCGGCGGCGCAGCGACTCGGCGAAGTCGAGTTCGCCGCGCATCGCCTCCTCGGTGACCCTGGCGACCTCCTCCAGGCAGCCGGCGTGCGCCGCCAGCAGCTCGATCACCTCGGCCTGGATGAGCGTCGAGTCGACGTCCATCACGATCAGCCGCTTGGCCCTGCGGTGCAGGCCGGTCCGCTGCACGGCCACGTCGACCTGCTGGGTGTGCGCCTCGATGGCCAGCTCCGCCCTGAGGGTGTCGGGGTCGGCGCCGGAGAGGGACAGCTCGATGCAGGTCACCGGGTAACTGGACAGGCGTTCGATCCGGTCGATGTTGGCGCCGGCCGCGGCGATCCGCCCCGCGATGCCCGCCATGGCGGCGGGCTGCAGCGGCGCGCCGAGCACGGTGACGTTGAGTCGCCCCCTGCGCCGCTTCTCCTTCGGGTCGGAGCCGGTGGACAGCTCCACCTGCAGCCCGAGATCCTCCGCGGTCCGCTCGACGGCGGTCCAGAGGGCACCGAGGGTGCCGCCGGTGCCGGTCGGCGTGTCGCCCGCGTAGGAGACGAGGACGCCGAGGGTGAGCCGGCCGCGGATGACGACCTGCTCCACGTCGGCGACGATGACGGGGAAACCGGCCAGGACCGAGAAGAGGCGTGAGGTCACGCCCGGTCGGTCGGGGCCGTTCAACGTGATCAGGAGCGTGCGCTGGTTCATCGGTTCCTACGGTACTTGGCTCCGGATCGGGCCGTGAATGTGGTTCATCATCCGGACGCCTGGAGTTCGTGGGGCACTCCGGTCCCGTGTCACCTGCGACTGTCTTCATGAACTCATGACGACCCTTCCCATGGAGCCGCGCCTCGCCCGCTACAGCGTCGGGCTGGCCGCCACCGCCGTCGAGATGCGCGAGGCCCAGCGCCTGCGTCACCGGGTCTTCGCCGAGGAGATGGGGGCCAGGCTGGACAGTCCCATCACCGGCCTGGACGTCGATCCGCTCGACGCCTACTGCGACCACCTCCTGGTGAGGTGTGACGACACGGGTGAGGTCGTCGGCACCTACCGGCTGCTCGGCCCCCGCCGGGCCGACCGCCTCTACTCCGACTCCGAGTTCGACCTGGGCGCGCTGGCGGGCATCCGGGGGAACATGGTGGAGGCAGGCCGGGCCTGCGTGCACCCGGGCCACCGGGGTGGCGCGGTGCTCGGGCTGATGTGGGCGGGAATCGCCCGCTACATGGTGGCCGGAGGGTACGGCTGGCTGGCCGGGTGCTGCTCGGTGCCGGTGGCCGACGCCGCCGAGATCATGGAGCGGGTGCCGCTCTCCCCGCCCGGCTACCGCGTCACGCCGCACCGCCCCTGGCGGGCGGATCCGATCTCCGCCGTGCCGTCGCAGTGGGAGGACCCGGTCTCAGCCGTGCCGTCGCAGCGGGAGGAGCCGATCTCCGCCCCCTCGCGGCGCGAGGACGCCTCCGCGTCCGCCACGAGGCCGGGACGGGCGCTGCCGCCGCTGCTGCGCGGGTACATGCGGCTGGGCGCCTGGGTCTGCGGCCCGCCCGCCCACGACCTCGACTTCGGTACGGCCGACTTCTTCGTACTGCTCTCGATGGCCGAGGCGGACCCCCGCTACCTGCGCCACTTCCTGGGAGCCACCTCGTGAACCCGTGGATGCCGACGGCGCCGTGCGGGCCCGCCGGATGTCTCCTCCCGCCGGGATCGAGGGCCGCCGGGCCGCGCAGGGCGCTGCGACTGGCGGCGATCGCACTGGTCGTCCTGGCGGGGACGGTGCTGGCGCTCGCGGCCCGCGGGCTCGGCACGACGGGCAGGATCCGGCTGACGAGCGCCTGGTCCCGGCTGGTACTGCGGGCCGTCGGCGTACGGGTCGAGGTGCGCCGGGGTTTCACGTTCATGGCCGGCTCCGTCTCCCGGCCCCGTCCGGTCGCCGGCGGGCCGTCCGGGGCCGCTCCGCTGATCGTGGCCAACCACGTGTCGTGGCTGGACCCGCTCGTCATGGCGGCGGTCCTGCCGAGCCGCCTGCTCGCCAAGCACGAGATACGGGTGTGGCCGGTGATCGGTCTGCTGGCGGCCGGGGCGGGCGCGCTGTTCATCGACAGGGACCGGCTCTCCGCGCTGCCCGAGGCCGTCGACGGGGTGGCCGCCGCGCTCGCCGACGGTCACCCGGTGGCGGCCTTCCCCGAGGGGACGACCTGGTGCGGACGCGGGATGGGCTCCTTCAGGCCCGCGGTGTTCCAGGCGGCCCTGGACGCCGGGGCCCCGGTCAGGCCGGTGGCGATCAGGTATCTGGAAGGGGAGGACGCCCTGGCCACCGGGCCCGCCTATGTCGGCGACGACCCCCTCTGGGCCTCGATCCGCCGCGTGGTGGCCGTCCGGAGGCTGACGGTGGAGGTGACGATGCTGCCCGCGGTGTGGGGACGTGACCGCAGGGAGCTGGCCTGGGCGGCCGAGTCGTCCGTCGCCTCGGTGCTGGTCGCCGGTGCCGCGCACGGTCTCCCCGTCGCCGCCTGACGGGGAGGCGGGCGCCGGTGGCCACCGACGCCCGGAAACCTCGTCGGCCGGGCCCCTTCCCGGCCGGGGCCCTTTCTGAAGGGCCGGTACGCCGCCTCGGACGGCGTTCGAACGTGGACCGTGCCAGCGGCGCCGGGGGACCGGTCCCCGGAATCGGGGACAAGGAGACAGGGAGACAGGGCTCAGGCCGAGCCCAGGTAGGTGATGACGGCCGCCACCCGGCGATGGGTGTCGGGGCTGTTCTCCAGGGCGAGCTTCATGAAGATCGAGTTGACGTGCTTCTCGATGGCCGAGACCGACAGGTGCAGGGCGCGGGCGATGCCTCCGTTGGACAGGCCGTGCGCCATCTCCCTGAGCACGTCCAGCTCCCTGGGCGTCAGCTCCGCGGGCGGGGGGCCGCCGCGCACCCCGCGCTTGGCCAGCAGGCCCTCCACCACCTTGGGGTCGATCACCGAGCCGCCCCCGGCCACCGACCTGATCGCGCCGAGCAGCTCGTCGATGTCACCGACCCGGTCCTTGAGCAGGTACGCACGGCCCTCGGTGCCGTCCCTGAACAGGTCCAGGGCGAACATCGCGTCGGAGAACTGGGAGAGCACCACGACCCCGATGTCCCGTGAGGTGGCGCGGATGCGGTGCGCCGCGTCGATGCCCTCCATCCCCGGGCGGACGAGATCGGCCGAGCCCGGCATCCGGATGTCGGTGACCACCACGTCGGGGCGCAGTCGCCCGGCGGCGTCGAGCAGCTCGTCCGCGGTGCCCACGGCGGCCACCACCTCGATCTCACCGGAGGTCTCCAGGAGCCTGCGGGTGCCCTCGCGCACCAGGTAGTGGTCCTCGGCCAGGACCACTCTCAGTTCAGCCATGAATCGCGCACCGCCGGAAACTCGCCGTGGGAACCATGGGGAGATCCTGCCCGGTACGGGGTGGCGTGCATATGAGGTTGCCCGCACCCCGTGGTCCCGGAGCGTGAAAGGGAGCGGGCCCCGGCCTGTGGCAGGACGGGGCCCCTCGAAAAGTGGGATCAGCGCACGATGCTGGTCTTGACCTTCTTCACGAAGTACCAGCTCTTGATGCCCATGCGCTCCAGTTCGTCCCTGGAGAGGTTCTCGGCACCGGTCGGGACGTCATAGGCGTCGACGCCGAGGATGGCCTGCGCGGTCCGTCCCGACTTCTTGCCGAGCTTCACGGTGATCGCGATGGCCTCGTAGTCGTCGACCTCGACGATGTCGGGGCTCCAGCACCAGAGCCCGTCATCGTAGTTGTCACACGAGGTGCCCTTGGGGGCGGAGATCGAGACGACCTTCGAGCCCTTGGGCAGTAGGCCGCCCGTGAAGAAGTAGTCGGCCTGGTGCGGGCCCTTGTTGACGGCCTTGATCTTGTAGGTGATCTTCCCGCCCGCCTTGACCTTCTTCGGCGCGGAGACGGTGACCGCGAAGGTGGAGTACGGCTCCGCCTTGACGGCCGCCGCCGGTGCCTGCGCCGAAGCGGCCGAGGAGGGGGCGGCGAGGAGCATGCCGCCGGCCAGCGGGGTGACCAGAGCAATAGCAACGATCTTGGAGATCGGGTGGCGCATCAAACGTCTCCCAGCTGAAGAGTCAAGGGGACGCCTGGAACGTCCCATAAAGTCCGCAGCGTTTTATCACATATGGAGATGTAAAGAGAAATTATATTCTGCTACGTGATTTGAACGGAACAGTTGGGTGCGGCGCCGTACCGGACGACACGGGCCCCCGGCCCGCCCGTCCGGCGCGTGCCACATCGCCGCTCACCAAGGCGTTTCCCGGCGTTGTAATATCCACTGCTTTCGGTAATCGCCCCTGGTCAGAAGGTGCCGGGTGAAAAACGTGGCTAGCGGAGAACCCGGGTCTTCACCCGCACGTACTTGACGTCGGTGCCGACGTCGATGCCGTGAATGTCGAGGGTGCCCAGCCCGCCCGCGGGAACGTCGATCGAGGCCGAACCGAAATCGGCGGTCGCGGTGCCCCGGGCGCCGTCCCTCAGCCAGACCCTGACCTTGAGGGTGGCCGTCCTGCCGGGGTTCAGGGTGTCGAACAGGCAGCCCACCTCTCGCCCCGAGACCTCGCAGTACGAGCCGGAGGGCTTGCCGACGATACGGACCTTGGAGACCTGCGAGGGAAGGCGGCCGCCGACGTAGGCGATGTCGGTGTACCACTCGCCGACGTTCTTGACCCTGAGCGTGTAGACGTACGAGTCGCCCGCCCAGGCCCTGCGCGGGTAGGAGACGGTCGTCTTCAGCGGCGCGAGCGGCTGGTCCACGACCCCCTGTGGCGCGGTGGTCGGGAAAGCCGCGGCGTTCGCGGTCCCGGGGGTGAGCAGCATGCCTCCCGCCAGGGCGATGGCGGCGAAGGCGGTCAGGTGCCGGCGCATTTCTTTACTCCAGTCGGAATTCGGTGATCCCCGGTGATTACCGGCCCAGCATGCGGGGCCCGACTTGGAAAACCCTTGTGACTGACTGGCCGGCTACCCGGTGATCAGGTGGACGTCGCCGAATTCGTGCCAGAGATAGCCCTCTCCGAGCGCCTCCGCGTACGACCGCGAGAGCAGCTCGCGGCCGGCGATCGCCGACAGCATCAGCAGGTGGCTGGAGCGCGGCTCGTGCAGCCCGGTGAGCAGGCCGCTCACCGCCCTCACCCCGACCTCGGGAGTCACGATGTGCGAGGTCCAGCCGTCCGCGGCCCGGACCCGGCCGGTGGCCAGCGCGGCCGTCTCCAGCGCCCGGACCACGGTCGTGCCGACCGCGATCACCCGGCCGCCGGACTCGCGCGCGAGCTCCACCTGCCGCGCGGTGGCCTCGGGCACCTCGAACCGCTCCGGGTAGGGCGGCTCGTCCTTCTCCGGGGACGCCACCCCCGTGTGCAGGGTGATCGGTGCGATCCCGACCCCGCGCGACACCAGGGAGGTCACCAGCCCGGTGGTGAACGGCCGCCCCGCGCTGGGCATCTCCGCGCTGCCGGGCCGGACCCCGAACACGGTCTGGTAGTCGGCCAGCGGCCAGTCCCTGTCCACGTAGGAGTAGCGGATCGGCACGCCGTACCGGCGGAGGTAGTCCGTGACCTCGCGGTCCAGGCTCGCCCGCCACAGACGCGGCGTCTCGCGCCCCAGCAGCCGCAGCGTCGCCCCGCCGGGCAGCGGCAGCCACTCCCCGTCCGCGCCGCCGCGGTAGGGCTCACCGGCCGTCTCCGTGTCCCCGAGGCCCCCGAGAGCCCCGGCGCCCGCGCCCGCCGAAGGACCCCGCTCCCGGAGGCGGCGGAGCTCGACCAGCCAGGTCCCGTCCTCGCGTTCGGTGGAGAAGTGCACCGCGAGCCGGTCCAGCCGGACGGCGGCGGGGAGCGTGCCGGAGTTGTTGACCACCAGCAGGTCGCCGGGGCCGAGCAGGCCGGGAAGATCGGCGAACGCGTGGTGGCCGACCTCTCCGGTGCCCCGGTCCGAGACCAGCAGGCGCACCCCGTCGCGGGCCAGCCCCCGGGCCTCCGGCGGCTCGTGCGCCTCCAGCTCGCGCGGGAGCACGAAGTCCGCGGCCATGGCGTCCGCCGCGGGCAGGCTCGCCACCCCGCCCCGTCCGCCGGTGCCCCAGCCCCCCGTACGGTCCTCTCGCCCGCTCATCCGTGCCTCACCCGGCCGCTGTCCGGGCGGTCGGCGATCAGCCGTCGCAGGGTGGGGACGACGGTCTCCGGGCCCGGGGCCTCCGCCGCCTCCCCGGCACCGACGGCGTCGGCGAGCATGGCGGTGGACATCTCGCCCGGATCGACCCACCAGACCGCGACGTCCGGCTCCTCGACGGCCAGCACGTGGGAGAGCTGCTCCAGGGCCGCCTTGGTCGCGCCGTACCCGCCCCAGCCCTCGTACGCCTCCACCGCCGCGTCGGAGGAGATGTTCACGATCGCGCCGCGCCGTTCCCTGAGCCCGCGCAGGTTCGCCTGGATCAGCGCCAGCGGGGCCAGCACGTTGACCCGGAACAGCTCCTCGAGCGTGTCGGCCGGGTATCCGGCCAGCGGTGGCAGCGGGACCGCGCCCAGTCCCGACGCGTTGTTGACCAGCAGGTCCAGCCCGCCGTGTTCCCGTACGGCGAGCGCCAGCCGGTCGCGATGAGCGGGGTCGGCGACGTCCCCGGCCAGGGCGAGGGCGCCGAGCTCGTCCGCGGCGGCTCGCAGCGCGTCCTCGCCCCGCGCGGTGAGGATGAGCCGCCAGCCGTCGGCGGCGAGGGAGCGGGCCAGTTCCAGGCCGAGGCCGCGGGAGGCGCCGGTGATGAGTGCGGTCTTCGTCATGCCTCGACGCTAGGAGCCGCCCGCCCGCCGCACATCGGCCGCCGGACCGGGCCCGGGGTGGGCTGATGGGCCTAGGACCGATGGCGTACGCGGCGGGCGCCCGCCGCCGCCTAGAGTCGGTTCGTGAGCCCCGAGAGCGAGGAGAGCGAGGACCGGGACGCCGTGCTGCACGCGGTGAGCTCGGCCGTCCTCGCGGTGACCAGACACCTGTCGGTCCGGGAGGTGCTCCAGGTCATCGTGCGGTCGGCGCGGCGGTTGCTGGACGCCCGCTACGCCGCGCTGGGCGTGCCCGACGACCAGGGGGCGTTCGCCGAGTTCGTCGCCGAGGGCATCTCCGACGAGCAGTGGGACGCGATCGGGCCGATGCCCCGCCAGCACGGCATGCTCGGCGCCATGCTGCGCGAGGGCGCGCCGGTCCGGCTGCCCGACATCCGCAGGGACCCCAGGTTCGAGTACTGGCCGCGCGCCCATCCGGTGCTCAAGGACTTCCTCGGGGTGCCGATCCTCGACGGGGACGAGGTACTCGGCATCATCTTCCTGTCCAACAAGCGGACCCCCGGCGGCTTCACCGAGGCCGACCAGCGGCTGCTCACCATGTTCGCCGCGCACGCCGCGATCGCCCTCACCAACGCCCGCCTGTACGAGCGGGGCCGGGAGCTCACGCTGGTCGAGGAGCGCACCCGGATGGCCAGGGAACTGCACGACGCGGTGACCCAGAAGCTGTTCTCGCTGCGCCTCACCGCGCAGGCCGCGGCGTCGCTGGTCGTCGACGATCCCGTACGGGCGCTGCGGGAGCTCGACCGGGTGGAGCGGCTGGCTGGGGAGGCGCTGGCCGAGCTGCGCGCGGTGATCGTGGAGCTCCGCCCGGCCGAGCTCGACCGGCACGGCCTGGCCGAGACGCTCCGCAAGCACGTCCGCCTGCTCGACCGGCTCCACCCGGCCGCGTTCTCGTTCGAGGAGTCCCCGGTGTGCGAGCTCGAACCGGTGATCGAGGTGGCCGTCCTCCGGGTGGCCCAGGAGGCGCTGCACAACGCCTCCAGGCACTCGGCGGCGCGTACCGTCGAGGTCCGGCTGGGCTGTGAGGGCGGGCGCGTGTTCCTGGAGGTGAGTGACGACGGGGCCGGGTTCGACGTGACCGCCGCGGCGGGCCGGGGGCTGGGCATCGCCTCGATGGGCGACAGGGCGGAATCCGTCGGCGGGAGCGTGCGGGTGAGGTCGGAGCCCGGGCGGGGCACGCTCGTCCGGATGGAGGTGCCCGGGTGATCCGTGGTGCGAGGAGAGGTGATCGCATGACCCGTGGGCCGAAGGGGTGTCCGTGCGGTCCGCCGTCCGCGGTCCGGACGGAGGTGCCCGGATGATCCGCGTCCTGATCGCCGACGACCACCCGGTCGTCCGGCAGGGCCTTCGTACCTTCCTGGCCCTGCAGGAGGACCTCGACGTGGTCGGCGAGGCCGCCGACGGCGCCGAGGCGGTCGCCCTGGTCGGGTCTCTCGCCCCTGACGTGCTGCTGCTCGACCTGAAGATGCCGGTTCTCGACGGGCTCGGCGCGCTGCTCCTGCTGGAGGAACGAGGACTGTCGCCGAGGGTGCTCGTGCTGACCTCGGTCAGCGACAGGGGCGACGTGGCCCCGGCGATGCGGGCGGGCGCGGCGGGTTTCCTCTACAAGGACGTCGAACCGGCCGCGCTCGTGCACGCGATCCGGGCGGTGCACGGTGGCCAGGTGCTGCTCGCTCCCGAGGCCGCCGAGGCGATGCTGTCGGGTCCCGGACCCGTCCCGTCCGCGCGGGAGGACGGGCGCGCGGGCGGTCGTGAGGGCGACCGAGAGGGCAGGCATGTGGCGGCGCTGACCGACCGGGAGCGCGAGGTGCTCGCGCTGATCGCGTCGGGCCGCTCCAACCGGGAGATCGCCAGGCAGCTCGCGGTGGCGGAGAAGACGGTGAAGACCCACGTCTCCAACGTGCTGATGAAGCTGGGCGTGCAGGACAGGACCCAGGCCGCCCTCTACGCGGTACGGAACGGCCTGGCCTGACGGCGCCCGGCCTGACGGCGCCGGACCGGACGGTGTCCGGTCCGGCGGTTCCCGGTACGGGCGAGAGACCTCTGCGGCGTCAGGTGTCCTTCTTCTCCTCGCGCCGGTCCGGCGGCGGCGGGGGCGGGGGCGGCGGAGGTGGTGGAGGTGGCGGGTTGTAACCTCCCCCTCCGCCCTTGGGTTTGGGCGGCGTGGGGTGGACGATCTTGGTTTTGACCGTCTTGAGGTAGTACCAGTGGGGGAAGGCCAGCCGCTTCCATTCCGAGCGGTTGAGGTCCTCGCCTCCGGTCGGGACGTTCCAGGTGTCGGCGCCGAGCCTGGCGACCGCGGTGCCCTTGGTCCGCTTCTTCGGCTTGACCCAGATGCGTACCGTCTCCGACTCGCCCTTCTCGAGAATCCACGGCGTCACGCACCAGAAGCCGTCGTCGTAGAAATCGCAGTCCGTGCCCTTGGGGCCCTTGTAGTAAACGGTGTCGTTGATGCCTTTCGGCAGGACGGTCCCGCCGACGTAGAAGTAGTCGGCCTTGCTCGGCCCCCGGTTGGTGACCTTGACCTCGTACATGAACTCGCGGCCGTTCCTGACCCGTTTC
The DNA here is from genome assembly GCF_051918945.1 of Streptosporangium sp. LJ11. Taxonomy (NCBI): domain Bacteria; kingdom Bacillati; phylum Actinomycetota; class Actinomycetes; order Streptosporangiales; family Streptosporangiaceae; genus Streptosporangium; species Streptosporangium sp. LJ11. Next base: position 170,837 of record NZ_JBPXMB010000008.1, read on the forward strand.
GGTGCCTTCACCGAGACCTTGAACGCCGACCAGGGCCGGTCCTGCCGCACCCCGGACGGGGCCAGAACGCCCGCGGGGGCCGCGGGCAGGACCGCTGAGGGAGCCAGGGACGGCGCGTTCACGGTGGCGGCCGAGGCGGCGGGGACGATCGCGAGCGGAGCGATGAGGCTGAGACCTAGAAGCGTGCCGAAGCTTCGGCGCATGGGCGTCTCCGCACGAGCTCGGGGTGAGCGCAGTCACCATTTGTTTCATGAATTATGGCGTAAGCGGGATGCGCCGGAATAGTGAATGATCTACCTGAACATTAGTTGTTTGCGTATCTTTGGTTACTCGGGGGACGCCAGCGACTCATGGCTGGACGACGGGGAGGCTCACGTGCCGGACACGAACCCGCTGCGCAGGGAGGACCCCGAGTCACTGGGCGACTACCGGCTGCTCGGCCGCCTCGGCGAGGGGGCGCAGGGCGTGGTCTACGCGGGCCGGGGACCCGACGGGGCGATGGTCGCGATCAAGCTGCTCCACCCCCGGTTGAGCGACACCGGCATGGACGGCGACCGCTTCCTCCGCGAGGTCTCCGCCGCCCGCCGGGTGGCGCCGTTCTGCACGGCCCAGGTGCTGGGCGCCCACGTGGACGGCGACCGCCCCTACATCGTGAGCGAGCTGGTCGAGGGCGTGTCCCTGCAGCGGGTCGTGCAGTCCGGGGGACCCCGGCGCGGCAACGTGCTCCACCGGCTCGCGGTCGGCACCGTGACCGCGCTGGCCGCCATCCACCGGGCGGGCATCGTGCACCGCGACTTCAAGCCCAGCAACGTGCTGCTCGGCCCCGACGGACCCCGCGTGATCGACTTCGGTATCGCCAGGGCCCTGGACTCGGCGATGACCGTGACGAGCGGCGTGGTCGGCACCCCCGCCTACATGTCGCCGGAACAGGTCTCGGGGCAACGCGTCGAGCCCTCGTCCGACATGTTCAGCTGGGCGCTGACGATGACCTTCGCCGCGACCGGGCGGCCCGCGTTCGGCCAGGACAGCGTGCCCGCGGTCATCTACAGGGTGATGAACGAGAGCCCGGACCTGTCCGCGCTCCCCGACACCCTGCGGCCGATCGTCGCCTCCTGCCTCAGCAAGCACGCCGCGGAGAGGCCCAGCGCCTCGGAGGTGCTGTTCGCGCTCCTGGAGACCCAGTCCGACGAGGCCTTCGCCGTACCGCCCGTGTCCCCGCCGTCCGCCGGCGAGCGGCCGGTCGCGAATGAGCGGTCGTCCGCCGGGGAGCGGCCGATCGCGGATGGGCGGACACCCGCGGATGGGCGGTCATCCGCCGAGGAACGTCCGCCCGCCGACGAGCGGTCGTCCGCCGAGGAGCGGCCACCCGCCCCCGAGACACTGTGGGTGCGGCCGTCGGGGGAGGACCCGAGGAGCGGGAGGCCCGGTGCCGCCCCCGGCCGTACCCCGGGCGGCCGGGCGGGCCCTCCCGGCGACCGTCCCGGTGGCGCTCCGCACGGCGGGCCCCCGGCCCCCGGTGCCTCCCGGAGGCGTCCGGGTGCGCCGGGCGGCCCCCCGCCCATGGTCAACCCCTTCGCCTCCCCCGCCGGGCCCGCGCGCTACCCCGGCAACCTGACGCCCGTGGGCCGGCGGCCCGCTCCCTCTCCCGCACCGCCCGAGGGGGTCTACCCCCCGCCGCCACCGCAGCGTCCGGACCTCTTCGCCGACGCGACCCCCGTGGCACCCGGCGAGCGCGGCGCGCGGCGCAGGCGCGCCGTCCTGGTGACCGCGGTGCTCTCGGGGGCCCTGACCCTGGCCGCCGCCGCGCTGGTCGCGGTACCGAACCTGCGGGGCGATGCCGCGACCCCCGACGCCCCGCCGGCCACACGAGGCGCCCTGGCCGGTGACGGTACGCGGAAGCCACCCCCGGTTCCCTCCACGCCGTCCCCGGCGACCGCCTCCCAGGCTCCCCCCGCGCGGGCCACGCAGGCTCCCACCGCCGTCACGGACGTCCTGACCCCCGCGCCCACGGCGAGCCTCACGACCGCCCCCACCTCCGGGCCGTCCCGGCCGCCCACCCCGCGGACCACGGTGGTGACCTTCGACGGCCAGGACGGCAAGACGCTCAAGGGGCACACCAAGGCCGTCCAGTCCCTCGCCGGCGTCAAGATCGGGAAGAGGCCCACGGTGGTCTCGGGCAGCCAGGACGGTTCGCTCGGGCTCTGGGACCCGGCCAAGCACAAGCGGCTCCACCGGCTCCGCGGCCACCGGGGCGAGGTCTACGCGGTCGCCACCGTCACCTTCGGCGGCAGGCCGTACGCGGTGACCGGCGGCTACGACCACTCCGTCCGCCTGTGGAGCCTGAAGTCCCGCAAGAGCACAGCCCTGGGCCACCACCCCATCGCGGTCTTCGCCGTCGCGGCCGGCACCGTGAACGGTTCGCCGCTGGCCGTCACCGGGGACGGCGACGGCACGCTCTACTTCTGGAACCTGAAGAGCCGCAGGCTGCTCAAGACCATCTCCGCGCACCGCGACGACGTCAACTGGCTCGCCTTCGGCAAGATCGGCAAACGGTCCGTCGTCGTGTCCGCCAGCGCCGACGAGACGCTGGGCATCTGGGACCTCGTCACCAGGAAGCGGTACGGCAAGGTCTACAAGGGGCACGGCGGGCAGGTCTTCTCGGTGGCCTTCGGCAAGCTGGGCGACCGCACCGTGATCGCCTCGGGCGGCAAGGACAAGAAGATCAGGATCTGGGACCCCACGTCGTCCAAGACCGTCGGCAAGCCGCTCGGGGGCCACGGCGGCAACGTCTACTCCCTGGCGTTCGGCAAGGTCGACGGCCACACCGTGCTGGTGTCGGGCAGTACGGACGGGACCGTCCGGCTCTGGGACCCGGCCGAGGGCAAGCCCCTCGGCAAGCCGGTCAAGGCCCACAAGGGCGGGGTCTACTCGGTGGGCGTCATGCCCGTCGGCGACCGTACTCTGGTCGTCTCGGCGGGCAAGGACCGTGCCGTCAAGCTCTGGAGGCTGACCTCCGCCCGATGACCCGCCCCCGAACCGTCAATGCCGTCAGACCAGCTCGGTGATGGCGTGGTGGGCGACCACCCGGGCCCGGCGCACCGCGCGGTCGAGCTCGCGCAGGGCCTCACCGCGTACGGCGATCTGGCCCGAGGTGAGCCCGCGGTCGTCGGCGACCCGGAGCACCGCGGCGAGGCGGGCGGCCAGGGCGGCGACCCGGTGCGCTCTGGCGGGGTAGCCGGGAGCCAGGCCGTCGTCCACCATCTCCAGCCGCCGGTGGCCCTGGGCCGGGCCCTCCACGCCGAGCAGGGCGTCGGTGGCCACGCGCATGGCGCGGGTCAGCTCGTGCTCGGCCTCGGCGAGGGAGGGCAGGTCGGGGGCCGCGGTACGGGCCTCCAGCACGGTCCAGCGAACCCCGGCGTACGATGACCCGCGGCGGTCGTTTACCGGGACCAGGCCGAGGCATCTGCCGGGAAGCACGGCTGTCGCCGCCTGCCCGGCCTCGATGGCCGCGGAATTGAAGGGGGGCGGTCCGGTGAGCCCGAGTGGGTCGCCCGCGATGGGGAGGGCCAGTCGCAGCGACTTCATGCCCTCGATCCGCAGGTCGGCGAGGAACCCGCGAAGGGGGAGGTCGCCGGTCTCACCGGCGACGAGTTGGGGGCCTGCCTGCCGCTCCACGCGGTCGGCGGCCTCGTCGAGGCCGACCTGTCCGGCGAGCCAGGCATTGCCCCAGCAGACCAGGGTGGCCGAGATCGGTGAATCAGGGTGCACCGATCCACGATATGCGCTTGTCCTGCAATAGGTTTTGTTCCAGCGATTCACAAGGAGGCATAGGGGATGGGCGGTCAGGTGCTTCGGCTACAGGACGTCACCGTCCGCAGGGATGGGGCGGCCCTGCTGCGGGAGATCGACTGGACCGTTCACGAGGACGAGCGGTGGGTCGTCATCGGTCCCAACGGCGCGGGAAAGACGACGTTGCTACAGGTGGTCGGGGCGATGCTGTTCCCCACCGAGGGCATCGTCGAGATCCTGGGTGAGCGGCTCGGCCAGAGTGACGTCTTCGAACTTCGGCCCCGCATCGGGCTCGCGAGCGCCGCGCTGGCGGAGAAGGTGCCGCCGGAGGAGAAGGTCATCGACCTGGTGCTCACGGCCTCGTACGCCATCCTCGGCCGCTGGACGGAGGAGTACGACTCCCACGACGTCACGCGCGCCGTCGAGCTGATCGACCAGCTCGGCTGCGCCCACCTGATCCGGCGCCGGTTCAACACGCTGTCCGAGGGGGAGCGCAAGCGGGTCCAGATCGCCCGCGCGCTCATGCCGAACCCGGAGCTGCTGCTGCTGGACGAGCCCGCCGCGGGCCTGGATCTGGGCGGGCGCGAGGACCTGGTCCGCCGCCTGGCGACGTTCGCGCACGACCCGACCGCGCCGACCATGGTGCTGGTCACCCACCACGTGGAGGAGGTGCCCAGCGGGTTCACCCACGCGCTGCTGCTGCGGCACGGTTCCGTGGTGGCCCAGGGGCCGATCGACCAGGTGATGACCGCGGAGAACCTGTCGCGCACCTTCAGCGTCCCGCTCACCCTGGATCGGGGGCGCGACGGCCGCTGGTACGCGCGGGCGCACCAGCTCTGAGGGCGCACCGGTTTCGAGACGGTCCCGAGACAGTTCCAAGACTGTTTCGGCCGTTCAAAGGCCGGTGAAGGGAAAAGCAAATATCCTGCCGGGTCAAGAGTTCCACGTCACTCGACCGCCCGGGATGGCTCATGGAATCGCTTGTCGCCGCACTCGTCGTCGTGGCCGTGGCGGCGTTCGCCGCCTATCGGACGGTTCGCGTCGTGCCGCAGGCCACGGCGGGCGTCGTGGAGCGGTTCGGGCGCTACCACAGGACGCTCGCTCCCGGGCTGAACCTCGTGGTGCCGTTCATCGACCGGATCAAGGACACGGTCGACCTTCGCGAGCAGGTCGTCGCCTTCCCGCCGCAGGCGGTCGTCACCTCAGACAACCTCGTCGTCTCCGTCGACACGGCCGTCTCCTTCCAGGTGGTGGACGCCCGCGCGGCGACCTACGAGATCGCCAACTTCCTGACCGCCGTCGAGCAGCTCACCGTGACCACCCTGCGCGACGTGGTCGGCGGGATGAGCGTGGACCGCGCGCTGGCCTCCCGCGAGGAGATCGGAGCCGAGCTGCGCGAGGCGCTCGACGCCGTCACGGGCGCGTGGGGCCTCCGTGTCGTTCGGGTCGAGCTCACGGCGATCGACCCGCCCGTCTCCGTCCAGGAGTCCATGGAGAGGCAGGCCCGCGCCGACCGCGACAGGCGGGCCGCGGTGCTCGCGGCCGAGGGGCAGAAACAGGCGGCCGTCCTCGCCGCCGAGGGCCAGCGGCAGGCCGCCGTACTGAGGGCGCGCGGCGAGGCGGAGGCCACGGTGCTCAAAGCGCGGGCCGACGCCGAGGCGAGGGCGACGCGGGCCCGGGGGGAGGCCGACGCGATCGGCATGCTCCTACGCGCCGTCCACGGGGGCGGTCCCGGCTCGGAGCCTCTCGTCCACGCGTACCTGCGGGCACTCCGCGAGATCGCCAAGGGGGACGCCGGCGAGCCGTGGACCGTCTCGCCGGACCTGAGGCGGGTCCTCGAAAGCCTGGCGGACCTTCTCCCGGCGGAGGACGAGTCCCCGGACACGCAGAGGTCTCCGGTCAAGGAGGAGCTCTCGGACAGGGACAGGTATCCGGTGAAGGGCGGGTCCCACAACGTGGACAGGTTTCCGGAGACGAAGAAATCCCCGGTCAGGGAGGGATTTCCGGTGAGGGACACGCCTGTCGAGGACACCCCTGCCACCTGATGTCGTCGATCTCCTCTTACCATCCGGTGAGTGCCGTGCACCTGTACATGGGCGCGAGCCTTACCAGTGAGGGGAAGTGCATGACACCGTGGGAGGCGGTCGCGATCTTCGTGGCCGGCATCGGGGCCGGGGGCATCAACGCCGTCGTCGGTTCCGGGTCTCTGATCACGTTCCCGACGATGGTCGCGCTGGGCATGCCGCCGGTCGTCGCCAACGTCTCCAACACCATCGGCCTGGTCCCCGGGTCGCTGACCGGCGCCCTCGGCTACCGGGTGGAGCTGAGGGGGCAGCGCCGGCGGCTGGTCAGGCTGGCGATCCCCGCGGTGACCGGCGCGGTGGCCGGCGGGGTGCTCCTCCTCTACCTCCCCGCGAAGACGTTCGACATCGTCGTGCCCATCCTGATCGGCGTGGCGTGCGTGCTGGTGGTGATCCAGCCGAGGCTCAACAGATGGCTGAGCGCCCGGCGGGAGCATGCCCGCCCGCACGGGGGCCCCTGGCTCTGGGGCGGCATCCTCGCGAGCGGCGTCTACGGCGGTTACTTCGGCGCGGCCCAGGGCGTGCTGCTCATCGGGCTGATGGGCACTTTCCTCGACGACGGCCTGCAGCGGGTCAACGCGGCCAAGAACGTGCTCGCGCTGCTGGTCAACGCGGCCGCCGCGCTGCTGTTCGTCGTGATCGCGGAGGTCGACTGGCTGGCGGCCCTGATGGTGGCGCTGGGCGCCGCGATCGGTGGTTTCCTCGGTGCGAAGGTCGGCAGGAGGCTGCCCGCCCCGGTGCTGCGCTGGTTCATCGTCTGCATCGGAGTAGTGGCGATAGTCAAACTGGTGTACGGGTGAACCTGCCCCTTACCGGGTACCTATATAGGTATGAAAGGTGACAAAGTCGAGGTTGTCATCGACGCAGGAGACAGTTCCCGTACCTACGAGGTCAGCGCCACCAGAGCGGGGCGCCGGGTTGAGGTGGCCAACGCCCGAGGCGGCGTCGTCGAGGTGAGCGAGGTCACCCGGAGCGGAACGGCCGTGCGCACCGCCCGCTTCATGTCCAGCCGTATTCTCGCCCTGGTCGAACACCCCGCCGACGGCAAGCCGACATAGGCCGGGCCGGCGGCGGGCCGGTTCTCGTCACGCCCGGGTGGGACACCCGTCACGCCTGGGCGGGGCGCAGGGTCTGCGTCGCGCCCGGACGGGACACCCGTCACGCCTGGGTGCGGGGGCGTAGAGGCCGTGCCCCGCCCGGGTCCGGACGGACGCGGCTCACCCCGCACCGGAGATCCCCCGCGGGATCCGGTCACATCTGCGCGGGACGGACCTGGAGCACGCCGTCGCGGCGGACCCGGGTCTCGAAGGACGGCTGGGGAGCGGTGGCCGGGCCGTGCACGACGGCCCCGTCGGAGAGCCTGAAGGTGCTCCCGTGCCACGGGCAGACCACGCAGGCGGTCCCCTCCTCCGAGATCAGGCGTCCCTGGTGGAGCGGGCCCGCCAGATGGGCGCACTGGTCGGCGAGCACCGTGACACCGGCGCCGACGCGCAGCACGAACAGGTCGATGTAGCCGAGACGCCGCGTCACCGGGCGCCCGTCGGGCAGGTCGCCGATCTCGCACAGGTCGTGCCAGCCCAGCGGGACCAGATGGGCGACGGACTCGGCGTGGTTGGCCCCGGCCGCCTGCCGGTAGGCCAGGTGGCCGCCGAGGTAGCCGCCCACGCTCGCGGCGCCCAGCCCGGCGAACGACAGGATCCGCCCGGTCCGGTCACGCCCGGCCAGCCGGAACACCAGCGAACCGGCGTAGAGCCCGAGGGCGGTCAGGTTGGCGATCGCGTGCACGAACCCCACCCGCTGCTGCTCGCGGTGGAGCGCGGACCAGTCGGTGACACCCGCCGCCACCGCGGGCATCGCGGTGGCGAGCCCTCCGGCGACCAGCACCCGCGACGCCCGCGGGTCGTAGCGGGTCACGTCCAGCACCGCCGTCGCCGCCCAGAGCCCCAGGCTGAGGTTGGCGAGCGGCGGATGGAGTGGTTTGCCGATCGGCACCCCGTGCAGCAGGTCGCGTAGCGGCCCGGGACCGATCCGCTGACGTACGGCCTTCGCGAGTATGCGGATCGGCCTGTCGGCCCTGGGTGAGCGCTCGATACGATCGGTGAGCTCGACCCCGGGCACCAGACGTCTGAAGGTCCGGCGCCCTGTTTTGACGGTTTCCTTCACCATCGCCCCCTTCTCAACCCATAGGGACCTACCCGAGAACGGCGTTATGCACGCGCCAAATGTCCTCGGCTGACGGAGAGGGCGATGATTTCGGTGGCGTAGGCGCCCAGTGTCGCCGACCCCTCCTCAATGATCTTCACCTTTTCCAGCACCTGCTCGGCCGTCACCTTGTACAGCGACCAGGTGCCGCCCTCGTTGTGGTGGTTCGCCATTATGGGCGCGATCCGGTCGAGGGCCTTGGCGAACCTGGCCTCCGGCGTCCTGCGTTCCTCGAACTCGTCCCAGAGCTCGCGCAACCGCTCGGCCTGGTCGCAGGGGAGCAGTCCGAAGATCCGGTCGGCGGCCTTGCGCTCGATGGCCGGCTGGGCCTCGACGGCCGAGGCGTCGTAGATGAACGTGTCTCCCGCGTCGATCTCGACGATGTCGTGGACGAGCAGCATCGCGACGACCCTGTCGAGATCGGTGCCCGGTGGTGCGTGCTCGGCCAAGACCATCGCCAGCATGCCCACGTACCAGGAGTGCTCGGCGTCGTTCTCCCGCCGCGACCCGTCCATGAGGGTGTTGCGGCGGACGATGCGTCTGAGCTTGTCGATCTCCATGGCGAAGGTGAGCTGAGCGTGCAGACGGTCCGGTGCTGGAGGGGTGGTCACGCGCGCAAGCCTAATGCGCGTCGATCCCGCTTTTCCGAGCGATCATGGGATCACGCCCGGCCGAGGGTGACGGGAACCCCGTTGAACACGGCGTTTCCCGAGGGCGCGTCCACGACGGAATCGTCCGTCAGCGTGTTCGCGTTCACCCCCGCGTGCTTGGCGGCCACCGGTTGCGAGGTGCCCGTGTGCCCCCACCCGTGAGGCAGGCTCACCACCCCCGGCATGATCGTGTCGGTCGGCTCCAGCGGCACGACCAGCTCGCCCGCGGCCGAGCGCACCACGGCGTGCTCACCCAGCCCGAGCCTGCTCACGTCGTCCGGATTGATCTGCAGGGTGCACCGGTTGGTCCCGCCGACCAGCGGTTCCACGTTGTGCAGCCAGCTGTTGTTGGAACGCAGGTGGCGCCGCCCGATCAGCACGATCTCCGCGGGCGGGACGGCGAGCCGCCCGCGCAGCCGCACGGCGTCCTCGACCAGTTGCGGCGGGGCCAGCTCCACCCGCCCCGAGGCCGTACGGACGATCTCCGCCAGCCGAGGCTCCAGCGGGCCCAGGTCGATGCCGTGCGGGTTCGCCAGCAGGGTGGCCAGGGAGAGCCCGTACGGGCCGAGCCTGAGCATGGCGTCCAGCCGCCGCTCGGCTCCGCTGCCGCCGTCCAGGGAGGCGCGCAGCTCGGCCGGGTCCGCGCCCTCCACCGGGGAGCCGGGCGTCTCGACGGCCCTGCGGAGCATCTGGTCGAGGATCAGCTCGTCGAGCGCGGCCGGATCGGCGTCCGCGCCCTGTCCCGAGGCGATCATCGCCAGCCGCGCCATGATCTCGGCCTCCGAGGGGCGTCCCGGCTCCAGCGGCAGGACGGGCGGGGAGAATCTCGCGTAGTTGCGGACCGCGAAGGCCAGCAGCGACAGGTCGTAGTGCGGCGACTGCATCACGCGCGGCGGCGGCAGGATGACGTTCGCGTGCCGGGTCGTCTCGTTCAGGTACGGGTCCACGCAGACCATGAACTCCAGGTCGCGGAAGGCCCGGTCCAGCCGGGGCCCGCCCGGCGCCGACAGCACCGGGTTGCCGGCCACCGTGACCAGTCCCCTGACCTGTCCCTCACCCGGCGTCTCGATCTCGTCGGCGAGGGTGGCCACCGGGATCTCGCCGTTCGCCTCCGGCAGCCCCCGGACGCGGCTGTGCCAGCGTCCCGTGGCGTACGGCTTTCTCCGGCGGCCGTTCTCCACGGCGGGTTTGGCGAACATGACCCCGCCGGGACGGTCGAAGTTGCCGGTCAGGACGTTGACGACGTCGACCAGCCACTGCGCGACGGTGCCGAACTCCGCGGTGCAGGTGCCGATGCGGGCGTAGACGGCGGCCGTCGGGGCCGCGGCCAGCTCGCGCGCCAGCCGTGCGATCTCCCCGGCGGGCACCCCGCACATCGGGGCGACCACCTCGGGGGCGAAGTCCTCCGCCAGCCGCCTGACCTCGTCCAACCCGTTGACCCCGACGCCGCCGATGTCGGCGCCGATCGAGGTGAGGTTCTCGGTGAGAAGGGTGTGGACGATGCCGAACAGCAGGTAGGCGTCCGTGCCGGGGCGTACGAACAGGTGCTCGTCGGCGAGGGCGGCGGTGCGGGTGCGGCGCGGGTCGACGACCACGAGCCTGCCGCCGCGCCCGCGCAGCGCCTTGAGGCGGCCGGGGAAGTCGGGGGCGGTGCAGAGCGAGCCGTTGGACTCCAGCGGATTGGCGCCGAGCATCAGCAGGTAGTCGGTGCGATCCAGGTCGGGCACCGCGATGGCCAGCGGGTCACCGAGCATCAGGCCGCAGGAGACGTGCTTGGGCATCTGGTCGGCGGTGCTCGCGGAGAAGACGTTGCGGGTGCCGAGGGCGCGGATCAGCGGCGCGCCGTACAGGGCGCCGGCCATGGAGTGGGCGTTCGGGTTGCCGAGGTAGACGGCGAGCGACTGGCGGCCGTGAGCGTCGATCACGCCCGCGAGACCCTTCGCGACCGTGCGGAACGCCTCTTCCCAGGACGCCTCGCGCCACTCGTCGCCCGTCCGGATCATCGGGACGCCCAGCCGGTCCGGGTCCTCGTCGAGGTGGCCCAGGGTCGCGCCCTTGGGGCAGATGAACCCCTTGGAGAAGGGGTCGTCCCGGTCGCCCTTGACCGAGGTGACGTGCCCGGCGTCGTCGAGGGTGAGCCGGAGACCGCAGACGGCCTCGCAGAGGGGGCAGGTCCGGTGCGCTGTTCTCATCGGCACTCCTGAGTTCGGCGAGTGGACTCATCATGGCCGCCGTCCGGGCCGCGGGGAAGCCCCGGAGCGCGAACTCCGGGCCGCGGGGAAGCCCTGGAACGTCGATTCCGGACCATGGGGGAAGCCCCGGAGTGCCTGAGACTCCGGGGCTTCCCGTTGTGCGATCCTCTGGATTCACGCGGCCTGTCGTCGCCGGTCGGGAAACCCGCCGGGCAGCTCACCGGGCAGCTCGCCGGGCGGGGGGAGCGGGGTGGCGGGCTTCCCCGCCGGGCTAGGGTCGGGCTCCTCCCGCGCGGACCGGCCGGCCCGCAGGCTCACCCAGTTCGCCCGCCCGTAGAACCGGTCGAGACCCACCGGGGGACCGGCGGCCCCGTCCCCGCGGACGATCTCGACGGTCAGCAGGTTCGCCCACCTGCCGTGCCGGCAGACCACGGCGTCGCGGGCGTAGCATGCCGCCGCGATCTCGGCGGAGAAGGCGTCGAAGTCCTCGGCGCAGGTTCCGGCCCTGGCGAGGACGAGCGCCTTCTCCCCCGCGGCGGAGGGGGTGATCCACAGGACCAGTGGCAGCCGGCCCGACCGGGTGTGTATCCCGGTCTCCGCGCACGCCCGCCGGATGCGGTGCCGGGAGACCAGGCACCACGCGTGTGCCGTCACCCAGCTCCTCCAGAAGCCGGAGGCGAGGAGGACACCGGCGGTGCCCGCCAGAACGAGAAACGGCCACCAGTCGCCCTCCCAGAGCGAGAGGATCACGGTGACCAGGAGGGACACGGCGGCGGTGAACAGGATGATCTCCGTCCGCCAGCGCCACAGCCGGACGAGGAGACCCGCCCGGCCGGGAGACCTGCCGCCGTAGCCGCCGTAGCCGCCGTAGCGGTCGTGGCGGGGGTCACGCCGCGACGTCACCGCCCACCCCCTCGTCGCGGACGGGCGCCAGGGCGAGTGCGGGAGCGGCGGTCCGCTCGGCCTTGAGAAGGTCGAACCGGGGCTCGCGGTAGTGCCTGGTCCCGAAACCGGTCCTGGTCACGGTCCAGCCGAGCCGGTAGGCCCATTCATCCTGATCCATGTAGAGCTCTCGGTCGGTCACATAGATCACATCAAGGATGAAGGTCTTGATTCCGTGGGTTCTGTTGGTACGGTGGAAGGACATAGGAGACTCCCTTCGTGGCTTTGACGCGGAGTTCTTGTGCCAACCGGGTCGGTGGCCGCCGGCCCGGTGTTTTTTGTGCCCGATCAGGGCACCCTCTTTGGTGCGTGCGACTTTGGGCCGTCGCCGGCCGTTGATTTCCGTGCCCCCCCTGCCGACCTCCCCGCGTCAACTCCGTTTCGTCAGAGACGGCGCCGTTGCCGCAGAATCGCGCGCCCGTCCCACGTCGCGCGACTCACGAAGGCCCTCGAAGACGCCTTCCGGATGATCACCGGTGGCTCCCCCGATCTTTCGAGAACCTTCCTGTTCTGATAGTCGCTCAGCATAGATTTGGCTGCAAGACTTGCCGTAAGGAAAAAAGTAATAAACTTCCACAGATGCACTGCAACCATCAGTGTAATTTGCACTATCATTCGTCGAGGTTCCTGTGAGGCCGTGACACCCGCCCGCCCGTCATGGTGAGGAGGTCGTGATGCCGCAGCGTGGCAGTCCAGCGCTCCGCCGGCGTCGGCTGGGTCTGGAGTTACGCAGGCTTCGCGAAAGCCTGGACATGACCGGCGACGAGGTGTCCAGCCGCCTGGAGTGGTCGACGGCCAAGGTGAGCCGCATCGAGACCGCCAGGACGTTGGCCAAGGAGGCCGACGTCGAGGCACTCGTCAGGCTTTACGGGGTCGACGAGCCTCTCAGGGGGATCCTGGTCGCGCTGCAGCGCGACGCCGCCCAGAAAGGGTGGTGGGAGAGATATCGCAATTCCGTTCCCGAGGAATACATCACACTGATCGGGACGGAGGCGGAGGCCACCATGGCACGAAACTGGGAACCCCAGATCGTGCCCGGCCTTCTCCAGACGGAGGATTACGTCCGGGGCGTTCACCGTGCGAGTCAGATCGCCAGCGGGCTTCCGCCGAGTTGGATTCAGGACCGGGTCGAGATACGGATGACGCGTCAGCGCACGCTGCTGCACGTGCCCGACCCGCTGGTCCATGTGAGCGTGTTCCACGAATCCGTGCTGAAGAACCAGTACGGCGACGCCCGCGTCATGCGGGACCAGCTCGTGCATCTGATCAAGGTCTCGGAGCTGGAGCACGTGGAGATGAGGATCCTTCCCCAGGACGTTCCGCCACCGGTGTCCACCGGCGCGTTTCTGCATTTGGCGTTTTCCGACTTTCCCGATGTCGTCTACGAGGAATCTCTCCCCGGTGGGCAGTTCGTCGAGGACGCGGAAACGGTCTACGCGTATGAGCGTGCCTTCGGACACCTGCTGGAACGTGCCCTTGACGAGGTGGCGTCACAGGAGCTGATCAAAAAAACAATCAAGTACTGGAACAGGTAGCGGCAGGTTGTCACCCACCGCCATTCCGTCGTTTCCGGGAATTTTTGGAAAGTTTTCGGGAAAAATGATAAACGCGAATAATCACAATGATGTGATCTGGAAGAAGAGCGCCCTGAGCGCCGCCAGTGGCAACTGTGTCGAAGTGGCCAGGCTGGCCGGGGGGCGTGTGGGGGTCCGTGACAGCAAGGACCTGTCCGGTCCCATTCTCACTTTCGCTCCCGGCGCCTGGAACTCTTTCGTCGGGGGGGTGAAGGACGGAGAGTTCGACATGTAGCAGGAAGCGGCCCTGGCACTCACCCAAGAGAACAAGAGCCGCCCCGCTGTGGTTATCGCGTTTTTCATCGCTTCTGCCCGCCGGATGGATTGACGGCCCGCCGGTCGAGCAGGGGAGAATCATCGCACACCGGGAGACCTTGCAGGATACGGTGTCCTATCTAGACGCGCTTAATGCCTTGCAACTTCTTCGTCACGCCTTCATCCTTAAGGTGCCTTATGGTCCCTCATGGGAGAAGGGGTGAGTTGTGTCTGATATTGACGTGTCTGGAGTGATCTGGAAGAAAAGTCGGCGGAGCGGGCTCAACGGTAACTGTGTCGAGGTGGCTCACCTGCCCGGCCGGGGGTTCGCGGTCAGGGACAGCAAGGACAGGGGCGGACCGGTGCTGGTCTTCGGCGGGCCCGGGTGGATCGCGTTCGTCGCGGCGGTGAAGGGCGGAGACTTCGATCTCTGAGTGACCGTTCTTCCAGGACCGGGGGCTTGCCCAACGGCGGGACAGCCCCCTTTCGTGTTTCCGGGGACAGGTGCGGAAGGCCGTAGGACAGCCGTACGGCCCGCGTCTCCGGGAGACGCGAACCGTACAAGGAGAGGCCGTGACTACTCGGCGGTGACGCCGAGGCCCCGGGCGACGCTCTGGCCGAGGTCCTTGTGCACGTTCGTCCAGTACTCGGCGACGCGCCTCTTCATCTCGGCGGTGACCTCCGGGGCGGAGGCGTGGCCGACGACGTTGCTCACCAGGTGGGAGCGGTCGGTGTCGGACAGGACGTTCTCCCACAGGGCGCGGGGCTGGACGAAGTCGTCGTCCTCGCGGTGCAGGGTGTAGGCGGAGCGGATGATCTCACCGGTCACCTGGTAGTGCTCGCCCTCGTACCGCGCCGGGTCGGCCGCGGGGCCGCCGACGCTGTTGGGGGCGTAGACGGGGTCGCCCGTGTTGCCGAAGCGCATCTGGCCGTCCTTGTTGTAGCTGTGGACGGGAGCCTTCGGCGCGTTGATCGGCAGCTGCTGGTAGTTGACGCCGATGCGGTAGCGGTGGGCGTCCGGGTAGGAGAACAGGCGGCCCTGGAGCATCTTGTCCGGGGACGGGCCGATGCCCGGCACCAGGTTGGACGGCTCGAAGCTCGACTGCTCGACCTCGGCGAAGTAGTTCGCCGGGTTGCGGTTCAGGACGAACCTGCCGATCGTGATCTCGGGGTAGTCGGAGTGCGGCCACACCTTGGTCAGGTCGAACGGGTTGAACCGGTAGTCGGCGGCGGCCTCGAACGGCATGACCTGGACGTTCACCGTCCAGGACGGGTGGTCGCCGTTCGCGATCGCGGTGTGCAGGTCGCGGATGTGGAAGTCGGCGTCCTGCGCGATGACCGCTCCGGCCTCGGCGTCGGTGAAGTTCCTGACGCCCTGGTCGGTCTTGAAGTGGTACTTGACCCAGAACTTCTCGCCGGCGGCGTTGTACCACAGGAAGGTGTGCGAGCCGAAGCCGTGCATGTGGCGCCAGGACGCGGGCGTGCCGCGGTCGGTCATCAGGAACGTCACCTGGTGGGCGCTCTCCGGCGAGAGCGTCCAGAAGTCCCACTGCATGTTGTGGTCGCGCAGGTTGGTGTCGGCGCGGCGCTTCTGACTGTGGATGAAGTCGGAGAACTTCTGCGGGTCGCGGATGAAGAAGATCGGCGTGTTGTTGCCGACGAGGTCGTAGTTGCCCTCTTCGGTGTAGAACTTCAGCGCGAAGCCGCGCGGGTCACGCTGGGTGTCGGGGCTGCCGAGCTCACCGGCGACCGAGGAGAAGCGGATGAAGAGCGGGGTCTCCCTGCCCTTGGCGAACAGGCCCGCCTTGGTGAACTGGCTGACGTCCTCGGTGATCTGGAGGACGCCGTGCGCGCCGCCGCCCTTGGCGTGGACCACCCGCTCCGGGACGCGCTCCCGGTTGAAGTGGGCCATCTTCTGGATCAGGTAGTGGTCCTGCAGCAGCAGGGGCCCGTTCGGGCCCACCGACTGCGAGTGCTCGTCGCTCGGCGCGGGGATTCCCGCGTCGGTGGTGGCGATGGGCCTGGTGCTCATAGAGAGGGTCCTCCGGGGGTTCTCTTCATCGAGTGTCTTGGAACGGCAGCCGGGCGGCGGTCACCCGCAGGCCCGCCTGCCTGAGCCGGTCCCCGTCCTCCATGACCACACCGTACGGCCTAAACCTGAATGATTCAAATTAACGACTCAGTCTAGTTTTGGGGAAACGAATCTCGTAGGGCGAGTTGTGACACAGGCGGTGGATGAGATGGCATCCTCGGATACCGATGGACACGTACACAGCTCGACGCCTCGCCCTGGCCGCCGCGATCACCGCCTCCGCCGTGCTCCTCGCGGCCTGCTCCGCAGCCGAGTCGGCCGCCCCCGAATCGTCCCCCGACGTCGTGGAGAAGCCCACCGAACCGGCCGAGGCCCCCACGCCCGAGCGCAGGCCGTACACCATCTCCTTCGGCGGGGACGTGCACTTCGAGGGCGTGTTGCGGACCCGGCTGAACGCCGATCCGAAGACCGCGCTCGGCCCGATCGCCAAGGTGCTCAAGCGCTCCGACCTGGCGATGGTGAACCTCGAGACCGCGATCACCACCGGCGGCACCCCCGCCCCCGGCAAGCAGTACACCTTCCGCGCCCCGGCGGCGGCGCTCACCGCGCTGAAGGCGTCCGGGGTGGACGTCGCCTCGCTGGCGAACAACCACGGCATGGACTACATGCAGAGCGGGCTGAAGGACTCCCTCGCCGCCATCAAACGGTCCAGGTTCCCCGTCGTGGGCGTGGGCAGGAACGAGGCCGAGGCGTACAAGCCGTGGCGGACGACCGTGAACGGCAACCGCGTCGCCATCATCGGCGCGACCCAGGTGCTGGACGCGGAGTTCGTCCAGGCGTGGACGGCCTCCGGAGACCAGGGCGGTCTCGCCTCGGCCAAGGACGAGGCGCGGCTGATCCAGGAGGTGCGCAAAGCGCGCAAGAACTCCGACACCGTGATCGTCCACCTGCACTGGGGCACCGAGCTGCAGAAATGCCCCAACGAGGCGCAGCGCGGCCTGGCGCCCAAGCTGGTCGCGGCCGGGGCGGACGTCGTCGTCGGCGGTCACGCGCACATCCTGCTCGGCGCCGGATACCTGAAGAACAGCTACGTCAGCTACGGCCTGGGCAACTTCGTCTTCTACAACTGGGGTCCGGACACCGGCAGGACCGGCGTGCTCACCCTGACGATCAACGGCCGCAAGGTGCTCAAGGACCAGTGGACCCCGGCCACCATCCAGGGCGGAGTGCCGGTCCCGCTCACCGGGACCGGGCGGCAGCAGGCCGTCGCGGGCTGGAAGGCGCTGCGCGGCTGCACCGGTCTGGCCGCCAGGCCCGGCCAGTCCGGCTAGCTCGCAGGGTCACGGGAAACGTTCCGGACACCTCGTGCGACAGGAGGCCGCGATGCGGTGGGTGGAGTCCGGTGACGTCCGGCTGGCATTGTTCGAGCAGGGGGACCCCGCGGCCCCGACCATCCTGCTCGTGCACGGCTACCCCGACACCCACCGGGTCTGGGACGAGGTGGCCACGCTGCTGGAGGACCGCTTCCACGTGGTCCGCTACGACGTCCGCGGCGCCGGGCTCTCCGGCGCCCCGCGCACCACCGAGGGCTACGGCTACGACCACCTGGCCGCCGACCTGACCGCGGTCCTCGACGCGGTGGGCAAGCCGGGGGTGCACCTCGTGGGGCACGACTGGGGGTCCATCCAGGGCTGGCAGCTGATCGGCAGGCCGGACATCGAGCGGCGGATCCTCTCCTTCACCTCCGTCGGCGGCCCGCACCTGGACCAGGCCGCGCGCTTCGTGCGGCACGGCAGGCCGCGCGAGGTCGCCGGGCAGCTCCTGCGGTCCTGGTACATCGGAGCCTTCCAGGTCCCGGTCGTCCCCGAGCTCGTGCTGCGCGCCGTGCTGCCGCGCGTGGTGAACCGGTCGGTGCGGGCGCCGGGACGCCCGGGGCACCCGGCGGAGACGCTCGTCAGGGACGGCCTGAACGGTCTCGGCCTCTACCGGGCCAACATGCTGACCGGCCGCGGCGCGTCACCCGCCGCGCCCGCGCCGCGGATACCCGTCCAGCTCGTCGAGGCCACGCGGGATCCTTTCGTCTCCTCCGCGCTGCTCGCCTCGGCGCACCGCTGGACGCCCAGGCTGTGGCACCGCCGCGTCCCCACCGGCCACTGGGTGCAGCGCAGCCGTCCCGGCGTGCTCGCCCGCATGATCGCCGAGTTCGCCGAGCACGTCGAGGGGGCGCCGCCCTCCAGGGAACTGCGCAGGGACCGTCCCGGCGAGCGCGGGCCCTACGACGGCCGGCTGGTGGTGGTCACCGGCGCGGGCGGCGGGATCGGGCGGGCCACCGCCCGCGCCTTCGCCGCGCACGGCGCCGAGGTGATCTGCGCGGACATCGACCTCGCCGCCGCGCGCCGCACCGCCGAGAGCATCGACCTCGCCGCCGCGCGCCGCGCCGCCGAGGGCACCGCCGGGAGCGGGGGCACGGCGCACGCCCACCGGGTGGACGTCGCGGACACCGCGGGGATGGAGGAGTTCGCCCGGCTGGTCAGGGACCGCTACGGCGTGCCCGACATCGTGGTCAACAACGCGGGGATCGCGGTGGCGGGCCCGTTCCTGGACCACTCGGTCGACGACTGGCGGCGGACCCTGGACGTGAACCTGTGGGGTGTCATCCACGGCTGCCGCCTGTTCGCCGCCCAGATGGCCGAGCGCGGACAGGGCGGTCACATCGTGAACGTGGCCTCGCTCGCCGCCTTCCTCCCCAGCAGGCTGCTGCCCGCGTACTCGACGTCGAAGGCGGCCGTGAAGATGCTCGGCGACTGCCTGCGCGCCGAGCTCGCCGGGCAGGGGATCGGGGTCTCCACGATCTGCCCCGGGTTCGTCTCCACCGCGATCGCGCGGAACGCCACCTACGTCGGCGATCTCGCCGAGGTCGCCGGCGAACCGGCGGGGAGGGCGCTGGCCGCGCGCGGGTACCCGCCCGAGCGGGTGGCCGCGCACATCCTGCGCGCCGTCCACCGCGATCTGCCCGTCGTCACGGTGAACGCGGAAGGCAGGATCGGCTACGCGCTCTCGCGGATCTCCCCGGCGCTCACCCGCCGCCTGGCCGGGCTCGTCCGGCTCACCGCGGGCGGAGAAATCTCGCGATTGACGAATAAGCACTGACCCCGGTCTGTCAGAGGGGCAAGATGGGGTGGTGTCCACCATCTCCTGCGAGGAGCCGGGTGAGGCTCCACTACGGCGTCAACCCACCCAACGACGAAGCGCGCGACGCGTCGAGCGGATGCTCGACGCGTGTGCCGACCTGCTGGACGAGATCGGCTACGACGCGCTCTCCACCACGAGGATCGCCGAGCGCGCGGGGGTCGCGATCGGTTCGGTCTACCAGTTCTTCCCCGACAAACGGGCCCTCACCCAGGCGGTGACCCGGCGCCACGTGGAGGGGTTCGTCTCCCGGATCGGCAGGCGCTTCCTGTCCGAGGACTACGCGGGCTGGTGGGACGCGGTCGACGCGATCATCGACGAGTACGTGGAGATGCACAGGACCGTGCCGGGTTTCCGATCCCTGCACTTCGGCGACGTCGTCGACCTCAACCTGCTCGACTCCGGGTCCGAGAACAACACGGTGATCGCCGGGCGGCTGCGCGGCCTTCTCCTGCAGGAGTACGGGCTGGCCGACAGCGAGGAGTTCGACCTGGCCGTCCTCGTCGCGGTGGAGGCGGGGGACGCCGTGCTCAAGCTGGCCTTCCGGCGAGATCCGAACGGTGCCCCGGAGATCGTGGCCGAGGCCAAGCGCCTGATCCGCGGCTATCTGAACCGTCAGTTCGCCCGCGTCTCCGTCTGAGAGTCGCCGGCGCACCCGGGCGGAGCGAGCCCTCGGGGGCCTGAGCCGTCGGTTCGCCCGTGTCCTGGTCGAGAGTCGCCGGCGCACCCGGGTGGAGGGTCCGGGCCGTCAGTTCGCCCGCGTCCCGGTCCGAGGAGCTCCGGCCGGGAGATCCTCGCCGGGGGACGCGCCGGTGCCCTCCGGGACGCTCTCGGCGCCGACCGCGTCCGGCACGGTGAACACGTGCTCCTCCCGCGCCTCCCCTTCCCGATACGGCCTGCCCCTGCGTTCGAGCTGGGACCACCGCTCCACGGGGACGGCCTCACCGGTCGTCCCCGCCCCGGGGCGCCCCTGCGCCGTCAGCCTCTGCGCCCGGGGCTCCCGCACGTCCTGCCACCACGCTCCCGGCCCTCCCGTGTCCGGCCGCCGCGTGTCCGGTCCTCGGGCGCGCTGTCCCCGCGCGTCCCGTTCCCGGGCTTCCTGTCCCTGGACGAGGTGTCTCTCGACATGTCTCCGCGCGCGCAGTCGCCCCTCGTGTGACCGTTCCGTGCCCGCCACCGGCACGGGCACGACCGCCGTGGGTCCGGACGACCGCGTTCCCGGCTCGTCGCGGGGCCTCGCGGAAGGGTCACAGGGCTCGCGGCCGGACGAGATGATCGGCTGGAGAGGCCGGTCCCGGGGGGCTCGTTCCATCTTCCTGATCCGGGCGGCGAGCCTCTCGGCACGGATCCGGTTCTCCAGGGTGAGCAACTCCCGGTGGGCCTGCCCGATCGCCTCCATCTTGACCGACAGGTATCCGGCGGACCCGGGAACGACCACCGAGAAGGCCAGGAGGAGCATCAGCGTGAACGATGTCTGCTTGGACATGCCCATCGCGGCTCCTCCCCGTGACACGCTCCTCTAGCAGGACTCGTCGCTCATATGCCCGTTTTGCTGGGGAAAAACGCGTAGCGTAGCCGTACGTTTGCCCAAGGTAAGGTGGCCAATACCTGCCGTTGGCCGTACGCGGTCGAGCGTCGCTCGGTACTCTCGCGATGTGGCGCATGTGACACGTGAGCAACTTGATCGATTGCTTGAGCAGGCACTTCTGGCCGACGATCACGAAGACCTGGCCCGGCGACTCGAAGCCCTGGTCGAGGCGTACGCGTCCGGCGACATATCACGGGCGGCGATCCTCGTGCTCGCCGCCGAGGAGTGGCGGCAGGCCGGGCAGCCCGCCCGGGCCTTCGACTGCTTCCAGCGGGCGGTGGACGACGGCGGTGAGGTGAGCGTCGACCCCCGGGCCGGGATCGCCGACACCCTCTTCGAGCTCGAACGGCCGGACGAGGCGAGGGAGGTGATCGCGGCGATCCGCGCCGCGGGTGACGTCACCGCGGCCACCGCCCTCACGGTCGCCGAGACCCTCGTCGCCTACGGCGACCTGGCGGAGGCCCATGAGTGGGCCACCGAGGGGGCGCACCGGGCGGTGGAGGGCAGCGGCGAGCACATCGCCCTGCTCAGAACCCGCTATCGGATCCGCGTCGACCTCGGGTTTCCCGAGGACGAGCTCGACGCCCTCCTGGACGCCTCGCACTGACGGCGCCCTCGCCGGCCCGCACACGCGGAAGGGGAGGGCCGTGCCCCGTGAGGCACGGCCCTCCCCTGCGATGGTTCCACGGTGGATCCGTGCCGGTCCGCGGACCGGTGGCCGATCCACCGCTTCCTGCGCGTCCCGCTCCACTTACTCCACGTCGAGGTTCACTCCGTACGGAGGATCACTCCACGTCGAGGTCGGGGAGCGTCCCCTCCAGCGCGGGAAGGGCGGGAACCGCCGCGGTACCGCTCGTGGCGCCCTCCGCAGCGGTAGCGCCCGTGGTGCCTTCCGTCGTGGTGCCGCCGACGGCGGGGGCATCCGGCAGTGCGGGGGTCTCCGGGCGTGCGGCGGCCGGCGACTCCTGCGTGGGCAGGTTCGCGGTGGGCATGTCCGCGGCAGGCATTTCCGCCGCGGGCATCTCCGCCGCGGGCAGGTCGACGTTGGGCAGGTCGACGTTGGGCAGGTCGGCCGGCGGCAGGTTCTCGGTGGCGGCGTCCGCCGGGGCGGGAACGGGCAGCGGGGGCGCGGGCTCCTCGACCGGCGCGACCGCCGCCTCGGCGAGCTCACCCGGGGCCGGGGGCGCCGGGGCCCGCAGCCAGCTGATGCCGTCGTTGGGAGCGCTGGGAGCGCTCGGCATGCCGGGCAGGTCCGGCGCCTCGGCCATGACGCTCACCCACGAGGTCGTCCACTCGTGGCCGGGAAGGCTCGACTGCCCGAAGGGCAGCGCGTGGGAGCCGGTGGCCGCGGCGACGCCCCCGGCGTCGGCGAAGCTGACCACGGCGGAGGGCTGGGAGAGCTGGGGCAGGCCGGTGACGCGGGCGAGCCGGTCCGCGGTCACGGACGTCTCACCGATGTTCGCGGTCACCGGTGCCCCGGCACCGTCGACGGCCACCGGCGCCTGAGCGTCGGTCGTCGTTGCCGGCGTCTCCGTGGTCGGCGCCTGAGCGTCGGTCGTCGTTGCCGGCGTCTCTGTCGTCGGCGCCTCCGCGCCGCCCGCTGTCTCGGTGGTGTCCGCGGTCATCGGCATCTCGCCGGTGTCAGCGGCCGGCGGTGCCACGGTGCCGGTCGTGGCCGGCGGCGCCACGGTACCGGTCGCGGCCTGTGCCCCCTCGGGGGTCGTGGCGGTACCGGTGGCGCCGGTCTCCTCGCACGCGGGCTCCACCGGTCCGGGAGCCCCCTGCACGGTCGCCGTGCCCTGCTCCGGGCAGGGCGCGACCTCCGCCGACGCCGGAGAGACCATCGTCAGGCCGGCGCCGACCGTGAGCACCGCCATCGCGAGGATCCCTCGGATGTTCCGTGATGAGTTCGACATGCGCATCCCCCTGTTGCGTTCGGTAATCCGACGAAAACCGAACGTAACAGGGGGGTCTCGCCCAGGTGCGGGCTTAGCTCAATGGTGGTCAAGCCATTACCGGGCCTTACCGGGCCCCGCCCGCCCGCCATCGGGCCGTTACCGGGCCCGGCCCGGTCGCCGTCAGGTCCTTACCGGGCCGATGGCCAGGGAGTCGCTCGCCTCGTCGAGGTCGACCAGCACCTCGTCGCCGTCCTGGACCTCGCCGGAGAGCACCTCCTTGGCCAGCTTGTCGCCGATCGCGGACTGGACGAGGCGGCGGAGCGGACGCGCGCCGTACAGCGGGTCGTAGCCCGTCAGCGCCAGCCAGTCGCGCGCCGCCGGGGTCACGGTCAGCGTGAGCCGCCGGTCCGTCAGACGCCTGGCCAGGTGGACCACCTGCAGGTCCACGATCCTGGACAGCTCCTCGGTGCCGAGCGCGTCGAACTGGATGACGTCGTCGAGCCGGTTCAGGAACTCCGGCTTGAACGCGTTCCTGACCGCGGCCATCACGGCGGTCCGCTGGGCCTCCTTCGCCATGCCCGGGTCCACCAGGAACTGCGAGCCGATGTTGGAGGTGAGGATCAGGATCACGTTGCGGAAGTCGACCGTCCGGCCCTGCCCGTCGGTGAGCCGCCCGTCGTCGAGCACCTGGAGCAGGATGTCGAAGACCTCCGGGTGGGCCTTCTCGACCTCGTCCAGCAGCACCACGCCGTAGGGCCTGCGCCGCACGGCCTCGGTGAGCTGGCCGCCCTCCTCGTAGCCGATGTAGCCGGGAGGGGCGCCCACCAGGCGCGCGACGCTGTGCTTCTCGCCGTACTCGCTCATGTCGATGCGGACCATCGCCCGCTCGTCGTCGAACAGGAAGTCCGCCAGCGCCTTGGCCAGCTCCGTCTTGCCGACGCCCGTCGGGCCGAGGAAGAGGAAGCTGCCGGTCGGCCGGTCCGGGTCGGAGATGCCCGCCCGAGCCCGCCGTACGGCGTCGGAGACCGCCTCGACCGCCTGCCGCTGGCCGATCAGCCGCCTGCCGAGCTCCTCCTCCATGCGGAGCAGCTTGCTGGTCTCGCCCTCGAGCAGCCGGCCCGCGGGGATGCCGGTCCACGAGGAGATCACCTGGGCGATGTCGTCGGAGCCGACCTCCTCCTTGACCATGGGGTCCTCGGGCTGGGCGGCCTTGCTGGCCTCGGCGAGCTCGGCCTCCAGCTTGGGCACCTCGGCGTACATCAGCCGCGAGGCGGCCTCGAAGTCGCCGTCGCGCTGCGCGCGCTCGGCGGCGCCGCGCATCTCGTCGATCTGCTTCTTCAGGTCGCCGACCCGGTTGAGCCCTGCCTTCTCCCGCTCCCAGCGGCCGACCAGGGCGTTGAGGTCCTCCTGGCGGTCGGCGAGCTCCTTACGGAGCCGCTCCAGCCGCTGCAGGCTGCCCTCGTCGGTCTCCTTGGCGAGCGCCAGCTCCTCCATCTTCATCCGGTCGACGTTCCGCTGGAGCTGGTCGATCTCCACCGGGCGGGAGTCGATCTCCATGCGGAGCCGGGAGGCCGCCTCGTCGACGAGGTCGATCGCCTTGTCGGGCAGGAAGCGGGAGGTGATGTAGCGGTCGGAGAGCGCGGCGGCGGCCACGAGCGCGCCGTCGGAGATCTGGACCTGGTGGTGCGCCTCGTAGCGGCCCTTGAGGCCGCGCAGGATGGCGATGGTGTCCTCGACGGTGGGCTCGCCCACGTAGACCTGCTGGAACCGCCGCTCCAGCGCGGGGTCCTTCTCGATGCGCTCGCGGTACTCGTCCAGCGTGGTCGCGCCGATCATCCGCAGCTCGCCGCGGGCCAGCATGGGCTTGAGCATGTTGCCCGCGTCCATCGCGCCCTCGGCGGCACCCGCGCCGACCATGGTGTGCAGCTCGTCGATGAAGGTGACGACCTGGCCGTCACTCTCCTTGATCTCCCCGAGCACCGCCTTGAGGCGCTCCTCGAACTCGCCGCGGTACTTGGCGCCGGCGACCATCGCGCTGAGGTCGAGCGCGATCAGGCGCTTGTCGCGCAGGCTGGAGGGCACGTCGCCCGCGACGATCCGCTGGGCCAGCCCCTCCACCACCGCGGTCTTGCCGACGCCGGGCTCGCCGATGAGCACCGGGTTGTTCTTGGTACGGCGGCTGAGCACCTGGATGACGCGCCGGATCTCCGAGTCGCGGCCGATCACCGGGTCGAGCTTGCCCGCCCTGGCCCGCTCGGTCAGGTCGATCCCGTACTTCTCCAGCGCCTGGTAGGTGTCCTCCGGCGTCTCGCTGGTCACCCTGGCGTGGCCGCGTACCTTCTCGAAGGCGTCGAGCAGCGCGTTCGGGCTCGCGCCGTTCGCCTTGAGCAGCTCGGCGACGGGACCGCCGTCGGTGGCGAGACCGACCAGCAGGTGCTCGGTGGAGACGTAGTCGTCCTCGAGCCCGCGGGCCCGCTGGGCCGCGGTGTTCATCGCGGTGAGGAGCTGCCGGGAGCTCGACGGGGCGCTGACGGTGGAGCCCTGCGCCTTCGGCAGGGCCGCGAGCTGCTTCTCCGCCTCGACGCGCAGCCGCTTCCAGTCGGCGCCCACCGCCTCGAGCAGGGGTACGGCGGTGCCGCCGGTCTGGCTGAGCAGCGCGGTGAACAGATGGGCCGGGGCGACCTCGGGGTTACCCTCGGCGGCCGCCCGCCTGATGGCGGAGGAGACCGCCGCCTGGCTCTTCTGGGTGAGCTTGTAGTCCATGCTTGTCAGGCCTCACTCGAAAGTGCTGTGTCCGATGGCGACGCCGGCCCGGCGGGTCCTCACGGGGCGACCGTGACGCGGCGCGTTCTCACGGGCCCGGTCACGGACGCGTCCTTGAAGGCGTGGGACGGAGTCTCAGGCGGGGGGCAGCTGGTACTGGATGAGCGCGCGGATCATGTTCATCTCCGCGCGCAGGCGGTGGTTCTCGTCGCGCAGGCGCAGGGCCTCCGTCTCGAGGGTCAGGATTCGCTTGATGCCCGCGAGGTTGATGCCCTCCTCCTGGGAGAGCCGCTGCACCTCGCGGAGCATCACGATGTCGCGGGTGGAGTACAGGCGTCCGCGTCCCGCCGTACGGCCCGGACTGACCAGGCCGAGACGGTCGTACTGGCGCAGGGTCTGCGGGTGCAGACCTGACAGCTGGGCGGCCACCGAGATCACATAGACGGGTGTGTCGTCCGACAGATCGAAGTAGTTGGCTTCCATGGCTACTCGCTTCTGGCCTGTTCGATCAGGTCCGCCCGCGGGTCACCACCCGAGGTGGCGTCGCGGAACTCCTCGAGGGCGCCCCTTGCCTTGTCCTCCAGTTGCTGTGGCACCAGGACCTCGATCGTGGCGAGCAGGTCGCCCTTGGTGCCGTCCTTGCGGGCCACGCCCCTGCCGCGCACCCGGAAGGTGCGGCCGTTCGGGGTGCCCTCGGGGATGCGCAGCGTGACCGGCAGCCCCTTCAGGATCGGCACCTTGATCTCGGCGCCCAGCGCGGCCTCGGTGAAGGTCACCGGGACGGTGACCGTCAGGTTCTCGCCCGTCCTGCCGAACACGGGGTGCGGCTTGACGTGGATCTGGACGTAGAGGTCACCGGCGGGACCGCCGTTCTCGCCGGGCGCGCCCTTGGCCTTGATCTTGATGCGCTGGTTGTCGCCGACCCCCGCGGGGATGCGGGCCTGGATCGTACGGGTGCTCTTGCCCCGCCCGCTCCCGTCGCACACCGGGCACGGGTCGTCGACCAGCAGGCCGCGGCCCTTGCAGTCGCGGCACGGCTCGGAGAAGGCGAAGTTGCCGAGGTTGCGGCTGGCCGCCCCGGTGCCCTCGCAGGTCGGGCAGACCCGCGGGGTGGTCCCGGCCTTGGCGCCGGTGCCTCCGCATCCGGTGCACGCGGAGGAACTGGTCAGGCGGAGCGACACCGTGGTGCCCTCCACCGCCTCGGAGAAGGAGAGCGTGACCTCGGACTCGATGTCCTGGCCGCGCCGCGCCCTGCTCGCCGTCCCCCCGGGGCGGCTCGCGCCGCCCCGGTTGAAGAGCCCGCCGAAGATGTCGCCGATGCGCTCTCCGGCGCCGCCCTGCTGCTGTTGCTGGCCGGTCCCCCCGAACAGGTCTCCCAGGTCGAACGGGAAACCGCCCCCGCGCGGAGCGCCCCCCGCCCCCGGGAAGCCGCCGACGCCCGATCCGAACAGCGTCCGCGCCTCGTCGTACTCCCTGCGGCGCTTGGTGTCGGAAAGGATGTCGTACGCCTCCGAGACCTCCTTGAACTTGGCGGTGCTCTCGGAGGTCGTCGAGCTTCCGGGGTTGGCGTCCGGGTGATACTGCCTGGCCAGCTTCCGGTACGCCTTCTTGATCTCATCGGCCGTAGCGGTCTTGGGCACACCAAGGACGGCGTAGTAGTCCTTCTCCAGGTAGTCCTTGGTGCTCATCTACGTTCCTTCTCAGAGATCAGATGTGGGGGTGTCAGTTGTCGTCCGCGGCTGGATCTTCTGGCTCCGCGACCGCGACGCGCGCGGGGCGGAGCACTCGCTCGCCGATCCGGTAACCGGGCTGCAGGATCTCCACGCAGGTCGGCTCGGTGACGTCGGGGGAGTAGCTGTGCATCAGGGCCTCGTGCACCATCGGGTCGAACGGCTCGCCCTTGGTGCCGAAGGTGCTCAGCCCCAGCTTCCCGGTGGCCGCCTCCAGCGATTCGCTCACCTTGGCGAAGCCGCCGGTCAGCTCCCCGTGGTCACGGGCCCGGCCGATGTCGTCGAGGACCGGCAGCAGCTCGGCCAGCACGCCGGCCACCGCCTGCTCCTTGACCGCCACGCGGTCCCGCTCGATCCGCTTGCGATAGTTGGAATACTCGGCCTGAAGGCGCTGCAGGTCCGCGGTGCGCTCGGCGAGCTGGGTGGCCAGCTCGATCGAGGCCAGGTCGGACGCCAGGGAGGACGGCTGGTCGGCCGCCTGCTCCCTGTCGTTCTGGCCCGTGGTCTCGGCCGGGCTCGCCTCGCGTACCTGCCCCGTCTCCGGGTCTATCTTCCGGTTGTCGCGGATCACCGGCTCCTCCTCGGAACCGTTCTCGCGCGTGCTCACGCTGGTGCTCCCCTCGGCTTTCCGACCGTCACTTGGCGCCGTTGTCGCGCTTCGGCTCGTCGTCCACGATCTCGGCCTCGACCACGTCGTCGTCGGCCTTCTGCCCGCCGTCGGCGGCGTCCGCGTCGGGAGCGCCGGCCGGGGTCTCCGACCCCTGCGCCTGGGCGTAGATGGCGGAACCCATCTTCTGGCTGACCGTGGCGAGCTTCTCCGCGGAGGCGCGGATCACGGACGAGTCGGTGCCCTCCAGAGCCTTCTTGAGCTCGGAGACGGCCTCGTTGACCTCGTTCTTGATGTCGTCCGGGACCTTCTCGGCGTTCTCGCCGAGGAACTTCTCGGTCTGGTAGACGAGCGAGTCGGCGTTGTTGCGCGTCTCGGCCTCTTCGCGGCGCTTCTTGTCCTCCTCGGCGTAGGACTCGGCCTCGCGCATCATGCGCTCGATGTCGTCCTTCGGCAGCGCGGAGCCGCCGGTGATCGTCATCGTCTGCTCCTTGCCGGTGCCGAGGTCCTTGGCGGAGACGTTGACGATGCCGTTGGCGTCGATGTCGAAGGTGACCTCGATCTGCGGGATGCCGCGCGGCGCCGGGGCGATGCCGGTCAGCTCGAAGGTGGCCAGCTTCTTGTTGTACGCGGCGATCTCGCGCTCGCCCTGGTAGACCTGGATCTGCACCGACGGCTGGTTGTCCTCGGCCGTGGTGAAGACCTCGGAGCGCTTGGTCGGGATCGTGGTGTTGCGCTCGATGATCTTGGTGAAGATCCCGCCCTTGGTCTCGATGCCCAGGCTCAGCGGGGTCACGTCGAGCAGCAGGACGTCCTTGACCTCGCCCTTGAGCACGCCGGCCTGCAGGGCGGCGCCGATGGCCACGACCTCGTCCGGGTTGACGCCCTTGTTGGGCTCCTGGCCGCCGGTCAGCTCCTTGACGAGCTCGGCCACGGCGGGCATGCGGGTCGAGCCGCCGACGAGCACCACGTGGGCGATGTCGGAGACCTTGATCCCGGCGTCCTTGACGACCTGGTTGAACGGGCCCTTGCACCGCTCGAGGAGGTCGGCGGTGATCCGCTGGAACTCGGCGCGGGTGAGCTTCTCCTCCAGGTGGAGGGGACCCTCGGCCGAGGCGGTGATGTAGGGGAGGTTGATGGAGGTCTCCGACTGGCTGGAGAGCTCGATCTTGGCCTTCTCCGCGGCCTCGCGCAGGCGCTGCAGCGCCATCTTGTCCTTGGTCAGGTCGACGCCGTGCGCGTTCTTGAACCGGTTGGCCAGCTCGTCCACGACGCGCTGGTCCCAGTCGTCGCCACCGAGGTGGTTGTCGCCGCTGGTGGCCTTGACCTCGACGAAGCCGTGGCCGTCCTCCTGGCCGACGTCGAGCAGGGACACGTCGAAGGTGCCGCCGCCGAGGTCGAAGACGAGGATGGTCTCGTCCTTCTCCTTGTCGAGGCCGTACGCCAGCGCGGCGGCGGTGGGCTCGTTGATGATGCGCAGCACGTTCAGGCCGGCGATGGTGCCGGCTTCCTGGGTGGCCTGGCGCTGGGCGTCGTTGAAGTAGGCGGGAACGGTGATCACCGCGTCGGTGATCTTCTCGCCCAGGTAGGCTTCGGCGTCCTGCTTCAGCTTCTGCAGCACGAAGGCGCTGATCTGCTGCGGGTTGGACTTCTTGCCGTCGATCTCGACGGACCAGTTGGTGCCCATCTCGCGCTTGACCGAGCGAATCGTCCGGTCGACGTTGGTGACGGCCTGCCGCTTGGCGACCTCTCCGACGAGAACCTCGCCGTTCTTCGCGAACGCGACCACGGACGGCGTGGTCCGCGAACCCTGAGCGTTGGCGATGACGGTGGGCTCACCGCCCTCAAGAATCGAGACGACGGAGTTGGTCGTCCCCAGGTCGATACCTACCGCACGTGCCATGAGTACGTCCTTGTAGTCAAAGTTGAGTCGATGAGACTCATAGTGGAACCTCGTGTGACGTTTGTCAAACGACTTGAGTCTATTGGGCTCAACCTTCGGCCGCGCGGAGGCATTCCCGTTTTCCGGGGAAACAGGGTGGTGTTCGTCACCCCATCTGACGAGGGAACACGCGTGATCGTTCCCGGGCGGTGACCGGGCGGTCCCGGTCACCGCTCACGAGGGGGCGTGCTCCGGCACGGTCCCTCCCGCGCCGGATCGCCGCGTCAGCGGGCGCCGTCCACCACCTTGCGGGCGCCGAGGGGCTTCTTGAGCTTGACGGTCGTCACCTTCTGGATGGCGATCTCGATGCAGGCGACGTTCTGGACCTTGCTGCTCGGGCCCTCCCAGAGGGTGACGGTCACCCGCTTGGAGGTCTCGCGCACGGTGACCCGGTCGAGCACGTTGCACGGCTCCACCCCGGACCACCAGGTGATCCGCAGGCTCCGGCCGTCCTTCGACGGCTTGGCCTTCAGCCACCTGACCTTGCGGGGGTTGTCGGTGTGGCCCTCGGGCCTCGTCGGTTTGGGGGCACCGCTCGTGGGCTCCTCCCGGGGGGCCACGCCGTGGCTCGCCGGCGCGGAGGGGCCGCCGGGAATGGAGGTGGCCTGACTCACCGGGCGCGTGGGGGAGACGGCGGTGACCGTGGCGCTGGGGTCGGTGCCGCAGCCCGGCGCCAGCAGGAGGCTTCCGGCCAGGATAGAGGTCGCGATCATACGCATACCCCTAAGACGGATCGGGGTCCGGAGAGGTTCAGAACACTCCGACATCGCGCTGCCGGACCTCCCTTCCCTTCTCGGCGGTGGACGTCCACGGTCGTGCGTCGCCGGCGACCGTCACAAGGGATGATTCCCACGATGGCGGGGCCGATAGGCTGCGGGAAGGTCCGATCCACGATTTCGAGGTGCTCACATGATCGCGATTCTTGGCACCGGCAAGATGGGCGAGGCCCTGCTGTCCGGGCTGCTCAGGGCCGGATTCAAGCCGGGCGACGTGATCGCGACGGCGCGGCGCGCCGAGCGGCGCCAGGCCCTCGCGGAGCGGTACGGCGTGCGGGTGGCCTCCAACGCCGAGGCGGCCAAGGACGCCGACACGATCATCCTCGCGGTCAAGCCGCAGGACATGGGGTTCCTGCTCGCAGAGATCGCGGGGCACATCCCGGCCGACCGCCTGGTCGTCTCGGCGGCGGCGGGCATCACGACCTCGTTCGTCGAGTCGCGGCTCGGCGCCGACATCCCCGTGGTCCGGGTCATGTCCAACACGCCGGTGCTGGTCGACGAGGCGATGAGCGTGATCTCCGCGGGCGCGCACGCCTCCGAGGAGCATCTCAGGCGGGCCGAGGACCTGTTCAGCCCGGTCGGCAAGGTGCTGCGCATCCCCGAGTCGCAGCAGGACGCGGCCACGGCCCTGTCGGGCAGCGGTCCCGCCTACTTCTTCTATTTGGTCGAGGCGATGGTCGACGCCGGCATCCTGCTCGGCATGCCCCGCGCCGCCGCCCTCGACATGGTCACCCAGTCGATCGTCGGGGCGGCGATCATGCTCCGTGACTCGGGGGAGCACCCGGTGATCCTCCGCGAGGCGGTCACCTCGCCGGGCGGCACCACCATCGCGGCCATCGCCGAGTTGGAGCGGCACAGCGTCCGCGCCGCCTTCCTGGCCGCCATCGAGGCCGCCAGGGACCGGGGCCGCCAGCTCGCCGAGGGCTGAGCCGCAGGCTGAGCGAGGGCCGAGCCGGAAGCTGGGCGAGGGTCGAGCCGGAAGCTGGGCGAGGGTCGAGCCGGAAGCTGAGCCAGGAACTGAGCCGGAGGCCGAGCCACCCCTCTATTAGGAAACTTTCCTACATACGGCATCATTTTCCCGGAACTTCGGGGAATGAGGCGATCGTGAAGCAGGCGATATCGGCTGACGGGCGGAGGCGGGAACAGGACGAACCCGCTGTCTGGACGCGGAGCTTCCTGCTCTTCTTCACCGCCAGGTCCGTCTCCATGCTCGGGGCCGCGATGGTCCCGTTCGCGACGGCGGTGGGCGTGGGCGGGCTCGGCTACGGCTCCACCGGGGTGGGGCTGGCGCTGGCCGCGTGGATGGCGCCCTTCGCGGTGCTCATCCTGTTCGGCGGGGTCTTCGCCGACAGGTTCACGCCGCGCCGCATGATGATCGGCGCCGACACGGTCAGGGTGGTGAGCCAGGGGGCCGCCGCGGCGCTGTTCGTCCTCGGCAGGCCGGACCTCTGGCAGATCCTCGTCATCTCCGCGATCAACGGCGTCGCCGCCGCGATGTACCAGCCCGGCGTCTCCAGCACGGTCCCGCGCGTGGCGCGGGACGTGCAGAAGGCCAACGCCACCCTGCGCGTCTCCGAGTCGATCATGCTGCTGGCCGGTCCCGGCGTCGCCGGCGCCATCGTCGGCCTCTCCGGGGTCGGCGTCGTCTTCGCGATCGACGCCGCGGGGTTCACCGTCAGCGCGGTGTGCCTGCTCCTCCTGCGCCTGCCGGTGGTCGCGGGGCCGGTCGCCGAGCGCTCGATGTGGCGCAACCTGCGCGAGGGGTGGCAGGAGTTCCGGTCCAGGACCTGGATGTGGTCGGTGATCCTGGTCTGGGCGGTCTTCGGGGTCACCCTGTTCGGCCCGATGATCCCGCTGGGCTCGGTGCTGATCAGCGAGCGGCTCGGCGAGACCGCCTACGGCCTGGTCATGTCCGCCTCCGGCGCGGGCACCATCGTCGGCGGCCTGGTCGCCATGCGGGTCCGCCCGGGACGGCCGCTGATGGCCGGCGCGATCGGCCTGTTCGGCTTCGCCCTGGAGCCGCTCTCCATCGCCGTGGCGTCGCCGGCCGCGGTCCTCATGGCCGCGCACGTGATCGGCGGCGCCGGGTGGGCGTTCTGGTCGGTCATGTGGGCCACGAGCATCCAGACCCAGGTCCCGGCGGAGGCGCTCAACCGGGTCACCGCGTACGAGGTCGCCGGCTCGACCCTGTTCGTCCCGGTCGGCCAGGTGCTCGCCGGTCCGGTGGCCGGGGTGGTGGGGGCGCCGCAGTTGCTGGCCGGGTCCTCGATCGTGGCGGTCGCCGGGTGCGCCGCCCTCCTGCTGGTCCCCGCCGTCAGGGGACTGCGCCGGGTCTCCTCCGTCTGAATCGTCTGATCCGTCTGGTCTCCCTGCGGGGTAGGACCGTCGCCGGGATGTCCGGCCTCCAGCGGGTGTCCGGATCTCCTGCGCAGCCCATCAAACATGCTCGTTGATAGCAATAAATCTGGATATTTCACTCAAATGAAAACGGGTGCGTTCTCCGAGACGGCCGCGTAAACGCCGTTCCGTACACGTGCGGTAACGTCGAGCCGGGAGCAGGAAGATCGGCCGTGACGCGCGGCGTCGCGACCAGACAGGGAGTGCGCATGAGCCGGTCCGTGCGGGTTGTCTGGGACGATGCGCTCACCTCGTACGACTTCGGCCCCGGGCACCCGCTCGCGCCCGTGCGGGTCGAGCTGACCATGGCGCTGGCCAGGGAGCTCGGCGTGCTGGACCAGGTGGAGATGAGCGGCTGCGCGCCCGCCACCGACGACGAGCTGGCGCTCGTCCACGAGCGCGACTACATCGAGGCCGTCAAACGGGTCTCCGCCACCGGGCGGCCCGACCTCGCCTACGGGCTCGGCACCACGGACAACCCCGCCTTCCCCGGGGTGCACGAGGCGTCCGCGCTGATCACCGGCGCCAGCCTGGCCGCCGCCCGCGCGGTGTGGAGCGGCGAGGCCGAGCACGCGGTCAACGTCGCCGGAGGTCTGCACCACGCGATGGCCGCCGGGGCGAGCGGGTTCTGCGTCTACAACGACCCGGGCGCGGCGATCGCGTGGCTGCTGGCCCAGGGGGCGTCCAGGGTCGCCTACGTGGACGTGGACGTGCACCACGGCGACGGCGTACAGGCGCTCTTCTACAACGACCCCAGGGTTCTCACCGTCAGCCTGCACGAGAGCCCCCGCACCCTCTTCCCCGGCACGGGGTTCCCCGAGGAGCGCGGCACGGAGGGCACCGCGGTCAATGTGGCCCTGCCCGCCGGATGTGGCGACAGCGGCTGGCTCAGGGCCTTCCACGCGGTGGTCCCGCCGCTGCTGCGGGAGTTCGCCCCCGACGTCCTGGTCACCCAGCACGGCTGCGACAGTCACGCCCTCGATCCGCTGGCCAACCTCATGCTCAGCCTGGACGGCCAGCGGGCCGCGTACGCGGCGCTGCACGAGCTGGCCCACGAGACCGCGGGCGGGCGGTGGGTCGTGACCGGCGGCGGGGGCTACGAGCTGGTGCAGGTGGTGCCCCGGGCGTGGACCCACCTGATCGCGGAGGTGGCGGGCCACCCGCTCGATCCCGCGACCGCCACTCCGGAGGCATGGCGTACGTTCGTCAAGGAACGGACCAACCAGACGGCGCCGCTCACGCTGACCGATGGCCGAGACCCGGAATTTCGCGATTTCTCCGCTGGTTATGACCCAGCAGACCCGATCGACCGGGCCATCATGGCGACAAGGAATGCCGTCTTCCCCTTCCACGGGCTCGATCCCCTCCCGTGACACACGGTCCGCACACATGGTCGGTCGGCAAACTGGACTGAGGAACCGATGACGCGCGCTGAGCTTCGTGAGCACCTGGTCCGTACCCGGATCGCCGGTGACGTGGCGACCAGCCGGGAGAACAATCTGGACCACTACCGGTCGCTGTCCAACCGTGACCCGCACTACATGTTCGGGTTGACGATGGAGGGCGCCTGGTCCTACCGGGACGTGCTGGAGCTGATGGCCAAGTCCGCCGGGGTCGTGGCCGACCCCCGTCATCGGGAGGGGCAGGACACCATCGACCCCGACCGCACGATCGAGGCGGTCGAGAAGATGGGTGACACGATCGCCGGGGTGCTCCGGGGGGAGAACCCTCGGATCCTGATCGCCACCGGGCACCCCACCGGCCTGCTCACCATCCACATGGCCCTGGGCCGGATGCTCAGGGCGCGCGGCGTGACCCTGATGGCCCCGGCCGAGGGCTGGTCGTACTGGGGCAGCGGGTTCGGCCGCAGGCGCAAGATCCGCTATCTGGACGACGTCGCGATGCTCGACGACAAGGGCGCCTTCGTGCACACCCACGACCCCGCCCCGATGCGCGCCATGATCGCCGAACTGGGCGCGGACCGTCCCGATCTGGTGATCGCCGACCACGGCTGGGCCGGGGCGGCGGGCGAGGCGGGCATCCTCACGGTCGGATTCGCCGACAGCAACGACCCCGCCCTCTTCGTCGGAGAGGCCGAGGGCAAGATCGCGGTCACCGTTCCGCTCGATGACAACGTGCTACCGAGGTATTACGAACCGCTGACGAACCACCTGGTCGAAAGGGTCGTACGGGCCCTCTGAGACGGGGGATGCGCAAATTAGGTCATCCCTATACAGGCATTTCGCGCCTGCATTCCACGCACCTCGCCGACCGTTTGCCAACTTTTTGGTGATTGTGGGCGACTCTAATGGGAGACAGTTGGTCCGTTCCAAGATCAATGCGAGGGGCACGGTCCGGCTGCTGGCCAGCGATTTCAGCTGTTTCGCTGACGCGAGACTCCGAGGGCTGAGAAAATAGGGGGTTTGCGTGACAGGGGTCCCGACTTACGCTGACAGCAGTACACGTGCGTGAGCAATGGCACCAGTGGGGATAACCCGGATACACGTGCGGAAGAGGCGTCCGATGGGTGCAGGCGAAAGACCTCTCAGCGAGGTGAAGTTCCTGACGGTGGCAGAAGTGGCCACTGTCATGAGGGTGTCCAAGATGACTGTGTACCGACTCGTGCATTCGGGCGAGCTGCCGGCCATCCGGGTCGGTCGATCCTTCCGGGTGCCGGAGCAGGCGGTTCACGATTATCTGAGGGATGCCTACATCGAGGCAGGTTGAGGCAGGGTGGGCTCGACGCGTCGAGCCGAGCGACCGGGGGGAACGATCCGGTCGTGAGGTGAGCCAGACGCGCCGGGCGCTCACGGTCCTGCTCCTTCCGGTCTGGCCGGGGTGTGATTTCCGGTATGACCGTTGGAGAGCCGGTCCCTGTCTCGTCGGGGTAGCGACGTGGTCGCCACGTCGTGAGTTCATGCGCCCGGGGTCCCCCTAGGGGCGATCTACCGTGGATCGCCGGTAGTCTGTTGTGCCGGTGTGCTCTCGCGCACCGGTTCGACAATCTCGGCTACCAGCTACCTGGGGGTCCCGTGGGCTCTGTGATCAAGAAGCGCCGTAAGCGCATGGCGAAGAAGAAGCACCGCAAGCTTCTCAAGAAGACCCGCATCCAGCGGCGTAACAAGAAGTAGCGCGGATCTGCGAGGCGCCGATGACCCACACCGTGCTTGTCACCGGGGTCTCGCGCCACATCGGCGCCCGAGTGGCGAGCGTTCTCGCGGATGACCCGGACATCGACCGGGTCATCGGAGTGGATACGGTGCCGCCGCCCTCGCTCTCACGTGATGGCGGCGTACCTCTCGGCCGGACGGAGTTCGTCCGCGTCGACCTGCGCAGCCCCGACATCGCCCAGGTGATCGCGGCCGCCGACATCGACACCGTCGTTCACATGAGTCTGGTGAGCGCTCCTCCCAGGAGCGGCGGCCGCGCGCTCATGAAGGAGCACAACGTCATCGGCACCATGCAGTTGCTCGGTGCCTGTCAGCGGTCCGCGACGGTCCGCCGCGTCGTCGTGCGCTCGACCACCGCCGTCTACGGTTCCTCCCCGCACGACCCCGCGGTCTTCACCGAGGACGCCGAGCCGGGAGAGCCGCCGAGCCGTGGCTATGCCAAGGACGCCTCCGAGGTGGAGGGCTACGTCCGGGGCTTCGCCAGGCGGCGCCGCGACGTGGCCGTGTCGACGCTCAGGTTCGCCAACTTCATGGGACCCGGCGTCGACTCGCCGCTGACGCGTTACTTCACCCAGCCCGTCCTGCCGACCGTGCTCGGGTTCGACCCGCGGCTGCAGTTCGTCCACGAGGACGACGCGGTCGAGGTGCTGCGGCGGATGGCGATGGAGGACCACCCCGGCACGTTCAACGTGGCCGGAGACGGCGTGCTGCTCCTGTCGCAGTGCGCGCGCAGGGCGGGCCTGCTCCCGATGCCCGTCCCCTCTCCCGTCTTCCGCTTCATGGGCGACCTCGCCTGGAGCGCGGGACTGGTCGGGTTCTCCCCCGAGCAACTCCGCCTGATGTGTCACGGACGCGTGGTCGACACCACCGCGCTGTCCACGGCGCTCGACTGGAGACCGAAGTTCTCCACGGCGGCCGCCTTCGAGGATTTCCTGCGTGCGCGTGACCTGGCCGGAGGCCTGCCCGCCGCCCTGATGGACATGGTGTCCCGGCCGGTGACGGGATGAGCGACGCGGTGGCCGGGAGCGAGGACGCCGAGGTGATTCCCATCACCAGGGCCCGCGCCTCCCGCGAGCACCTCCCCGGCCCGTCCGCCGGACCCTCCTCCGAAGCGCCCGGCGACCCCTTCCCGGAAGCCCCGTCCGATGAGCCCTTCTCGGAAGCGTCCGGCGAGCCCGTCCCCGAAGCCGGGTGGCCTCTCTCCGGGCCGCCGGCCGGCGAGGAAGACGACGATCACCGGCTGGCCGAGCTGCTCGCCTTCCTGCGCCGCCGGGTGGCCGGCGACTACGAGGTCGACGAGTTCGGGTTCGACGCGGAGCTCACCGACAGGGTGCTGCTGGAGCTGATCCGCCCGCTGTACCGCCACTGGTTCCGCACCGAGACCGTGGGCATGCACAACGTGCCCGGCGACTCCGGAGCCCTGATCGTGGCCAACCACTCCGGCACCCTCCCGCTCGACGGGCTCATGCTGCAGGTGGCCCTGTACGACGACCATCCCGGACGTCGCGCGCTCCGCCTTCTGGGGGCCGACCTGGTCTACCGGCTCCCGGTGCTCGGCCACCTGTCCCGCAAGACCGGCCACACCCTCGCCTGCCGCGAGGACGCCGACCGGCTGCTCCGCAAGGGCGAGGTCGTCGGCGTCTTTCCCGAGGGTTTCAAGGGAGTCGGCAAGCCGTTCTCCGATCGCTACCGGCTGCAGCGCTTCGGCCGGGGCGGCTTCGTCGCCTCCGCCATCCGCGCGGGCGTGCCGATCGTTCCCTGCGCCATCGTGGGCGCGGAGGAGATCTACCCCAAGATCGGTGACCTGCGGATCCTGGCCAGGGTGCTCGGCCTTCCCTACCTGCCGGTCACGCCGCTGTTCCCCTGGCTCGGGCCCCTCGGCCTGGTCCCGCTCCCGTCCAAATGGATGATCGGCTTCGGCGAGCCGATCCGCACCGACGAGCTCGACCCCGCCGACGCCGACGACCCCATGCTGGTCTTCAACCTCACCGACCAGGTCAGGGAGGTCGTCCAGCAGCAGCTCGACGAGCTTCGGCTCAGGCGCGGCCACGCCTTCCCGCCCTTTCTCCGACGCCTTTTCTGAGACACCTCTCCCTGAGCTTCGAGGCCCTACCGAGAGAAGAGCCGGCACGCGAGCGGAGGGTCAGCGGCCGGAGCGGTAGTGGCGGCGCAGGGCGACGGCGGCGGCGATGCCGCCCGCGACGGCTCCGGCACCCGCCGCGATGGGCAGGCCGATCATGGTCGCCTTGCGCCCCGTACGGAAGTCCTTGATGTCCCAGCTGTTCTGCCGGGCGAACTCGCGCAGCTCGGCGTCCGGGTTGATCGCGGTGGCGTGGCCGACGAGGGAGAGCAGGGGCAGGTCGTTGGCCGAGTCGCTGTAGGCGGAGCAGCGCGACAGGTCGAGCCCCTCCCTGCGGGCCAGGGCCTTGACGGCCTCCGCCTTGGCGGGGCCGTGGAGCAGGTCGCCGACCAGGCGGCCGGTGTAGACGCCGTTCTCGGTCTCGGCGACGGTGCCGAGCGCGCCGGTCAGGCCGAGGCGCTGGGCGATCACCCGGGCCAGTTCCACCGGGGTCGCGGTGACCAGCCAGACCCTCTGGCCCGCGTCGAGGTGTGCCTGCGCGATGGCGCGAGTGCCCGCCCAGATGCGGTCCGCCATCACCTCGTCGTAGATCTCCTCACCGAGCCGGACGATCTCCTCGACCTTGCTCCCCGCGACGAACGCCAGCGCGGTCTCCCTGGCCTCGTCGATGTGCGCGGGGTTCTCGTCGCCGCGGATCCGGAAGACCACCTGGCCGATCGCGAACCTGAACAGATCCTTGCTGGTGAACAGGCCCCGGGAGGCGAGGCCACGGGCGAAGTGGTAGATGGAGGCGCCGCGCATCATGGTGTTGTCGACGTCGAAGAAGGCGGCGGCCACCGGGTCGGGCTCGGCCATCGGCATCGCCACGGCGGCCGCGGCGGCGACCTCGCCCGCCGCTACCTCCCCGACCGTCGCCCGTCTGGCCGCGTCCGCTTCGTCCCGCCGTCGTAGTAGCCGCCTCATAGCACCTCAGCTTAACCGGGGCAGAGGGTGAGATCGGTAGCGTCGGTATGAGCCGGATATGACGTCTTGGCGACGTACGACGTCGCGCGGGTCCGGCGGGGCCGGGTTCCGATGTCGTGGTCCGGGACGGGAGAGCGGCCCGGTTCCCGTGCGCGGCGGTCCACGACGGTGGGACCGGTCCCGTACCGGAACGGCTACTCGGGCGGGGCCAGGCCCTCGATGTAGTTGAGGTAGACGTGGGCCTTGCGCTGGTTCTCCGCGCCCATCTTGGGGATCATCCCGGCGATCTGGGTGCGCTGTTTCTGGACGAAGCGCTTGAGCTCCTTGGCGCTCGCGGAGTCGCGGCGCCGCATCTGCCGCAGGGAGGTCACCGCGGAGCGCGTGGTGTCCTCCATGGCCTGGAGGGTCTCCCCGATCACCTCCTCGCGTTCGCCCTCGCCCTCGCCCTCGTCCGAGCCCAGGAGCTCCTTGACCTCGCGGGCACGGGTCTCGGCGTAGCCGAAGGAGCGGTCGGCCCGCTCGGCGTCGTCGCTGCTCAGGTGGAACAGCGTCCGCTCGGCGGCGCGCTTGAGCGGGTAGAGGGTGTCACCGGGCATCGACCGGTAGGTCCACATACCGGATACCGCCATCGAGGCCACCAGGGCGATGCTCAGCAACCGCGGGAACAGCCCCGTACGGGACCTTCGCCGGGAGTGGCGGGGGCTCACCGGCCGCTGCTCGGGGACGTCCTCTCCGGGAGGGGACTGGGTGAGCCGCTCGCGGAGCCTGGCGTTGAACTCGGGTCCGGGGGTGGCCGCCATGCGGGCGCCGAGTCGTGACACGCGGTCCTGAATGCGCGCCTGCGACCTCCGCGAGAATCCGGGCAGCCACTTCCCCATGAACGCTCCCTGCCGCCCCCAGCTCATGATCCATCGGTGTCACTTGCCTAACGACGACCTGGCACGGCAGGTTACGCGCTGCGCCACATCGGCATGGGAACATTGTTTCGGGCGTGGCGGCCGCTGCCGGGAGGCGAAGGACCGAGGACAGCCGACGCCGGCCGGTCTCAGCTGAGGTCCGAGGGCAGCGCGCGGGCCAGGGCGCGGATCGCGCGGAACTGGAGTGCCTTGATGGCGCCGCTCTTCTTGCCCATGATGAGCGCGGTCTCCGCCAGTGACATGCCGTGCAGGAAGCGCAGCACCACGCACTCCTGCTGCTCGGGGCCGAGGCCGCGGACGGCGGTGAGCACCCGATCGCTGATCATCGCGGTGACGACGGCGTTCTCCGGGATGTGCGGGCCGTCGAGCGGGGTGTCGATCACCTCGGCGGTCGTGACCTCAAGGCGGTACCTGCCGGACTTGAAGTGATCGGTGATCAGGTTCCTCGCGATGGTCACGAGCCAGGCCCCGAAATCACGCCCTTGCCACGTGAAGTCCGTGATCCGGCGGAGCGCGCGGAGAAAGGTCTCGCTCGTGAGATCCTCGGCCAGTGGGTGTGAGCCGACCCGGAAGTAGACGTAGCGGTACACCAGGGTGAGGTAACGATCGTAGAGCGTGCCAAAAGCATCCGAATCTCCGGTTTTGGCGCGCAAAACGAGCCTCCGGAGTTCTTCGGAGGCATCCTCACGCACGGTGAGGTCACTACTGCGGACGGGCTGGGCTACCCCGGCTGTCGTGGGGAGGTGCCCGGCGAGCGGCCACGTTTCAGGCATCCGGTATCCCTGAGGGGAGGGGGTACGGCGTGCTCGATCACTCTAGAAATGAAGTGGAAATTCCACAATCCACTTTGAAGCGTCGTGACTGGGGGTAATCGCCGGATACGGTGTGGGGTCGGTTGTTTCAGACCGGCGCCGGGAGCCGGCCGAGGGTTCGGCTACCGGTTGGGGGGTAATGTCCGGCAGCATTGGAGACACCATGGAAGTCCTCGTCGCTGTCATCGCCTTCGCCGGTGCATTGCTCGCAGCCATCGCCACCGGTGCTCTCGTCAGTCGCCTCCGCAGTGAGCCCAAGGGCTGGCTGATCGCCTGGAGCATCACGACGGCGTCTCTCTCCGTCTCACTCGGAGTAATCGCCACCGGTTATCTGATCGGATTTGGGACAGGCACGTTTCGTATTTATCAACTGACCGGATCCATGCTGGCGCCCCTGTGGCTGGCTGTCGGGGTCATTCAGTTGATGGCTCGCAAGGGCACGGCCAGGTTCTCCTCCTGGCTCCTGGGGATCGCCTTCACCGTCATCGCCACGGTGATTCTGGCGGTCGACCCGGTCCTG
Source organism: Streptosporangium sp. LJ11 (assembly GCF_051918945.1). Classification (NCBI taxonomy): domain Bacteria; kingdom Bacillati; phylum Actinomycetota; class Actinomycetes; order Streptosporangiales; family Streptosporangiaceae; genus Streptosporangium; species Streptosporangium sp. LJ11. The sequence goes on from NZ_JBPXMB010000008.1 coordinate 211,906, forward strand.
CAGGAGAAGGACTTCACCAAGGCCCTCCCGCTGGGCGGTCGCCACTGGAACCTGCCCCCGGCCTACCTGCTCGGGGCCGTCCATGTGATCGTCGCGGTCGTGCTGCTGGGCGGGCTGCTGCTGGCGGTCCTCCGCTGGCGCGGCGGTGACGACTACGACGCCGACAACATGCACGCGCTCCTGGTGCTCGGCCCCACCGGCCTCGCCCTCGTCGGAGCCGTGAGCTTCGCGGTGTCCGGGATGTTCACCGCGCTCCTGCTCTTCGTCACCGCCGCCGCGGTCTGGTACGTCATGCTCCGCCCGCTCGCGCCCTACGAGGACGACGACGAGGACGCGGACGACGCGGACGACGAGTGGGAGGACCGCCCCCCGCGGCCGCGCCGCCCCGAGTACGAGCCCCGCGACGTGCAGGTCGCCGGCCGTCGCGTGACCCCGGAGAGCCCCCCCGCCCGCGCCCTGGCCGAGGAGGCGCCCCGCCGCTCAGGCCTCGGTGACCTCGTGGCCGAGTACCGGGCGGGTGAGCAGGACGTCGACTACGCTGCGCGCATGCGGCAGCAGCAACCCTCCTCACCCGACGACAGGTTCGGTGGCCCCGCCACGGGGATGTTCATGGCGGGTGAGTACGGCATGCCGCCCGCCGACCAGCCGTCCGGCGGTGACCCCGGCAGGCGCGGCGGTGATCCCGGCAGGCAGCCGCCGCCGGTCACCGGCCAGTTCGGCATGCCGGGCGTGCCCGGCCCGGCGACCGGTGAGTACAACATCCCGGCTCACGAGTTCGGCAGGCACGGCGCCCCCGGTTCCGGCAGGCCGTCAGGCCCGGGCACCGGCGAGTTCGGCAGGCCCGCAGGCACGGGTGAGTTCGGCAGGCCCGGGGGGACCGGTGAGTTCGGCAGGCCCGCGGGGCCGGGCACCGGCGAGTTCGGCATGCCGGGCGTGCCCGGTCCCGGCAGGTCGGGAAGCCTCCAGCCGATGCCCGCCGACCAGGCCTTCGGCGGCGCGCCCTCCCCGGGCTCCGAGCAGGGGCGCGGAGGCTCCCGAGGCTACGACCGGGGGGGCTCGCAGGGCTACGACCAGGCGTTCGGCGTCACCCCCTCGACCGGTGCCATGTATCCGGGCGGGCCGGGCACGCCGGGTGGGGCCGGTGACCTGCCGGGTGGCTCGAACCGGCCCTCGCCGAGCATCTTCGGTCTGCTGACGGTCTTCACCCTGCTCGACGGCACCGGCGAGAGATTCGACCGGCTCGCGGAGGAGACCGTCGAGGCGGTGCGCCGCTCCGAGCCGGACACGCTCGTCTACACCTGCCACTCGGTGAAGTCGGCGCCTCTCCAGCGCATCGTCTACGAGCTCTACCGGGACGAGGTCGCCTACGGCGACCACCAGCGCCAGCCCCACACGCAGCGCTTCGTCACCGAGCGCCAGACGATGGTGCTCGCCACCAATGTGATCGAACTCACCGTGAACGCCGCGAAGGTGATGCCGCTCCCGACCGCCTTCAGATAGCGAGCGCGGCGCGGGTGGCCTGTTTCAGGTGGTCACCCGCGGCGCCAACGGGCGGGGAGCGTCCTTCGGACATCGAGGGCATCAGGGCATCAGGGCATCGCGGGCGTCGATGGCGTCGGGGCGGCGAGGACGCCGACGGTGGCTAGGCGTCGAGGGCGGCGCGCAGGCGGTTCTCGTCGACGCGCCAGAAGTCGTGCTGCACCCCGTCGACGAGGGTGACCGGGATCATCTCCCAGTAGCGGGCCTGGTCCTCCTCGGAGGCCGTGATGTCGCGCTCCTCCCACGGGACGCCGAGGTCCGCGGCGACCCGCTCGATCACCGCCCGCGCGTCGTCGCACAGGTGGCAACCGGGTTTGCCGAGCAGGGTGATGCGATGGTCTCGCGGTGACATGACCGCCACGGTAGCCGAACCGCGGCGACGCGCCGGTCCTCGCGGCGAGGGGCGAAGATCGACTCCGGCGGCCGGAAAGGCCCGGTGGCGACGGGGCTCGCGCCCGCCGTACGCGCAGGTCCAGGGCCTGGTGAGGGGGCGGACGACGGACCGGAGGGGGGCGCGGCCAAGATTGTGAACACTCACTTTGTGCATCGGTTCACAAAAGGACTAACCTGAATGACAGTGGTTTCACCTCGTCATCCGTCGCGTCCGGGCCGCGCCGGCCGCCTGTCCCCCTGGAGTTCCGGCACGTGATCCGCCGTCTGTCCCAAGCCCGCGAACGCGGCATTCCCGAGGCGACCGTCGCCCGGCTGCCGCTCTATCTGCGAGCGCTGAACGGCATGGCCGAGCGTGGCCTGGCGACCGTGAGCTCGGAGGATCTCGCCGTCGCGGCGGGCGTCAACTCGGCCAAGCTCCGCAAGGACCTCTCCCACCTGGGGTCGTACGGCACCCGGGGGGTCGGCTACGACGTCGAATATCTCATCTACCAGATCTCCCGTGAGCTGGGTCTCACCCAGGACTGGGCCGTCGCCATCGTCGGAGTGGGTAACCTCGGGCGTGCGCTCGCCAACTACGGCGGGTTCGTCTCCCGCGGTTTCAGGGTCGCGGCGCTGCTCGACGCGGACCCCGAAGTGGTGGGCGACCACATCGCGGGATTGAATGTGGAGCACATCGACGAGCTGGAAGCCGTGATAAGGCGGCGGGGAGTGTCGATCGTGGTGCTCGCGACACCGGCCGTGGCGGCCCAGCAGGTGGCCGACCGGGTCGTCGCCGTAGGGGTCACCAGCATCCTGAACTTCGCCCCCGTCGTCCTTTCCGTGCCGGAAGGCGTCGATATCCGTAAGGTCGACCTGTCGATTGAATTGCAGATCTTGGCGTTCCACGAGCAACGCAAGGCGGATCGGATGAGTGGGGGGCCCGCGATGGCCGAGGAGTGGCCCGAGGCGGTGGACTTGTGAACAGGCACGGTGCACGAGCCGGCGGGCACGCTGACGGGCACGGCATCTCCCGGCCTTCCCGGACGACCATGACGCTTTCCCGGACGACCGTGACGTCCCGGAAGATCACGACGAGCATGACGATCACCATGACGATGGCGTGTATGAGGAGGAATACGGAGACGGCGAGCACGAGTACGGCGAGCATGAGCAGGGTGACCAGTAGTGCGGCGAGCGCCGCGGCCCAGGCCCCGGGCGGCCACCTCTCCTCTCGCGGTTCCGGAGCCTCTCGTGGCTCCCTGGCCTCCCGGGACTCGGGAGCCTCTCGAAATCGCGGCTCCTTCCGGGGCGACCGGAAGGCGGGAGAGGGCCGATGAGCGTTCTCGTCGTCGGCCTGAGCCACCGGACGGCACCGGTGGCCCTGCTGGAACGGGTCTCCGTCTCCGGTGACTCGCTGGTGAAGCTGCTCCAGGACATCCAGCAGGACGTCCACGTCGCCGAGAGCATGGTCGTCTCGACGTGCAACCGGGTCGAGATCTACGCCGAGGTCGACCGGTTCCACGCCGCGGTGACCTCGCTCTCCCGGCTGCTCAGCGCCCACTCCGGCGTTTCCATGGAGCAGCTGGCCTCCCACCTCTACGTGCACTACGAGGACCGTGCCGTCGAGCACCTGTTCTCGGTCGGTTCCGGCCTCGACTCGATGGTCGTGGGAGAGGGGCAGATCCTCGGCCAGGTGCGTTCGGCGCTCAGGCTCGCCCAGGAGGAGGGCACCCTCGGCCCGACGCTCAACGAGCTCGTCCAGCAGTCACTGCGGGTGGGCAAGCGCTCGCACACCGAGACCGGCATCGACCGGGCGGGTGCCTCCCTCGTCGGCGTGGGGCTCACCCTCGCCGAGCGCGCCCTCGGCCCCCTCCAGGGGAAGCGGGCCCTGGTGGTGGGCGCGGGCTCGATGAGCGCCCTGTCGGCCGCGACCCTGCAGCGGGCGGGCGTCACCGACATCGTGGTGGTCAACCGGACCCACGAGCGCGCCGTGCGGCTGGCGCAGACGGTCGGCGGCAGGGCCGCCGGATTCGGCGACCTGGCGGTCGAGCTGGCGGAGGCCGACCTGGTCATCTCCTGCACCGGCGCCACCGACGTGGTCATCACGGCCGACATGGTGACCCCCCGTGAGACGTTCCTGCTGGACCTGGCCCTGCCGCACGACATCGACCCCGCCGTGCGGCGGCTGCCCGGTGTGACGCTGGTCGACCTGGAGTCCATGCAGGAGGGCGAGGCCGACGCCGGCACCGACGACGGCGGTCGCGCCGAGGCGGTCACCGCCGTGCGCGGCATCGTCGCCGAGGAGGTCACCGCCTACCTGTCGGCCGAGCGCGCCGCGCGCGTCACGCCGACCGTGGTGGCACTGCGGAGCAAGGCGGCCCAGGTGGTCGAGGCGGAGCTCGGACGGCTCGTCGCGCGGGTCCCCGATCTTGAGGGACGCGTCAGGGACGAGGTCAGCCAGACCGTCAGGCGCGTGGTCGACAAGCTGCTCCACGAGCCCACCGTGCGCGTCAAGCAGCTGGCGGAGTCCCCCGCGGGCGATCATTACGCCGAAGCGCTGCGCGAGCTGTTCAATCTTGACCCGAAGGTGCCCGAAGCGGTGAGGCGCATCGAGACGATCGACGCCGAGCCGGGTAGGAACACCGAGCCGAGCAAGAAGGAGGCAGGCCTGTGAACGGTGTTTCTTCTTCGCTCCGGCTGGGGACCAGGCGGAGCGTCATGGCGACGACGCAGTCGGGCCTGGTCGCCGCTCGCCTCACCGAGCTGACCGGCGTGGCCGTCGAACTGGTCGGCGTCACCACCTTCGGCGACGTGACCAAGGCCGACCTCACGCAGCTCGGCGGTACGGGGGTCTTCGTCAGCGCGCTGCGCGACAAGCTGATCGAGGGCGCGATCGACTTCGCGGTGCACTCGCTGAAGGACCTGCCCACCACGCCCGACCCGCGCGTGGTCATCGCGGCGATCCCGCCGCGCGACGACCCCAGGGACGCCCTGGTGAGCGTCGCCAAGCTGGCCGACCTGCCGCCCGGCGCGAAGATCGGCACCGGTTCCCCGCGCCGGATCGCCCAGCTCCGGATGATCCGTCCTGATCTCGACTACGTGCCGATCCGCGGCAACGCCGACACCCGCATCGGCAAGGTGGCCTCCGGCCAGTTGCAGGGCGTCGTGCTCGCCGCCGCCGGGCTCGGCAGGCTGGGCCGCGACGCCGAGATCTCCCAGATCTTCGAGGTCGAGGAGATGCTGCCCGCCCCGGGCCAGGGGGCGCTGGCCGTGGAGTGCCGCTCCGACCGCTCCGACCTGGTCGAGCTGCTGAGCGTGCTCGACGACGCCCGCACCCGGGCCGCGGTCACCGCCGAGCGCGCGGTGCTCAACGCCCTGGAGGCGGGGTGCGCCGCCCCGGTGGGCGCGTACTCGGCCGAGAACGGGCCCGATCTGATCCTTACCGCCGCTGTCGTCGCCGTCGACGGCAGGCGCGCGGTGCGCAAGTCCACCGCCGGAAGCTCTTCCGCGCCCATGGATCTCGGCCGCGACCTCGCGGCCGAGATGATCGCGGAAGGGGCCGGCACGTTGATAGGGGAGCGAGCACATTGAGCTCCGGAAGTACCACCTTCGAGCGCCCGTCCGGGTTCGTCGCCTTCGTCGGCGCGGGTCCCGGTGATGAGGGCCTGCTCACGCTGCGTGGCGCCGACCTGCTTTCCAAGGCGGACGTCGTCATCCTCGACCGGGAGGCGTACGGCCCGCTGCTGCGCCACTGCCGCGAGGACGTCGAGATCGTCGACGTGGCCGAGGACGGCGCCGTCTCGCTGAAGGTCGTCAAGACCGCCAAGGGCGGCAGCGGCGTCGTGCGGTTGTGCGCGGGCGACCCGATGTTCTTCTCCTCGATCACCGAGGAGGTCGCGGCCTGTGCCAAGGCGGAGGTGGACTTCGAGATCGTGCCCGGCGTGCCGCCGGCGACGGCGGTGCTCACCTACGCAGGCATCCCCGCCGCGGTGTCGGTGCCCGAGTTCCGGGTCGTGGACGCGACCCAGATCGACGACTGGTCCGCGTACGCCACCGGGACGGGCACCCTGGTGATCTACAACGGCGTCGCCGAGGCCGTCCCGATCGGCAAGGCGCTGATCGCGGCGGGCCGTCCCGACTCGACGCCCGTGGCGGTCAGCAGCGCGGGCACCACCACCGAGCAGCACACCGTGGTGACCACGCTGGGCCGGCTCGCGCCCGATCTCAAGCACGCGGGGATGACCGAGCCCGCGCTGATCGTGGTCGGCGAGGCCGTCGGCATGCGCGACCGGCTGTCGTGGTTCGAGACCAAGCCGCTGTTCGGCTGGCGGGTGCTCGTGCCCAGGACCAAGGAGCAGTCGGCCAGCCTGGTCGAGCAGCTGCGCTCGTACGGCGCGGTGCCCGAGGAGGTCCCCACGATCTCCGTCGAGCCGCCGCGCACCCCGCAGCAGATGGACCGCGCGATCAAGGGCCTGGTCACCGGACGCTACGAGTGGGTCGCCTTCACCAGCGCGAACGCGGTCAAGGCCGTGCGCGAGAAGTTCGAGGAGTACGGCCTGGACGCCCGCGCGTTCGCCGGGCTCAAGGTCGCGGCCGTGGGCGACAGCACCGCGCGGGCGCTGGTGAGCTTCGGCGTCAAGCCCGACCTGATGCCGTCCGGCGAGCAGTCGTCGGAGGGCCTGCTGGCCGAGTGGCCCCCGTACGACTCGATGCTCGACCCGATCAACCGGGTGCTGCTGCCGCGCGCCGACATCGCGACCGAGACGCTCGTGGCCGGGCTGACCGAGCTGGGCTGGGAGTGCGACGACGTGACCGCCTACCGGACCGTCCGCGCCGCGCCGCCGCCCGCCCCGACCCGCGAGGCCATCAAGGGCGGCGGGTTCGACGCGGTGCTGTTCACCTCGTCGAGCACCGTCCGCAATCTGGTGGGCATCGCGGGCAAGCCGCACAACGTCACGGTCATCGCCGTGATCGGCCCGCAGACCGCCAAGACCGCCGAGGAGTTCGGGCTCCGCGTCGACGTGATGGCCGACAAGCCCTCGGCTTCCGCCCTCGCGGCGGCGCTGGCGGAGTATGGTGCCAAGCAGCGGCAGGCCGCCGTCGTGGCGGGGGACACCCCTCGCAGGCCCTCGCAGACCCGGCGGGGAGCCCGGCGCCGCGCCAAGTAACCTTGAGAGTGGCGCCCGCCCGCGCACGATGGGCGGGCAGGCCGCGTTCGACGCCCCCGGCGAGCGCCGCGGGGCGTGATCGCCGCCGCGAGGATCGGTGTCGCGGCCGGCACCGCTTCACGCTGGTCGGCACCGTGTCACGTCGATCGGCGTCGCGGTCGGCACCGTGTCACGTCGATCGATGCCGCGGCCGGCACCGCGCCGCGTCGAGCGGCGAGCCAGGAACACACACCGAGCTCCTCCGGCCCGCAGTTCCCCTACCGGCCGGGGAGAGGGGGAGACAGCATGACGGCCCAGTTCCCTGTCGCGCGCCCGCGCAGGCTCCGCCGTACGGCACCGATGCGCAGGATGGTGGCCGGAACCCGGCTGCACCCGGCGGAGCTGGTGCTGCCGATGTTCGTGAAGGAGGGCATCTCCGAGCCGAACCCGATCGGCTCGATGCCCGGAGTGTTCCAGCACACCCGCGACTCGCTGCGCAAGGCCGCCCACGAGGCCGCCGAGGCCGGGGTCGGCGGGCTGATCCTGTTCGGCGTCCCCGCGGTGAAGGACGGCCGGGGGTCGGCCGCCGACGACCCGGAGGGAATCGTCCAGCGCGCCGTCGCCGACCTGGTCGCCGACGTGGGCGACACGCTGGTGGTGATGACCGACACCTGCCTGGACGAGTTCACCGACCACGGGCACTGCGGCATCCTCACCCCGGACGGGGAGGTCGACAACGACGCCACCCTGGAGCGCTACGCGGCCTCGGCGGTGGCCCAGGCACGGGCCGGGTCGCAGGTCATCGCGCCGAGCGGCATGATGGACGGCCAGGTCGCGGCGATCAGGGCGGCCCTGGACGGCGACGGCTTCGAGCAGATCCCGATCCTGGCGTACTCGGTCAAGTACGCCTCGGCGTTCTACGGTCCGTTCCGCGAGGCGGCCGAGTGCGCTCCCCAGTTCGGCGACCGCAACGCCTACCAGCAGGACGCGGCGGGACCGGTCGGCGAGGCGCTGCGCGAGGTGCGGCTGGACCTCGACGAGGGCGCCGACGCCGTCATGGTCAAGCCCGCGCTGGCCTACCTCGACATCCTGCGCCAGATGCGTGACGCCGTGGACGTCCCGGTGGCGGCGTACCAGGTCAGCGGTGAGTACGCCATGGTCGAGGCCGCGGCGGCGAACGGCTGGATCGACCGGGACCGGGCGATCATGGAGTCGCTGGTCGCGATCCGCAGGGCGGGGGCCGACATGATCCTCACCTACTGGGCGACCGAGGTGGCCGCGAAACTGAGATGAGACCGACGGCACGTGCCGAGAACTGGAGGTTCGTCGCTTGGTGGAGAAGCGCGTGCGTTAGAGTGCGATAACCGGTGCGGATGTGTCCCAGGTGGCGTAGACCCTGGGTATTTGACGTTCTTCACTGACCAGAGTGTGGACAGGTCGATCGCATCCGGATGACACGCGGGATGCGCGGACGACGGAGGACACAATGGTCGGGGTACCGATGGTTCGTCGAAGTAGACGGCATGCTCATCCGAAGCAGATGATCAATTCTGTGCTGGAGTACGCCGCTCTGGGCTGGGCGAGCTGTCCCGGCGCGAGGCCGCTGAAGGGCGGTTCGCGTTCCTGTTCGTGCGACCGGGTCGGCTGTCCCGACCCGGGAGCCCACCCGCTCTCGCGGGCCTGGCAGATGCAGGCCACCACCGACCCCACCCTGCTCACCAACTGGTGGCGGTACGAGCCCGAGGCGAACGTGGTCCTTCCCACGGGGCGGGTGTTCGACGTCTTCGACGTACCGCTCGCCGCGGGGCGCACCACCCTCGCGAACATGGACTCCGCGGGAGCCACCTCGGGCCCGGTCGCCGTCAACGGCGACCGGGCCCTGTTCTTTGTGGCCACCAGGAACGCCTCCGACGACGAGGACGAGTGGTGGACCTGCGCCCTCGACTTCGGCCCGTCCACCATCGACGAGATGCCCGGCCTGCGCTGGCACTGCCGCGACAGCTACGTCCTCGCCCCGCCCTCGCTGCTGCCGACCGGCGGGTCCGGCTCGTGGCTGCGCCCGCCCGACGGGCGCCCGCTGCCCGATCCGCTGCGCGTCCTCGACTGGCTCGCCGACACCTGCGAGTGAGCCGTCCCCTGCCGGGTGCGGCCGTACGGGACGGGCGGAGGCTCGTCCCGCGGTGACTACCCTGTAGGGCGTGAGCCGTACTGATAACTCCGAGGCCCTGTTCGCCCGCGCACGCGAGATCGTCCCCGGGGGCGTCAACTCCCCGGTCCGAGCCTTCGGCGCCGTCGGCGGGACGCCGCGCTTCATGACCTCGGGGCAGGGCCCCTACATCACCGACGTCGACGGCAACCGCTACGTCGACCTGGTCTGCTCGTGGGGGCCGATGATCCTCGGCCACCGGCACCCCGCCGTCATCGAGGCCCTGCAGGAGGCGCTGCGCGACGGCACCTCGTTCGGTACGGCGACCCCCGGTGAGGTCGAGCTCGCCGAGGAGATCGTCGCCCGGGTGGAGCCGGTGGAGAAGGTCCGCCTGGTCAGCTCCGGTACCGAGGCCACCATGTCCGCCGTGCGGCTGGCTCGCGGGTTCACCGGCCGATCCAAGATCGTGAAGTTCGCGGGCTGCTACCACGGCCACGTCGACGCCCTCCTCGCCTCGGCCGGTTCCGGTGTGGTGACCTTCGGCCTGCCCGACACCCCCGGCGTGACCGGCGCCTCGGCCGCCGACACCGTGGTGCTGCCGTACAACTCGGTCGAGGCGGTCACGGAGGCGTTCCGGACCTTCGGCGCCGACATCGCGTGCGTGATCACCGAGGCGTGCCCGGCCAACATGGGCGTCGTCCCGCCGCTCGACGGGTTCAACGCCACGCTGCGCGAGCTGTGCACCGCGCACGGCGCGCTGCTGATCGTCGACGAGGTGCTCACCGGTTTCCGGGTGTCGGAGTCCGGCTGGTACGGGCTCGACCCGGTCGACGCCGACCTCATGACCTTCGGGAAGGTCATGGGCGGCGGACTGCCCGCCGCCGCGTTCGGCGGGCGCGCCGACGTGATGGCCCACCTCGCGCCGGAGGGGCCGGTCTACCAGGCGGGCACCCTGTCGGGGAATCCGCTGGCCTGCGCGGCCGGTCTGGCCACCCTGCGCGCCTGCGACGAGGGGGTCTACGACCGGGTCGACGCCGCGGCGCTGGTCATCGGCCGCGCCGCCGCCGACGCCCTGTCCGCGGCCGGGGTGCCCCACCGCCTGCAGCGTGCCGGGAGCCTGTTCTCGATCTTCTTCACCGATGAGCGGGTCACCGACTTCGCCACCGCCCAGAAGCAGGACACCGCCGCCTACCGGGCGTTCTTCCACGCCATGCTCGACCAGGGCGTCTACCTGCCGCCGTCGGCGTACGAGGCGTGGTTCCTGTCCTCCGCCCACGACGACGAGGCCCTCTCCCGCATCGCCGAGGCTCTTCCGGTCGCCGCGAAGGCCGCCGCTTCTGTTTCTGGTTAGCGGTGCGAGTGTTCGTTTAAAGAGGCTTGGATGGGCTCGGGCTCCGGTGGGTGGGTGCTCCGGGCGGCCGTCGTCGGTGGCGGCTCCGGTGCGTCAGGCCTCCGGCCTGGCGGGCGCGCTGGTCACGGATTCTTATAAGCCGCCCGGAACACCCACCCACCTCCGCACACGACCCGTCTCGCCGTACGCCGTGCAGACCGTGGTCGCTTTCTTCCGGGCCGCCCATCGGGCCCTTTGACGCTGAAGCGATCCGTACGGGGCCGTTTTCGGGGTTGTTCGCCGTAGCTGAAGCGCCGGTGCGGAAAGGAGCGCAGGGGGCGCTCGCCGGGGCTCGCTCGTCGTGGGTGCTCACGGGATGTACGGGGAACGCGCCGTGACGGCATGGGCTGATCCGGGCGCCTACCTGGGCAGGTCGCCGAGGTCGATGGTGATCGGGAAGGGCACCGGGACGGTCAGCCGGTCGTGGTGGATGCCGGTGAGGGCGTACGCGTGGGTGGCGGGATCGAGTTCGTAGACGTAGACCACGGGGGAGCCGCCGCTGTTCTCCACCCGCCAGAAGTGCGCGATGCCCGCCTCGGCGTAGCGGGAGGGCTTGGTCTTGCGGTCGCGGTCCTCGGACTCGGAAGAGACCACCTCGACGGCGAGGTGCACCTCGCCGGGGGTGTAGAACGTCCGGGCGTCGTCATCGGCGGCCTTCGCGTCGACGACGACGACGTCAGGGCAGGGGCGCATCCGGTGGCCGAGCTTGACGTCCATCTGGATCACGGCCGCGACGTGCTCAGGAGCCTGGGCGTTCAGGACGACGCGAAGGCCGAACAGCACGCGCTCGTGGAAGCGTTTCTGGGGGGACACGAAGACGAGAGCTCCATCGATGAGTTCGACGTGCTTGAAGAAGTCGGGTTCGCCGTTCGGTCCCTCCGCCGGGAGGTTGTCGAGATCGTCGGCGGTCCATCCCCACGGGGGCGGGGCGGGCCAGTAGTCGAGTGCGGCGCTCACGTCGGTCACCGTAACATCGTCTCCGTCACTCGATGTGTTCACTCATATCATCTCCGTTGCCCTCGTTCTATTCTCTCCCGTTTCGGCCTGAACGGAAGGAGTGGACACCGAGGAGGGAAGAGACCGGGCGCGGGTGCTCGCGTAGAGGACTCCGGAGATGATCAGGGCGGCGGCGGCGAGTTTGGCGGGGGAGATCGGCTCCCCGGTGAACAGGGCGGCCGAGGACATGCCGAAGACCGGGACGAGCAGGGCGGACGGGGCGACCACCGAGGCGTCGTAGCGCTGGAGCAGGAAGCCCCAGATGCCGAAGCCGCCGAGGGTGGCGACCAGTGACACGTAGAGCACCGACAGGCCGCCCTCCACCGAGAACTCCAGCCGGGGAACCCCTTCGACCAGCAGGGACAGGGCCGTCATGGGGATGGCCGCGACCCCGCAGACCCAGACCATGAAGCGGAACGAGTCGGGCGGCGCGGCGTTCCTGACCGCGATGTTGCCCGCGCTCCAGAAGAACGCCGCGCCGACGATCAGCAGGAACGCGCCGATGGGGCCGCCGGTGCCCAGGTCGGCGGCGATCAGTGCCAGACCGGCGAACGCGACCGCCATGCCGGTGATCCGCCGCCGGGTGAGCCGTTCCCCCAGCAGGGCGACCGCCAGGACGGCGGTGAAGACGGCCTGGACCTGGACGACGAGGGAGGTCAGCCCGGCGGGCATGCCCGCCCGCATGCCCGTCAGCAGCAGGGCGTACTGGCCGATGCCGAGGGTCGCCCCGGCCACGAACACCTTGCGCCAGGGCACCCCGGGGCCGTCGACGAGCAGTACGGCGGGGAAGGCGGCGAGGAGAAAGCGCAGCGCCACGTAGAGCAGCGGGGGAAAGTGCCGGAGTCCCACTTCCATGACCACGAAGTTGAAGCCCCAGAGGGCGGTGAGGGCGACGGCGAGGAGGAAGTGCCGGGTACGCATCCCCTAATCGTCGTTTCCAACGATATTTCAGCACAAGTGAGACTTTCTTGCTCATGTCGTTTAGGGTTGCTTACATGTTGGATCTCAACCGGCTCAAGGCCCTGCACGCGGTATCCGTCTACGGCTCCGTGGGTGCGGCGGCCGAGGCGCTCATGGTGACCCCCTCCGCGGTCTCCCAGCAGCTGGCCAAGCTGGAGCGGGAGACCGGCGCGACCCTGCTGGAGCGCAACGGGCGCGGCGTGCGGCTGACCGACGCGGCCGGGTTGCTCGCCGACCACGCCGAGCGCATCCTCGCGCTGGTCGAGACGGCGGAGGCCGACTTCGAGGCGCTGCGCGGCGAGGTCGTGGGGCGGCTGAGCATCGGCGCCTTCCCCACGGCGGCCCGGGGCCTGATGCCCGCCGCGCTCGCCCTGCTGCGCACGCGCCACCCCGACCTTCGCCTCCAGCTCATGGAGCGCGAGCCGGAGCGGCAGGTCCGCGAGGTGGCCAGGGGCGAGCTCGACCTCGCGGTGATCCAGGACTGGATGAACCGCCCGGTGGCGATCCCCGAGGGGTTGTCCCGGGCCACGCTCTTCGACGACATCGCCGACGTGATCCTGCCCGCGTCCCACCCGCTGGCGGATCGTCCCGAGATCGAGCTCGCCGAGCTGTCCGGGGAGCAGTGGATCAGCTCCTCGCCCGGCACGGTCTGCCACGACTGGCTGGTCTACACGCTGCGCTCGGCCGAGCTGGAGCCGGACATCACCTGCATGGCGGACGAGTATCCGACCCAGATGGCCCTCGTCGCGGCGGGGCAGGGATGCGCCATCATTCCCCGGCTGGGCCGCGACTTCGTCCCGCCGGGGGTGCGGGTCGTCCCGATCCGGTCGCGCCCGACGCGCAGGATCTACGCGCTCTGGCGGAGCGACGCCGCCCGCCGCCCGGCCATCCGGGCCGCGGTCGAGGCGCTGAAGGCCGTCTCCGCCGACTTCCGCGGCCCCGTCTCCGAGCCCGCCGGGCCGGTGGCGGTCCCGGCGACGGCCTCCCCGGCGACCTCGATGGTTGCGGGTGACGGCTCCGGCGGCTTCTAGGGTTCGGTGCCGCTAGCCGAGGGCGATCGTCACCACGCCGCCGACGATGACGCAGGCCGCCAGCAGCCGCCGGGTCAGGTCGCCCTCGGCCAGCAGCCGGCCGCCGAGCACCACCGCCACGAGCACGCTGACCTCCCGTACCGGGGCCACCGCGCTGATCGGCGAGAACGTGTACGCGGTCAGCGCCAGGAGGTAGGAGAGCGGCATCAGCACCGCCGCGCCCAGCACCCGCGCCCGGTGCTCGTGCCAGACGGGCAGGACCAGGCCCCTGCGGCGGGAGCCGAGCACCGGCGAGGTCAGGACCAGGGCGCGGCCGAGGTCGCCGCCGTAGTTGAGCAGGATCGGCGCGACCGCGAAGGCGCTGACGACCTGCTTGTCCCAGACGGTGTACGCCGCGATGAACAGCCCGGTGGCCAGCCCGAACCCGATCCCGCTCAGGTCCCGGCGGCCGGGCCCGCGCGCCGCGCCGAGCAGGAACACGCCCACCCCGACCAGCAGGATCCCGGCGATGCCGACGGGGCCCGGCCGCTCGCCCAGGAACAGGATGGCGACCAGGCTGGCCAGCAGCGGTCCGGTACCGCGGGCGATCGGGTAGACCATCGACAGGTCGCCGTGCCGGTAGCCGCGCTGCAGCAGCATGAAGTAGCCCAGGTGCAGTGTGGTGCTCGCGGCGATCACCCCGAGGCCGGTCCAGGAGGGGCCGGTACCGCCGAGGAGGAGGTAGCCCACCGCGACCGGCGTCCAGACCAGGGTGGAGGCGGCGGCCACCATCCAGACGAAGACGACGCCGTCGGCCTCGGCCGCCTGCTTGCTCATCAGGTTCCAGCAGGCGTGGGCGACGGCGGAGGAGAGGACGAGGGCGAGCGCGAGGGGGCTCACGCGGTGACCCTATCCCGCCCCATCCGACCCGGGTCGCCCACCTGCCCGACCACCAACCCGTACTTGTCGGTAGGCTGGCGACACTATGCCTGAGACCACCGTCGTTCACCTCCTGCGCCACGGTGAGGTGCACAATCCCGCCAATGTCCTGTACGGCAGGCTTCCCGACTACCACCTCTCCGACAACGGCCGGCAGATGGCAGAGACGGTGGCCAAGACGGTCGCCGGACGAGATGTCACCGCGCTGTTCTCCTCGCCGCTGGAGCGGGCCCAGGAGACGGCGGCGCCGCTCGTCGCGACCTTCGGCCTGGACGTCACGGTCGACGAGCGGCTCATCGAGGCCGAGAACATCTTCGAGGGGCTCTCCCTCGGCAAGGGTGACAGTCTCTTCCGCAACCCGCGCTTCTACCGCTACCTGTGGAACCCGCTCCGCCCCTCCTGGGGGGAGCGCTACACCCACATGGTCAGCCGGATGAGGGCCGCGATCGAGACCGCCCGCGACGCGGCGCGCGGTCATGAGGCGATCATGGTCAGCCACCAGCTCCCGATCTGGACCGTCAGGCTCGCCGCCGAGGGCAGGCGCCTGCCGCACGATCCGCGCCGCAGGCAGTGCGGCCTCGCCAGCCTCACGAGCTTCTCCTTCGAGGGAAACCGTCTGATCGGCGTCGGATACAGCGAGCCCGCGGCGGCGCTCGTCAAACGCCCCACTGTGCCGGGCGCCTGACCTCGCCGGTACAGTGATTGCTCTACCGGTTGTAGTACAGGGAGCCTCCGTCACCCATGCGCGCACAATCCTTCGCCGCCGCCGCGCTGCTCGTCGCCGTGGCCGGATGCGCCGGAACCCAGGGATCGCAGCCGCAGACCGGCGACACCCGCTTCGTGGCCGGTGACGGCAAGATCACCCTGTTCCAGGCCGCGGACCGCAAGGTCGCCCCGAAGGTGGAGGGGGAGACCCTCGACGGGGGCACCGCGACCCTCGCGGCCCACAAGGGCAAGATCGTGGTGCTCAACTTCTGGGCCTCCTGGTGCGCGCCCTGCCGGGCCGAGGCGCCGGTGCTCAAGGACATCTCCGCCAAGACGAAGGCCGACGGCGTGGAGTTCCTCGGCATCGACTTCAAGGACCGCAAGGCCGACGCGCTCGCGTTCGAGCGCAGCCACCAGTCCGGTTACCCGAGCATCTTCGACCAGCCGGGCAAGGTCGCGCTCTCCTTCCAGGGCACGGTCCCGCCCGCCGCCATCCCCTCCACCCTGATCATCGACCGCCAGGGCCGGATCGCCGCCAGGGCCCTGGGCGCGGTCAAGTACAGCGACCTCCTCGCCGCCGTGACCAAGGTCCGCGATGAGGGATAACGGCTCCGGGCGACGGCCGGGCCCGCGATGAACGCCGACCTCGTGGGCACCGTCGCGAGCGGCTCGCTGGCGCTGGCGCTGCCGATCGCGGTCGCGGCCGGGCTGGTGTCGTTCCTGTCGCCGTGCGTGCTGCCGCTGGTCCCCGGCTACCTGTCGTACGTGACCGGCATGAGCGCCGACCCCAGGCGGGGACGCATGGTCGCGGGCGTCGTGCTGTTCGTCCTGGGCTTCGCGACCGTGTTCGTGGCCGGGGGAGCGCTCTTCGGCGGCCTCGGCGCGGCCCTGTTCGGCAACGCCGCGATCATCACGCGGGTGCTGGGCGCCCTCACGATCGTGCTCGGCCTGGCCTTCATGGGGGTCGTCCCGGGTCTGCAGCGCGACTTCCGCATCCACCGGCTCCCGGCCGCCGGCCTGGCCGGGGCACCCCTGCTCGGCCTGGTGTTCGGCCTGGGCTGGACCCCCTGTATCGGCCCCACCCTCGGGGTCGTGCTCACCCTCGGACTGAACGAGGGCAGCGCCGGTCGCGGCGCGATACTCGCCTTCGCGTACGCGCTCGGCCTCGGCCTGCCGTTCGTGGCGGCCGGGCTGGCGTACAGCAGGGCGCTGAGGACGTTCAAGGCGGTGCGCCGGCACTCGCAGCTGATCACGCGGGCGGGCGGCGTCATGCTGGTCGTCGTCGGCGTGCTGCTCGTCACCGGGCTCTGGGAGCAGCTCGTCGCGATGACGCAGGGCTGGGTCGGCGGATTCGAGCCGGTGATCTGATGGTGTCCGTCGGCCCGAGGACGGGAGAGCGAGCGGTGAGCGAGACGCGGCGGCCCACGGGCTTCGGGGTCGTGGGGTGGGCGCGCTGGTTCTGGCGGACGCTCACCTCGATGCGGACCGCGCTGATCCTGCTGTTCCTGTTCGCCCTGGGCTCCATCCCCGGCTCGATCTGGCCGCAGCGCGGCGTCTCCGACGCCAAGGTCGCCCAGTACTTCGACGACAGTCCCCGGCTCGCCGAGTGGCTGGACAGGTTCTGGCTGTTCGACGTGTTCCGGGCGCCCTGGTTCGCCGCGATCTACCTTCTGCTGTTCGTGTCCCTGATCGGCTGCGTGCTCCCCCGCACCGCGACCCACCTGCGGGAGCTGCGCAGGAAGCCGCCCGCCGCGCCGCGCAACCTGAGCAGGCTGCCGCAGCACGCCTCCTTCGAGGCCGGCCTCACCGTGGAGGAGGCCGTCAAGAGGCTGCGCGCCAGGCGGTTCCGGGTGACCACCGGTCCCGGCTGGGTCGCCGGGGAGAAGGGCTACCTGCGCGAGACCGGCAACCTGCTGTTCCACGTGGCCCTGCTCGGCCTGCTGGTCGCGGTCGGGGCCGGGGCGCTGTACGGCTACCGGGGCAACGTGCTGGTCGTGGAGGGCGAGGGCTTCGCCAACACGGTCGCGGCCTACGACCGCTACATGCCCGGCCAGCAGGTGAACGCCGAGTCGCTGGAGCCGTTCTCCTTCACCGTCGACGATTTCCAGGCGACCTACATCGCCAAGGGCGAGAAGGCGGGGCAGGCCCTCGACTACGAGGCCAGGCTCAAGGTCGAGGACGCCCCGGGCGCCGCCCCGCGCGACTACGTCCTGAAGGTCAACGAGCCGCTGGACGTCAACGGCACGCTGAGTTACCTGATCGACCACGGCTACGCGCCGACCTTCAGGATCACCGACGGCAAGGGCCAGGTCGCCTTCGACGGGCCGGTGCCCTGCCTGGTCGTCCAGCCCGCCACCTTCACCTCAGAATGCGTGATCAAGGTTCCGGACGCGCAGCCCGAGCAGCTCGGCATCCTCGTCGGCTTCCTGCCGACGACCGTCCCGATGGGCGCCGAGTGGGTGTCGGTCTTCCCTGGCGCCGCCAACCCCACCGCCCAGGTGTACGGCGCCTTCGCCGGTGACCTGGGCCTGAAGGACGGCCGGCCGCAGTCGGTCTACGAGCTCGATCAGGCGAGTCTGAAGAAGATGAAGCCGCTGGTCATGAAGGCCGACCCGCTGGCGGTCGGCAAGAAGCTCACCCTCCCGAACGGCGCGGGCTCGATCGAGTTCACCGGCGTCAGGGAGTGGATCGCCCTGCAGATCACCCACGACCCGGGCCGGATGCCCGCGCTCGTGGCCTCGGTCCTCGCCGTCGTCGGTCTCGTACTGACCCTGACCGTCCGCCGCCGCAGGGTGTGGGTGCGGATCAACGAGGGCCGCGAGGTCGAGGTGGGTGGCCTCACGCGCACCGAGGGTGACGATTTCAGCGAGGAGTTCACCGAGATCGTCTCCGCTTTGAACCCAGGAGTTCCCGATTCAGGAGTGAAGGATGTCCGCTGAGGTCGACGCCGGCCTCGCCACGTTGAGCGACCAGCTCATCCTGGCGACGGTGCTGCTCTACGTCTCCGCAATGATCGCCTACGCCCTCGACCTGGCCTTCGGCCGGTCGGCGGGGGCGTCGGCCCGTGCGGACCGGCCCGTTCTGGCCACCGTCGGCGGGGGCGCCGCCCCGGACGGCACCGGCTCCGCCGCCGAGGGCGGTCCCGCGGAGAAGGCGCCGCCCGCCTGGGCGGTGTGGGCGGGACCGGTGGCCGTCGGGCTGAGCTGGCTCGGCTGGGCCGCCAACCTCGCCTCCCTCCTCACCCGCGGCCTGGCCGTGGACCGGTGGCCGTGGGGCAACATGTACGAGTTCGTGGTCGCGATGTGCTTCGCGGCGGTGAGCGCGTTCCTGTTCATGCAGCTCCGCTACCCGGTCCGCTTCCTGGGCGCGTTCGTCACGGTCGCCGCCGCGCTGGGGCTCGGTTTCGCCGTACGGTACCTGCACGTGCAGGCCGGCCCCGTGGTGCCCGCGCTGAACTCGTACTGGGTCGCGATCCACGTGTCCGCAGCCATCGTCGCCAGCGGGCTGTTCATCGTGGCCGGAGTCTCCGGCATCCTCTACCTGGTCAGGAAGGACACCGCGGTCCGGCTGCCGTCCCGGCGGGACCTGGAGCGGGTCGCGCACCGGGCCATCGTGATCGGCTTCCCGATCTGGACCTTCGCCGTCATCGCCGGGGCGCTCTGGGCGGACAAGGCGTGGGGTCGTTACTGGGGCTGGGACCCCAAGGAGATCTGGGCGTTCATCACCTGGATCGCCTACGCCGCGTACCTGCACGCCAGGGCCACCGCGGGCTGGAAGGGAAAGGCGGCCATGATCGTGCAGCTCGTCGCCTTCGCCTGCCTGCTGTTCAACCTGGTCGGGGTGAACATTTTCCTCGGGGGACTGCACTCCTACGCCGAGGTTCCCGGCTGATTCCCGGCACCGAGCTGATTCTCGACGCCGAGATTTCCTCGGGCCGAATTTTCACGCTGGAATTTTCCGTCGAATTCCCGCGCCGGAGTTCACGCTGATTTCCCGCCGGATTCCCGGAGGGTTTCCGCGCCGGAATTCCCGGTCGATCGGCCGTACCGGCCACACCGGCCGGTCGATCGCCGTCTCAGTCGTCGTCGCGCAGGCGGCGGTCGAGGTCCTTGAGGAAGTCGGGGTCGTCGTCGGGGCCTTTCGGGGCCTCGGCGCGCGGCGGCCTTTCCTCGGACAGGAGCGATCGTGGCGCTCTGGGGCCGGTCGGCCGACCGAGTAGCAGCCAGAAGGCTCCCCCGGCGATCGGCATCAGCACCACGATGAGCACCCAGAGAAGTTTGGGCAGGTTCCTGGACTCCTCGTCCGGCGTGGTGATGACGTCGAACAGGCAGTAAAGCCAGAAGGCGAGTATCGCCAGACCGACAAGCAGGGGCATGCCCGAACTGTAAGCCATCGTGAGGCCTGCTGCGGTCCGGCTCCGCGTTACGGATGACTGGCAAGGGTCCGACCCCGTACCGTGGACCCGTTGCCACTTCCCCAGGGGGTGTGATGGCACATTCGGGCGACAAGGGCCGCCATCGACGGCGGTGGTGGCAGCGAGGTCCGACCACGCGTGCGGAGAGTGCCCTCAGGGAGGCTCCGCGTGAGGTCCCCCGCGAGGCCGAGCGCCGGGTCGGGACGGTCACGGCCCCGGTGGCCGACCGGCCGCAGTACACCTGGAAGGACTTCGAGCTCGACGATGAGAGCCCCCGGGCCCAGCCCAACTCCCCCGACACCCCGGACCTGGGCGACGGCCTGCGCCACTGCGGGCGCCTGGAGCGCATCCTGCACCGCCAGTGGGACTCTCGGAGGGAGACACCGCCCCCCGAGGTCGTACGGGCTGTGGAGAGCCTGGCGAGGCTGCCCGACGGGCTGAAGGACAAGCTGGCCGACGGTCTCGACGGCATCTACGTCGGCGCGGGCGGGGTGCCCGACCTGGACGACATGGGATACCTGCGCGGCGCGCCGCTTCCCTCGGGCCGGGCGACGTGGGACGTGTGCGCGGGGGCGTACGGCGACCGCAAGATCGTGGTGGGAGACCGGCCCTCGCCCACCCCCGACGTGATGATGCACGAGGTCGGGCACGCCCTGGACGACGTGGACGCCCCCCACGGCGACTGGGTCTCCGACTCCCCGGAGTTCGCCGCCCTCTACGCCCAGTGCGTCCCCGCGCTGGCCTCGGGGTTCCATCTCCAGTCGGGCGACCTGGGCCGCAAGGAGTTCTTCGCCGACGCCTTCGCCGCGATCGTCTCCCGGCAGCGCCCCGCACTGGTCGACATGCTGGGCGGCGACACGCGAATGGCGCTCAACGTCATGTTGTTCTTCAACCGGCGCTACGGAATCTAGGTGATCTGGATGTACGTCGTCAGACTCGCTGACGGGACCCTGCGCGTGCCGCAGACCCTGGCCAGCGATGACGGGCGTCTGATCGGCAATGCCTACGTGGAGGTCTCTCCGGGGGATCCCGACTACGACCGCTGGCTGGCCGAGTCGCTCACCGAGGAGGAGTGGGCCGAGCGGCGGCGGCGGTGGCTGGAGGAGAACGACGAGCTGGAGCGGGAGTTCCTGGCCTTCAAGGCCGAGCAGGAGACCTGAAGGGCTTCGAGGCCGCGGCGGGGGCCTGGGCCGGCTTCGAGGCCGGGGGCTTGGGCCGGGCGGGAGAGCCGGTACCGGGGGATCGGGGCCGGGGCGCGCCGGGTGGTTCCGGACGCGGAACGCGGCGGGCCCGGCGGCGCGGGTGGCCCGGTGACGGGGGAGGTCACCGTCCGTGTCGTGTCGTACCTCACACGACTCCACGGTGACCCTGCGGCTTCCGGGTAAGGCGCGCAGGATCACCGATGGTGTGACGTCCTAAGTCGTCAGACGCGCGGGGACTCGCCTGCCGGCCGTTCGGCCGTCAAGACGTCCTCTCCACGCAGAAGGGCGTGCACTTCCGACTCGCGGAAACGCCGGTGCCCTCCGGGGGTACGGATGCTGCTGATACGGCCTGCCGCGGCCCAGCGTGTAACCGTCTTTGGGTCGACCCGGAAGAGGGCGGCAACCTCTCCGGGCGTCAGCAGACGCTCGCTGCTACTCTCCACAATCTCTCCCCCTCGCATCCCGCTTCCTGCCAGCGGGCGGACAGGTAACCAGTGTGCCGAGCGAAGCCTGATTTATCCGTGGTTTTCAACAAAGATCACGGGTTGTTATCTACTGCCTGCCCGATTGTTATATGATAGAGCCTTTTTGGGACTCTCGTGGGTGTTTCTTTACGAAACAGATCTCTTGGGAAGACTAGCAGCGCTCGCAGTAGATGCGAAGAGTTACCCGTGCGGCCACCGCGATCGAGGCCGCGCGGGCGAGGTGACGTAGCCTTGACACCGTGCGCCCCGTCATCGTTTACACCGCGTCCCGGGCCGGTCTGCTGGCCGTGACTCTGGGAGTGCTCTATATCCTCGGCCTGCGCGAGCCCCTGGGCCTGCTGATCGCCGCATTCCTGATCAGCGGTGTGGCCAGTTACGTCCTGCTCTCGAAGCAGAGAGACGCGATGAGCGAGCGAATCACTAAGAATCGGGAGTGATCGGCAACGGGAACATGCCGACTCGGGCATGGTACTCGTGACCAAGGCGAGTTGTGTCACTACCAACCAGTAATCCGCCGGGATGCGCGAGGAATGCCTTGATCCCGATTCCGCGGTCCCGCGTCGGGTTCCATGCCAGGGCCCTGCCGGTGCGCGGGTGGATGGCGCCGATCCCCGGCCGCGCCACCGCCCCGGGGCCCGCCGAGTCGCGGCCGTCCGGATTGTTCAGCCAGCGCTGGTGCCCGCCGACGTAGACGGCCGCCCCCGTCGCCGCCACCGCGTACAGCGAGTCACCCCCGGTGTGGTTCACCCACGTCGGGCGCACCACGCCGGTCTCGAACGGGACGCCGGTCTCGAACCGGGCGGCGGTGTCGCACATCCTGTCCCGCCCCCCGGGCCCGCCGGTCGTGACGACGGCGAGATGGCTCCCGTCGGGAGCGAAGTCCAGGCCCCGCACGTAGCCGGGGAAGTCGGCCCTGCATCGGCCCCGGTAGGCGTCGGTCCGCCACGGCGCCACCGCGGCGGGTGAGGCGACGAGACCCGGCGACGGGGCGTCCGGCGCGGTGGCGTTCGGCGCGGTGACGGCCGGGGGGGTGACGGTGATCAGGCCGAGCTGGGCCCGCGGCAGGCCGCCGAGCGTGGTGAAGTCGCCGCCGACCGCGAGCCTGCCGTGGCTGAGGGAGATCGCGTGGACCCTGGTCCTGCCTCCCCGGGGCGCGCCCGGCTCGATGGTGAAGGACGGGTCGGCCTCGCCGGTGACGGCGTCGATCCTGGCCAGTGCCGTACGGGCGACGGGGCCGACGTGGGTGAAGTCGCCGCCCGCGTAGAGGTGCCGGCCGAGCCTGGCCAGACCGGTGACCGTGCCGCCGCGGACCTGGGCGCCGAAACGGGACACCGGGGAGCCGTCGGAGAGCCGGAGCAGGGCCAGGCCCCGCGTCTGCGCGCCGCCGGTCCTCGTGAACCGCCCGCCCGCGTAGACGGTGCCGCGGACCCCCGCCGCCAGGGCCTGGACCGGGCGGTCGAGGCGCGGCGCGAAGCCGGGCAGGATCCGGCCGGTGGCCAGGTCGTAGGCGAAGAGGTTGGCGCGCGGCAGCACTCTCGCCGCCCCCGCGCTGCCGGCCTCGCGCACCTCGCCGAACGAGCCGCCGACCACCACGGTGCCGCCCACCAGCGCGATGGCGTTGACGATCCCGTCGAGCACGTGGGGAGTGGTGTTCGCCGGATCGGCCGAGACGATCCCGCTGTGCTTCGTGGTGCCGGCGGCGGCGATCCCGGGGGGGACCAGAGTTAGGACCGCGACCAGCAGGTAAGTGGCTCTGGCAAACATTCGACAATTTTTAGCATGCTCTGGGTGATGGAATGACTACTTTCCGTGGACTATCGGGGCGGGCCTAGGGTGGGAGTCATGACGCGCGCTTCTCTGGACAAGCAGCCGCACGAGGTCGCCGCGATGTTCGATCGCACGGCCAGGCGGTACGACTTCGTCAACGACGTTATCTCCCTGGGCCAGGTCCGGCTGTGGCGCAAGGCCACCGCCGCGGCCGTCGACGCGGGCCCCGGTGAGCTGGTCCTCGACCTCGGCGCGGGCACCGGTACGTCGACCGACGCGTTCACCGCGCTGGGCGCCCGCGCCATCGCCTCCGACTTCTCGCTCGGCATGCTGAGCACCGGGGTGAGGCGCAGGGGCGGCTCGGGCATCTCCGGGGGCGGGGTGCGGGGCGTCAGCTTCGTCGCGGGCGACGCGTTGCGGCTGCCCTTCGCCGACGGCGTCTTCGACGCGGTGACGATCTCCACGGCCCTGCGCAACGTGCACGACACCGGCCGGGCGCTGCGCGAGATGTACCGGGTGGCCAGGCCGGGCGCGCGGCTGGTGATCCTGGAGTTCTCGCACCCGACGCCCAGGTCGTTCGACCTCGTATACTCGCAGTACCTGATGAAGCTGATGCCGCGGGCCGCGAAGCTCTTCGGTTCCAACGACGACTCCTACGAGTATCTGGCGGAGTCGATCAGGGCCTGGCCGGACCAGGCGGGGTTGGCGAGGATCATTCAGGGAGCGGGCTGGGAGCGGGTCGCCTGGCGCAACCTGAGCCTGGGAATCGTGGCCCTGCACCGCGCGTACAAGCCCGCGTAGCGCCTCGCGTGGAAGATTGGCGACGAGGGCAACACCCGCCTGACACTTTGCCCCGCAAAGGCGTTAGACTTCGGCCCGACAAGTTTGTGAAGCTCTTCACAAAGGAACGAAAGGCCCCTCACTCCGAGGCCCCCACAGCGTGTAGGACAGGACAGGTCCCGTGACCGTGCCAGCCGCCACACAGCGGAAAGTCGCTGAGGCTGACGCCGACGTCATCGTCGTCGGCGCCGGGCCCGCCGGTTCGACAACCGCATTCCACCTCGCGCAGGCCGGGCTCGACGTCCTGCTGCTCGAGAAGACCACCTTCCCCCGCGAGAAGGTCTGCGGCGACGGGCTGACGCCCCGAGCGGTCAAGCAGCTCATCGCGATGGGGATCGACATCGACGCCCCCGGCTGGGTCCGCAACAAGGGCCTGCGCGTGGTCGGCGGCGGGATGCGCTTCGAGCTCGACTGGCCGGAGCTGTCGAGCTTCCCCGACTTCGGCCTGGTGCGCACCCGCCAGGACTTCGACGAGATCCTGGCCGCCAACGCGGTCAAGGCGGGCGTCCGCCTGCTGCAGGGGGTGAACGTCACCGCCCCGGTCCTCGACGACCGCAGCGGGCACATCGTCGGCGTGGTCGCCAAGCGGGACGGCGAGGAGGTCACCTACCGCTCCCGGCTGGTGGTCGCCGCCGACGGCAACTCCACCCGCATCTCCCTGGCGATGGGGCTGCACAAGCGCGAGGACCGCCCGATGGGCGTCGCGGTGCGGACGTACTTCGAGAGCCCCCGCCACGACGACGACTACCTGGAGACCTGGCTGGAGCTGTGGGACGGCGACACCCTGCTGCCCGGCTACGGCTGGATCTTCGGTGTCGGCGACGGCACCTCCAACGTGGGCCTGGGGCTGCTGAACACCAGCGAGTCCTTCAAGGGCATGGACTACCGCGACCTGCTCAAGCGCTGGGTGAAGGGCATGCCCCCAGAGTGGGGCTACGTCGAGGAGAACATGACGACCCCCATCAGGGGCGCCGCGCTGCCGATGGCCTTCAACCGCCAGCCGCACTACACGCGGGGCCTGGTGCTGGTCGGCGACGCCGGCGGGATGATCAACCCGTTCAACGGCGAGGGCATCGCGTACGCGATGGAGACCGGCCACATCGCCGCCGAGACGATCGTCCAGGCGCTCGGCAGGGTCACCCCCGCGCAGCGGGAGCGCGTGCTGCGCGCCTACCCTCGGACGTTGAAAGACGCATACGGTGGTTACTTCACCCTCGGCAGGGGATTCGTGGAGCTGATCGGGCACCGCGGTGTGATGAACTTCGCGACGCGTCACGCGCTGCCGCACCCCCACCTGATGCGGTTCGCGCTCAAGCTCCTTGCTAATCTCACCGACCGGCGGGGTGACGCGTCCGACCGCATCATCAACGCCCTGTCGAAGGTGGCGCCACCGGCATGAGAGCGACGAGGGCCGGACACCTGGAACCGGGGGCGATGATCGCCCTGCCTAGACTTTCGAAATACACCACAACGCAGAGCTACGCGCCGGCGCGCGTGGAGATGGGAGAGGAGGCGTAGCGATGGAGTTGTACGCACCCATCCTGGTGCTCGCCGTTCTCGCGGCGGGATTTGCGATCTTCTCGGTGACGATCGCCCCCTTCACCGGTCCCAAGCGCTGGAACCGCGCGAAACTCGACGCCTACGAATGCGGCATCGAGCCGACGCCCCAGCCCGTGGGCGGAGGCCGCTTCCCGCTGAAGTACATGGTCACCGCGATGCTGTTCATCGTGTTCGACATCGAGATCATCTTCCTCTACCCGTGGGCGGTCGCGTTCGACCAGCTCGGGCTGTTCGGGTTGGTCGAGATGCTGCTGTTCATCGTCACCGTGCTCGTGGCCTACGCGTACGTGTGGCGCCGCAAGGGTCTGGACTGGGACTAGATATGGGTCTTGAAGAGAAACTTCCGAGCGGGTTCATGCTCAGCACGGTCGAGCAGGTCGCCGGCTGGGCGCGCAAGAACTCCGTCTGGCCGGCGACGTTCGGTCTCGCCTGCTGTGCCATCGAGCTGATGTCCACCGGCGGTCCCAAGCACGACCTGGCGCGCTTCGGCATGGAGCGCGCCTCGGCGTCTCCGCGCCAGGCCGACCTGATGATCGTCGCGGGACGGCTGTCGCAGAAGATGGCCCCGGTGCTGCGCCAGATCTACGACCAGATGGCCGAGCCCAAGTGGGTCATCGCGATGGGCGTCTGCGCCTCCAGCGGCGGCATGTTCAACAACTACGCGATCGTGCAGGGCGTCGACCACGTCGTCCCCGTCGACATCTACCTGCCCGGCTGCCCGCCGCGGCCCGAGATGCTCATCGACGCAATCGTCAAGTTGCACGACAAGATCCAGAACACGAAGTTCGGCGCGCACCGCGCCAAGCAGATCGACGAGCTCGAACTGCAGGCCCTGCGGACGCTGCCGCTGATCGACCAGGGGACCGCCAAATGACGAGCGAACCCGCTGACAACCTCCCCGAGGTTCCGGAGGAGCCGATCGCCCACCTGGGCATGTTCGGCGCCTCGGGCACCGGCGACACCTCCGGCTACGGCCGCCTCGTCGTGCGGCGCAAGCCCGAGCTGTCCAGCGCCCGCCCGTACGGCGGCTACTTCGACACCGTCGCCGACGAGCTGGAGCGCGCCCTCGGCGGCGATCTCGGCGACGCCGTCGAGCGCGTGGTGGTCGACCGCGGCGAGCTGACCTTCCACGTCAGGCGCGAGCGCCTGCTCGACGTCGTCAAGGTCCTGCGCGACGACCCCGCCCTGCGCTTCGAGCTCTCGCTCGGCGTCTCCGGCGTGCACTACCCCCACCTGGTGGGCCAGGAGCTGCACGCGGTGATCCACCTGTGCTCGATCACGCACAACCGCCGCCTGCGCGTCGAGGTCTCCTGCCCCGACGACGACCGGCACATCCCCTCCACGGTCTCGGTGTACCCGACCCACGACTGGCACGAGCGCGAGACCTGGGACTTCTTCGGCATCGTCTTCGACGGGCACCCGGCGCTGACCCGCATCATGATGCCCGACGACTGGGACGGTCACCCCCAGCGCAAGGACTACCCGCTCGGCGGCATCCCGGTCGAGTACCGCGGCGCCGAGATCCCCGCGCCGGACCAGAGGAGGTCCTACACATGAGCGTCCCCTACCAGGAGACGAAGGAGACCATCGGCGGCCCGTACGACGCGTACGACGAGGCCACCGAGGGCAAGGTCTACACCGTCTCGGGCAACGACTGGACGGAACTGGTCGAGACCCTCTCCGGCCAGCAGGACCAGCAGCTCGTCATCAACATGGGCCCCCAGCACCCGTCCACGCACGGCGTGCTCCGCCTGGTCCTGAACCTGGACGGCGAGACGGTCACCGAGGCCCGCACGGTCATCGGCTACCTGCACACCGGCATCGAGAAGAACCTCGAATACCGGACGTGGACCCAGGGCACGACGTTCGTCACCCGGATGGACTACCTGGCGCCGATCTTCAACGAGACCGCCTACTGCATGGGCGTCGAGCGGCTGCTGGGCATCACCGACCGGATCCCCGAGCGGGCCCAGGCCATCCGCGTGATGATGATGGAGCTCACCCGGATCTCCTCGCACATGGTGGCCATCGGCACCTTCGGCATGGAGCTGGGCGCGACCACGCCGTTCCTCTTCGGGTCCCGCGAGCGCGAGATGGTGCTCGACGTGATGGAGTACATCACCGGCCTGCGGATGAACATGGCCTACGTCCGGCCCGGAGGCGTCTCGGTCGACCTGCCCGCCGGCGCCGTCGACAAGGTCGGCGAGCTGCTCAAGGTCATGCCGGGGCGCATCAAGGACATGCGCAAGATGCTCGACGCGAACCCGGTGTACCTGGCCCGTACCAAGGACGTCGCCTACCTCGACCTCACCGGCTGCATGGCGCTGGGCGTCACCGGCCCGATGCTGCGGGCCGCCGGCCTGCCGTGGGACCTGCGCAAGTCGCAGCCCTACTGCGGCTACGAGACCTACGAGTTCGACGTCCCGACGGAGAAGACCGCCGACGTCTACGGCCGCTACCTGGTGCGGGTGGCCGAGATGGAGGAGTCGCTCAAGATCATCGAGCAGGCGCTCGACCGCCTCTCCGGGCCGCTCAAGAACGACCGGGTGATGATCGACGACAAGAAGATCGGCTGGCCCGCGCAGCTCGCGCTCGGCCCCGACGGCCTGGGCAACTCGCCCGACCACATCGCGCACATCATGAGCGGCTCCATGGAGGCGCTGATCCACCACTTCAAGCTGGTGACCGAGGGTTTCCGGGTCCCGGCCGGGCAGGCGTACGCCTCGGTCGAGTCGCCCCGCGGCGAGCTCGGCGCCCACGTGGTCAGCGACGGCGGAACCCGCCCCTACCGCGTACACTTCCGCGATCCGTCCTTCACGAACCTGCAGGCCATGCCCGCGACGTGTGAGGGCGGCATGGTCGCCGACGTCATCTCGGCGGTGGCCTCGATCGACCCGGTGATGGGAGGTGTCGACCGATGAGCTCCAGCAAGGGCCCGGCCGGCCAGTCGGCGAACGCGGCGGACGAGAGGCTCGACGCGAGCACGGGCACCGGCCTGACGGGCGAGAGCGCCCTCGGGACGAGCACCGCCCTGGGCGGCGAGCCCTCGAACGAGGCCGCCCGCGCGGGTGGCGAGGAGGTGAGCGCGACCGTGAGCAAGGGGTACGCGCCGGAGGTGCGGGAGCGCCTGGAGCGCGACGCCAAGGAGATCATCGGCCGCTACCCGAAGCCGCGGTCGGCCCTGCTGCCCCTGCTGCACCTGGTGCAGTCGGAGGACGGCTACGTCTCCGACGACGGCCACGAGTTCTGCGCCGAGATGCTCGGCCTGAGCAAGGCCGAGGTCGTGGGCGTCTCCACCTTCTACACGATGTACAAGCGCAGGCCGATGGGCCAGTACCACGTGGGCGTGTGCATCAACACGCTCTGCGCGGTCATGGGCGGCGACCAGATCTGGGAAGAGCTGTCCGAGCACGCGGGCGTCGGTCACGACGAGACGACCCCCGACGGCAAGGTCTCGCTGGAGCGGCTGGAGTGCAACGCCGCCTGCGACTTCGCCCCGGTGATGATGGTCAACTGGGAGTTCTTCGACAACCAGACCCCGGCCTCGGCCAAGCAGCTCGTCGACGACCTCAGGGACGGCAAGGAGATCTCCCCGACCCGGGGGCCGAAGAAGCTCTGCACGTTCAAGGAGGCCTCGCGGGTGCTCGCGGGCCTGCCCGACGGCCTGGCCGGCGACGGCCCCTCGGCGAACGGTCCCTCCCTGGAGGGTCTGAAGATCGCCAAGGCCAAGGGATGGAAGGCTCCGGAGGCGTGAGCGTGCCACGGCGAGGAGCCACCAGGAGCGGGCGTGCCGGTCAGACCGGCGCGTGCGGGCGCAACGAGCGTGCCGGCAGGCACGGAGCGGCCTCGTCACGGAGCGACGGGCTGCCAGGCGAGGAGACGAAGTGACCACTCTCACCCCGGTTCTGACCGCGAACTGGGACCAGCCCAACTCCTTCACCCTGGAGGGCTACGGCGACTACTCGGCGGCCGAGAAGGCGCTGGGCATGGACCCCGACGCCGTCATCCAGGCCGTCAAGGACTCCGGACTGCGCGGCCGAGGCGGCGCGGGCTTCCCCACCGGCATGAAGTGGGGCTTCATCCCCCAGGGTGACGGCAAGCCGCACTACCTGGTGGTCAACGCCGACGAGTCCGAGCCCGGCACGTGCAAGGACATCCCGCTGATGATGGCCAACCCGCACTCGCTGGTCGAGGGCGTCATCATCACCGCGTACGCGATCCGGGCCAACCACGCCTTCATCTACGTGCGCGGCGAGGTCGTGCACGTCGTGCGCCGCCTGCAGGCGGCCGTGGCCGAGGCGTACGCCAAGGGCTATCTCGGCACCGACCTGTTCGGCTCCGGTTTCGACCTCGAGCTGGTCGTGCACAGCGGGGCGGGCGCCTACATCTGTGGCGAGGAGACGGCGCTGCTCGACTCGCTGGAGGGCTATCGCGGCCAACCTCGGCTCAAGCCCCCCTTCCCCGCCGTGGCGGGCCTGTACGCCTCGCCGACAGTGGTGAACAACGTCGAGTCGGTCGCGAGTGTTCCCTCCATCATCGCCAACGGCGCCGACTGGTTCGCCGGGATGGGCACGGAGAAGTCCAAGGGCTTCGGCATCTTCTCGCTGAGCGGCCACGTGACCACGCCCGGTCAGTACGAGGCTCCGCTCGGCATCACGCTGCGCGAGCTGCTGGAGATGTCCGGCGGCATCCGCGAGGGCCACCGGCTCAAGTTCTGGACCCCCGGCGGGTCGAGCACCCCGATCTTCACCGACGAGCACCTCGACGTCCCGCTGGACTTCGAGTCCGTCGGCGCGAAGGGCTCGATGCTCGGCACCCGGGCCCTGCAGATCTTCGACGAGACCACCTGCGTGGTGCGCGCCGTGCTCCGCTGGACCGAGTTCTACGCGCACGAGTCGTGCGGCAAGTGCACCCCCTGCCGGGAGGGCACCTACTGGCTCAAGCAGGTGCTCAAGCGGCTGGAGAAGGGTCAGGGCACCGAAGAGGACCTGACCACGATCACCGACATCGCCGACAACATCCTGGGGCGCTCCTTCTGCGCCCTGGGCGACGGGGCCACCAGCCCCATCCACTCGTCGGTGAAATACTTCCGCGACGAATACCTCAAGCACTTCGAGATCGGCGGCTGCCCGTTCGATCACGCCCCGTCCACGGTGTGGGGTGCCCAGTGAGCGCGCGGACCCCGGCAACCGGCAAGCACAGCACCGTCTCGGTCATGAGGCCGACGGAGGAGACGCCATGACCGTCGAAGCCACCACCCCGGCGCAGCAGGTGCCGGTGAACCTGGTCACCGTCACCATCGACGGCTTCCAGGTGAGCGTCCCGAAGGGCACCCTGATCATCCGGGCGGCCGAGCTGCTCGGCATCCAGATCCCCCGGTTCTGCGACCACCCGCTGCTGGAACCGGCCGCCAACTGCCGCCAGTGCCTGGTGGACATCCCCGACGCCGGCAACGGCCGCGGCTTCCCCAAGCCGCAGCCCTCCTGCGCGATCGAGGTCGCCGAGGGCATGGTCGTCCAGACCCAGCTCACCTCCCCGGTCGCCGAGAAGGCGCAGCGCGGCGTGATGGAGCTGCTGCTCCTGAACCACCCGCTCGACTGCCCGGTCTGCGACAAGGGCGGCGAGTGCCCGCTGCAGAACCAGGCCATGTCCAACGGCCAGGGCGAGAGCCGCTTCGTGGAGAAGAAGCGGACCTTCGACAAGCCGGTCGCGCTCTCCTCCGAGGTGCTGCTCGACCGCGAGCGCTGCGTCCAGTGCGCGCGCTGCATCCGCTTCTCCGACGAGATCGCCGGCGACCCGCTCATCGACTTCTTCGAGCGCGGGGCCAAGGAGCAGGTCGCCACCGCCGACGGCCGCCCGTTCGAGTCCTACTTCTCCGGCAACACCGTGCAGATCTGCCCGGTGGGCGCGCTCACCGGTGCCGCGTACCGCTTCCAGGCCCGCCCGTTCGACCTGGTCTCCACACCCAGCGCCTGCGAGCACTGCGCGAGTGGCTGCTCCCTGCGCACCGACCACCGGCGCGGCAAGGTCACCCGCCGCCTGGCCGGGGACGACCCCGAGGTCAACGAGGAGTGGAACTGCGACAAGGGTCGCTGGGCCTTCACCTACGCGACCCAGCCCGACCGGCTGAAGACCCCCCTCGTCCGTGACGAGGAGGGGCGCCTGGTCCCGGCCTCCTGGCCCGAGGCGTTCGCCGCGGCCGCCAAGGGCCTGTCCGCCGCGCGCGGGCGCGCCGGCGTGCTGGTCGGCGGTCGCCTCACCGTCGAGGAGGCGTACGGGTACGCGAAGTTCGCCCGGATCGCTCTCGGCACCAACGACATCGACTTCCGTGCCAGGCCGCACTCCGAGGAGGAGGCGCGGTTCCTGGCGCACGCCGTCGCCGGCAAGGGCATCGAGGTCCGCTACGCCGACCTGGAGAAGGCGCCCGCGGTGCTCCTGGCGGGCTTCGAGCCCGACGAGGAGTCGCCGATCGTCTTCCTGCGCCTGCGCAAGGCGGCGCGCAAGAAGGGCCTGAAGGTCTTCTCGGTCGCGCCGTTCGCCGGCCCCGGGCTCGCCAAGATGGGCGGCACCCTGATCCCGGCGGTGCCGGGCTCGGAGACCGCCGTCCTGGAGGACCTGGCCGGCGTGGACGCGATCGCCGCCGAGGCGATCAGGCAGCCGGGCGCGATCATCCTGGCCGGTGAGCGGCTCGCCACCGTGCCGGGCGCGCTGTCGGCGCTGCTGCGGCTCGCCGGCTCCACCGGCGCCCGCCTGGCCTGGATCCCGCGCCGCGCCGGTGAGCGCGGGGCCGTCGAGGCCGGGGCGCTGCCGAACCTGCTGCCGATCGGCCGCCCGGTCGGCGACGAGACCGCCCGCGCCGAGGTGGCCAGGGCGTGGGACGTCGCCTCCCTGCCCGAGGGCGAGGGCCGCGACACCACCGCCATGCTGGCGGCGGCGCTCGACGGCGAGCTCGACGCCCTCGTCATCGCCGGTGTCGACCCCTACGACCTGCCGGCGCCGCAGGCCGCGCTGCTCGCTCTGGAGAACACCCCGTTCATCGTGAGCCTGGAGCAGCGCGCCAGCGCGGTCACCGACCGCGCCGACGTGGTGCTCCCCGTCGCCGTGGTGGCCGAGAAGTCGGGCACCTTCGTCGACTGGGAGGGACGCGGGCGCACCTTCGCCGAGGCGCTCCCGGTTCCGGGGATCATGAGCGACCTGCGGGTCGTCTCCGCGATCGCCGACGCGATGGACGTGCACCTCGGCCTGCCCGACCCCGCCGCCGCCCGCCGCGAGCTCAGCTCGATCGGCGCGTGGCGCGGCCCCAGGGCCGCCGCCCCCGACGCGGCCGGCCGGGCCGCCGCCGGGCCGAAGGCGGGGGAGGCCGTGCTGGCCAGCTGGCACCTGCTGCTCGACGACGGCCGCATGCAGGCCGGAGAGCCGTACCTGGCGGGCACCGCCCGCCGGGCCGAGGCGCTGGTGTCGGAGTCCACCGCGGCCGAGTCGGGCCTGGTCGACGGCGGCGAGATCGTCGTCAGCAGCGAGCGCGGCTCGCTGAGCCTGCCCGTGCGGATCGCGGACCTGCCCGACCGGGTGGTGTGGCTGCCGGCCAACTCCGCGGGCCGCTCGGTCACCCGGGACCTGCGCGCCGTCGCCGGTGACGTGGTCGCGATCGGCGCCTCCTCCGGGAACGCCGCGTCCAACGGGGGCGCCTCCGTCGCGCCCGCAGCCGCGAGCCCGGTCACGCCGGGTTCGGCGAGCACCGTCGCGGGCATCGGCGCGGCCACTGACACCGGGTCCGACGAGCGTGCCACCGGCACGACGGCCGGCGAGGCACGCGCCGCCGGCGAAGCCAACGAGGAGCGGTAATGAACGCCCGGACTCTTCTAGCGGCCGATCCGAGCCTCGCCGACTTCGGCAAGGACCCGCTCTGGATCAGCATCATCAAGGCCGCCGTCATCTTCATCGTCCTGATGCTGGGCGTGCTGTTCGGTGTGTGGTTCGAGCGCAAGCTCATCTCCCGCATGCAGAACCGGTACGGCCCCAACCGGGCGGGCAAGTTCGGGTTGCTCCAGTCGGTGGCCGACGGTCTCAAGATGGGGCTGAAGGAAGACCTGATGCCCCGGACCGTCGACAAGGTGATCTACTTCATCGCCCCGGTCGTCCTGGCGGTCCCGGCCTTCCTCGCCTTCTCCGTCATCCCGATGGGCCCGATGGTCTCGATGTTCGGGGTGCAGACGCCGCTGCAGCTCACCGACCTGCCGGTCGCGGTGCTGCTGGTGCTCGCGATGGCCTCGATCGGCGTGTACGGCATCGTGCTGGCCGGCTGGGGCTCGCGCTCCCCCTACTCGGTGCTCGGCGGCCTGCGGGCCAGCGCCCAGGTGGTCTCGTACGAGATCGCGATGGGCCTGTCGTTCGTCGGCGTCTTCCTGTTCGCCGGGACCCTCTCCACCTCGGAGATCGTCGCGGCGCAGGCCAACGGCGGGGTGCTCACGCTGGGCGGCCTGGAGATCCCGCTGCCCTCCTGGTACATGATCCTGCTGATCCCGTCCTTCCTGATCTACATCATCACGATGCTGGGCGAGACCAACCGGGTCCCCTTCGACCTGCCCGAGGGCGAGGGCGAGCTGGTCGGCGGCTTCCAGACCGAATACTCCAACTCGTTGAAGTTCGCGGTCATCATGCTCGCCGAGTACGTCAACGTCTTCGTGGTCTCCGCGGTCTCCATCACCCTGTTCATGGGCGGCTGGCGGGCCCCGTGGCCGATCTCCATGTGGGACGGGGCCAACACCGGCTGGTGGCCGCTGCTGTGGTTCTTCCTCAAGATGGTGCTGGTCTTCTCCTTCTTCGTCTGGTGCCGCGCCTCGCTGCCGCGTGTCAGGTACGACCAGCTGATGGCCCTCGGCTGGAAGATCCTCATCCCGGTCAACCTGGCCTGGATCATGCTCGTCGCCACGGTCAAGGCCCTGCGGCTGGACAACGTCGACCAGTCGGTCGTGTTCATCGTGCTCGCGGCCGTGCTGGTCGGCTGCTTCGGGATCTGGTGGCGTTTCGACAGCGTGCTGCAGAGGCGCAAGGAGGCCAGGGCCGCCCAGGTCCAGGCCGAGTTCGAGCAACTCCAAGCCGAGCCGTCCGCCGGTGGCTTCCCGGTGCCGCCGCTCGACCTGCCGCACTACCACGGTGTAGCGCGCAAGGAGGTTCCCAGTGGGAGCAACTGATTGGCTGAATCCCATCAAGGGATTCGGCGTGACCTTCCACACGATGTTCAAGAAGGTCGAGACGGTCAACTACCCCGAGGAACAGCGGCCCACGGCCCCGCGCTTCCACGGCCGGCACCAGCTCAACCGCTGGCCCGACGGCCTGGAGAAGTGCGTCGGCTGCGAGCTGTGCGCCTGGGCCTGCCCGGCCGACGCGATCTTCGTCGAGGGTGCGGACAACACCGACGAGGAGCGGTTCTCGCCGGGTGAGCGCTACGGGCGCACCTACCAGATCAACTATCTGCGGTGCATCCTGTGCGGCCTGTGCATCGAGGCCTGCCCGACACGGGCGCTCACGATGACCAACGAGTACGACCTCGCCGACAGCAGCCGTGAGAGCCTCATCTACACCAAGGAGATGCTGCTCGCGCCGCTCGGCCCCGGCATGGAGGTCCCGCCGCACCCCATGCGTCTCGGCGAGACCGAAGAGGACTACTACCGGCTGGGACGCAACAATGGGTGAGACCATCACGTTCTGGGTTCTGGCGGTCGTCTCGGTGGGGGCGGCCTTCGGGCTCGTCTTCAGCCGCAAGGCGGTCTACTCGGCGCTGATGCTGGGCGTCGTCATGCTGTCGCTGGCCGTGCTGTACGCGGTCCAGGACGCCCCCTTCCTCGCCGCGGTGCAGATCATCGTCTACACCGGCGCGGTCATGATGCTCTTCCTGTTCGTCCTGATGCTCGTCGGCGTCGACTCCGCCGACTCGCTGGTCGAGACGATCAGGGGACAGCGTCTGTGGGCGTTCGTCGCGGGCATGTCCTTCGCGGCGCTGCTCGCCCTGGGCGTCGGCAACGCCGTCTACGCCCCGCCCACCGGCCTCGCCACGGCCGTGGAGGGGGCGGGCGGCAACGTGCCCTCGCTGGCGCAGCTCATCTTCACCAGGTACGTCTTCGCCTTCGAGGTCACCTCGGCGCTGCTGATCACCGCCGCGCTCGGCGCGATGGTGCTGGCGCACCGCGAGCGCGTCCGGCCCAAGGCCACCCAGCGCGACCTGGCCCGCGCCCGCTTCACCGGCCCGCAGCCCTCGCCGCTGCCGGGGCCCGGCACCTACGCGCTGCACAACGCGATCGACATGCCGGCCCTGCTGCCCGACGGCACGGTCGCGGAGAAGTCCATCAACCGGGTGCTCGCCCGGCACGAGATCGAGGACGGCTTCGCGCCGACCGACCCGGCGAAGGCGGCGCTCATCAAGCAGGTCCTGGAGAAGGAGGCGGCGCAGGGCCGTGACTCCGACCAGGACGACGAGCCCGTCCATGTGAGGGACGCGGCACTCCAGCAGGAGGACGGCAAGTGACCACTCACTACCTGGTGCTCTCCGCGCTGCTGTTCGCGATCGGCGCCGTCGGTGTGCTGGTGCGGCGCAACGCGATCGTGGTGTTCATGTGCGTGGAGCTCATGCTCAACGCCTGCAACCTCGCGTTCGTCACCTTCGCCAGGCAGCAGGGCAACCTGGACGGCCAGATCATCGCGTTCTTCGTGATGGTGGTGGCCGCGGCCGAGGTCGTGATCGGCCTCGCCATCATCGTGATGATCTTCCGAACCCGCAGGTCCGCGTCGGTGGACGACGCCAACCTGCTGAAGTACTAAGAGGTGGCCGTGGAACCCGCTGAGATCATCCAGCATTCCGGGGGCGTGATCGGAGTCTCCTGGCTCATGATCGCACTCCCGCTGCTCGGCGCCGCGGTCCTGCTGCTGGCCGGGCGTCGCTCCGACCGCTGGGGTCACCTCCTCGGCGTCGCGATGTCCCTGGGCGCCTTCGTGGTGGCGGTCGCCGCCTTCGTCGAGATTCTCGGCCTGCCCGAGGCCCAGCGCCGCCAGGGTGTCCCGCTCTACCAGTTCATCCCCGGCGTCGCCGACATGGGGCTGCTGATCGACCCGCTGTCGATCAGCTTCGCCCTGCTGATCACCGGTGTGGGATCGCTGATCCACATCTACTCGATCGGCTACATGTCGCACGACGTCGACCGGCGCCGGTTCTTCGCCTACCTGAACCTGTTCGTCGCGGCGATGCTCCTGCTGGTGCTGGCCGACAACTACGTCGCCCTGTTCATCGGCTGGGAGGGCGTGGGCCTGGCCTCGTACCTGCTCATCGGGTTCTGGCAGTTCAAGCCCTCGGCGGCGGCCGCGGCGAAGAAGGCCTTCATCGTCAACCGCGTCGGCGACTTCGGCCTGCTGATCGCGATCTTCACGATCTTCACGACGTTCGGCACGGTCGCCTTCGGCGAGCTGTCCGGCGCGACCGTCGACGGGGCGCTCCAGTCCGGCGGCGCCTCGCAGGGCACGATCACCGCGATCGGCCTGCTGCTGCTCCTGGGCGCCTGCGGCAAGTCGGCCCAGCTGCCGCTGCAGTCGTGGCTGCTGGACGCGATGGAGGGCCCGACCCCGGTCTCGGCCCTCATCCACGCGGCGACCATGGTCACCGCGGGCGTCTACCTGGTCGTCCGCTCGGGCGCGTTCTTCGAGGCCGCCCCCACCGCGCAGCTGGTCGTGACGATCGTCGGTGTGGCCACGCTGCTCGCCGGTGCGATCATCGGTTGCGCCAAGGACGACATCAAGAAGGGCCTCGCGGGCTCGACGATGTCGCAGATCGGCTACATGATGCTCGGCGCGGGCCTCGGCCCGGTCGGCTACGCGTTCGCCATCGCGCACCTCATCGGGCACGGCTTCTTCAAGGCCAACATGTTCCTCGGGGCGGGCTCGGTCATGCACGCCATGAACGACGAGGTCGACATGCGCAAGTACGGCGGGCTGTTCTCGGTGATGAAGGTCACCGCGGTCACCTTCATCGTCGGCTACCTCGCGATCATCGGCTTCCCGCTGCTGTCCGGTTACTTCACCAAGGACGGCATCATCGAGACGGCCATGCACCACAACGCGATCCTGGGCTGGCTCGCGGTCCTGGGCGC
This sequence comes from Streptosporangium sp. LJ11, assembly GCF_051918945.1. NCBI lineage: Bacteria > Bacillati > Actinomycetota > Actinomycetes > Streptosporangiales > Streptosporangiaceae > Streptosporangium > Streptosporangium sp. LJ11. The sequence continues at coordinate 249,515 of NZ_JBPXMB010000008.1, forward strand.
GGGCATCACCGGCTTCTACATGTCGCGGATGGTCTTCATGACCTTCTTCGGCAAGAAGCGCTGGGCCGACGACGCGCACCCGCACGAGTCGCCCTCGGTGATGACCGTGCCGCTGATCCTGCTGGCGATCGGCTCGATCTTCCTGGGCGCATTCATGGTCCTGGACAACCGGCTCATGAGGTTCCTCGCCCCGGCGGTCGGCGCGCCCGCGAAGCTCCCCGAGTTCCACCCCTTCAGCGTCCCCGGCCTGGCCACGCTCGCGCTGGTCGCCGTCGGCGTCGTCTTCGCCTGGTTCCGCTACGGTGCCGCCGAGGTGCCCCGGGTCGCCCCGCGCGGCTCGTTCGTCACCACCTTCGCCCGCCGTGACCTGTACGGCGACGCGCTGAACGAGGCGCTGTTCATGCGCCCCGGCCAGTGGCTGGCCCGCATCGCGGTGTTCTTCGACAACCGCGGCATCGACGGCCTGGTCAACGGCCTGGCGGCGGGGATCGGCGGGACCTCCGGGCGGCTGCGCCGCATCCAGACCGGCTACGTGCGGTCCTACGCGTTGTCCATCCTCTTCGGTGCCGCCGTGGTCGTTGGCGCGCTGCTCTACGTAGGGAACATGTGATGCCCTGGCTCTCGACCCTGATGGCCGTGCCCGTTCTGGGCGCGGTGGGTGTCTCCCTTGTCAAGAGTGACAAGCTCGCCAAGCAGCTGGCCCTGGTGGTCTCGCTGGTCGTGCTGGCGTTGACCGGCGTCCTGGCGGCGCAGTTCGACCCGGCCTCCGGGACGCGCTTCCAGTTCGCCGAGGTCTACGAGTGGATCCCGCGCTTCGGCGTCCACTACGGCGTCGGCGTCGACGGCATCGCCCTGGTGCTGATCGCGCTGTCGGCGATCCTCGTGCCGATCGTGATCCTCGCCTCCTGGCACGACGCCGACGGCTCCGGGGCCGCGGCCCCGCCCAAGCGGTCGGTGAAGACCTACTTCGCGCTGCTGCTGGTGCTGGAAGCGATGATGATCGGCGTCTTCGCGGCGACCGACGTCTTCCTGTTCTACGTCTTCTTCGAAGCCATGCTCATCCCGATGTACTTCATGATCGGGTCGTACGGCGGGGCGCAGCGGTCCTACGCGGCCGTGAAGTTCCTGCTGTACTCGCTCTTCGGCGGCCTGCTCATGCTGGTCGCGGTGATCGCGCTCTACGTGGTCGCCGGGAAGAACACCTTCATGTTCCCCGAGCTGATCGCGGCCGTCCAGGACCCGACCACGCAGAAGTGGCTCTTCGCGGGCTTCTTCATCGCGTTCGCGGTCAAGGCGCCGCTGTGGCCGTTCCACACCTGGCTGCCCGACGCCGCCGCGCAGGCCCCGGCCGGCGCCGCGGTGCTGCTGGTGGGCGTGCTGGACAAGGTCGGCACGTACGGGATGCTCCGCTTCTGCCTGGAGCTGTTCCCCGAGGCGTCGAAGTTCTTCACCCCGCTGGTGATCGTGCTGGCGGTCGTGGGCATCGTCTACGGCGCGATCGTGGCCATCGGCCAGACCGACATGAAGCGCCTGATCGCCTACACCTCGATCTCGCACTTCGGCTTCATCGCGCTGGGCGTCTTCGCGATGACCGCGAACGCGGGCGCGGGCGCCACCCTCTACATGGTCAACCACGGCTTCTCGACCGGCGCGCTGTTCCTGATCGCCGGCTTCCTGATCTACCGCCGGGGTTCCAGCCAGATCGCCGACTACGGAGGCGTGCAGAAGGTCGCCCCGCTGCTGGCGGGCACCTTCCTGATCGCCGGCCTGTCCGGGCTCTCCCTGCCGGGTCTGTCCACGTTCGTCAGCGAGTTCATGGTCCTGCTCGGCACCTACCAGCGCTACCCGGTCCCGGCGATCATCGCGACCAGCGGTGTCGTCCTGGCGGCCGTCTACATCCTGTGGATGTACCAGCGCATGATGACCGGCGCCCCGAAGGAGCCGGCGTACGCCGTGCCCGGTTCCCCCGAGGAGGCGGCGCAGGCCCTGCCCGACTCCCCGAAGAAGCCGGTGCTCGGCCTGCCCGACCTCAACCTGCGTGAGATCTTCGTGGTGGCCCCGCTGGTCGCGGTGCTCCTCGTGCTGGGCTTCTATCCCAAGCCGGTGCTTGACGTGATCAACCCCGCGGTGGACAAGACGCTCAGCAGTATCAACATCGAACAGCCCAAACCCGCCGTGGCGGACCAGAAGGGGGCCGGGCAGTGAACGACGCCATCATCCAACCCCCGACGATCGAGTACGCGCTGCTGTCGCCGATGCTGCTCGTGTTCGGCGCGGCCATCATCGGCGTGCTGATCGAGGCGTTCGCGCCCCGCTACCTGCGCAAGTCGATTCACATGCCGCTCACGCTGCTGGCCCTGGTCGGCGCGTTCCTGATGACCGTGCTCAACGCCGTCAACGGTCTGCCGGACGCCCCGGCGGCGATGGGCTCGGTCGCGGTGGACGGTCCCTCCCTGTTCATCTGGGGCATCATCCTCGTGCTGGCCCTGGTCAGCACGCTCCTGATCAATGACGAGGAGCAGTTCGTCGCGCAGGCGGCGGCGGTGCCGGGAAGCCCCGACGAGGAGGAGGCGATCCTCAGCGGGTACGCCCAGACCGAGGTCTACCCGCTGCTGCTGTTCTCCGTCGGCGGCATGCTGCTCTTCGCCTCCGCCAACGACCTGCTGATCATGTTCGTCGGCCTCGAGGTCATGTCCCTGCCGCTGTACCTGCTCTGTGGCCTGGCCCGCCGTCGCCGCCTGCTCTCGCAGGAGGCCTCGGTCAAGTACTTCCTGCTCGGCGCGTTCTCCTCGGCCTTCTTCCTGTACGGGATGGCCCTGATCTACGGCTACGCCGGGTCGGTGGACCTGCGGGCCATCAGCGACTCGCTCAGCACGGTCAGCGGCCAGGAGACCCTGCTGCTGATCGGCACCGCGATGCTCGGCATCGGCCTGCTCTTCAAGATCGGAGCCGCGCCGTTCCAGGCGTGGAAGCCTGACGTCTACCAGGGCGCGCCCACCGCGGTCACCGCCCTGATGGCCTCCACCGTGCTCGTCGCGGCCTTCGGAGCCGTTATGAGGGTCTTCTGGGTGGCTCTGGGCGGTCTTGAGTGGAACTGGAAGCCGGTCATGTGGGGCGTCGCGATCCTGACGATGATCGTCGGCGCGGTCCTGGCCATCACCCAGACCGAGATCAAGCGGATGCTCGCCTACTCCTCGATCGCGCACGCGGGCTTCCTGCTCACCGGCATCGTCGCGGTCGGCGCCGCCGAGCAGAACGCCCAGGCCCTGTCGGCCATCCTGTTCTACCTGGCCGCGTACGGCTTCACCACGGTCGGCGCCTTCGCGGTCGTCACCATGGTGCGCGACGCGGGTGGCGAGGCCGGGCACCTGTCCCGGTGGGCCGGCCTGGGCAAGCGTTCCCCGGTCCTGGCGGGCATCTTCGCCTTCTTCCTGCTCGCCTTCGCCGGCATCCCGCTCACGAGCGGCTTCTTCGGCAAGTACGCCGTCTTCTCGGCGGCGGTCGCCGGGGACGCCCTGCCGCTCGTCGTCGTGGGTGTGGTCAGCTCGGCGATCGCGGCGTTCTTCTACGTCCGCGTCATCGTGCTGATGTTCTTCAGCGAGCCCGCCGCCGACGGGCCGTCCATCGCGGCACCCACGGTGGGCACCTCGGCTGTGGTCACCCTCGCGGCAGCGGCTACGGTAGTGCTCGGGGTCTTCCCGCAGCCGGTGCTCGATCTCGCGGATCAGGCTGCGTCCGCGCTGTTCATTCGCTAGAGGAGTAACGTTTCATGGCTGCGCCACCGGTTGTTGATCTTCCGTTCGTCGACGAGCGGCTGGCGCAGGACGTCGCGACCGGACTGGCAGAGGTCGAGAAGCTGCTGCGGTCCTCGGTGCAGAGCGAGGACGCCTTCGTCACGGAGGCGTCCAAGCACCTCATCGAGGCCGGCGGCAAGAGGTTCCGGGCCATGCTGGCCCTGCTCGCCGCCCAGTTCGGCTCGCCGCAGGCCGCGGGTGTGGTGCCCGGGGCCGTGGTGATCGAGCTGACCCACCTGGCGACGCTCTACCACGACGACGTGATGGACGAGGCCCCGGTCCGCCGGGGCTCCCCGTCGGCGAACGCCCGCTGGGACAACACCGTGGCCATCCTGACCGGCGACTACCTGTTCGCCCAGGCGTCGGAGATCCTCGCGGACCTCGGTGCCGACGTCATCAGGATCCAGGCCCAGACGTTCTCCCGCCTGGTGCGCGGCCAGATCCGCGAGACCGTCGGCCCCCGCCCCGGCGACGATCCGGTGGCCCACTACATCGGGGTGCTGGCCGACAAGACCGGTTCGCTGATCGCCACCTCCGGCCGGTTCGGCGCCATGCTCAGCGGCGCCTCGCCCGAGGTGGTCGAGCGGCTGACCCGGGCCTGCGAGGCGATCGGGGTGGCGTGGCAGCTCGGCGACGACCTGCTGGACGTCGCCTCGGAGACGATCGAGTCGGGCAAGACCCCCGGAACCGACCTGCGCGAGGGCGTCCGGACCCTGCCGGTGCTCTACGTCCTCGCCTCGGACGCCCCCGAGAGCGCCCGCCTGCGCGAGCTGCTGGCCGGTCCGGTGGCGGAGGAGGACATCGAGGAGACCTTGGGTCTGCTCCGCGCCGACCCCGCCATGGGACGTGCCCGCGCCGAGCTGCTCGCCTGGGCCGACCGCGCCCGCCAGGATCTGATGAGCCTTCCCGACATCCCGGCCCGCTCCGCCTATCTGGCACTGTGCGACTACGTGGTGGAGCGTTCCGGCTGACCACCGCCTGCCCGGCACCGTCTTCTCGGTGCCGTGTGATCATTCGTGGGTTGTCCGGCCGGCCATCGCCCGCCAGGCGGTGTGCGACCACCTCGTGCAGTGGTCCGGCCGGCCCCGTTAGCCTGGAGTCGTGCGACCACGTCGTGAAGCGTTCCGGCCGGCCACCGCAGGCATGATCATCCGGCTCACCCACCCGGTCTGACCGGGTTTTTCGTATGTCTTCCATGATGTTTATTGCATGTAAAAGCAAATATTGTATGTGCATGTAGACTCCTGCCGATAGAACACTCCAGGAGGAATCACCATGTCGTGGGATCGTTTCGCCCTCTTGCACGCGCGCGTGGAGGCGGAGTTGACCAAGGCCCTCCAGCGCGGACACGGCCTCGGGCTGTCGGAGTACCGCGCGCTGGGACGGCTCGCCACCGCTCCCGCCGGCTGCATGCGCATGCAGGAACTCGCCGAGGCCGTGGGGCTCAACCAGAGCTCGGTGACCCGCCTCGTCGCCCGCCTCGAGGAGGCCGGGATGACCCGGCGCGACCTCTGCTCGGACGACCGCCGCGGCGTCTACTCGGTGATCACCGACGAGGGCCGGGCCCGGCTGGCCGGGGCCACGCCCACCTACGAGCGCTCGCTGGCCGCGGCCCTGGAGCAGGCCGGCGTCGACCCGGACCTCACCCCGCTGGTCCTCGCCGTCCGCGGCTCCTGACCGACCCGGTCGCCTTGACGCGGCCCTCCACGGCCCCTGGCGCCACCATGTGGCGCTATGGGGTCTTACGCGGGTTCTTGTACGGGAACGGAGTCGGGAGCCGTCCGGCGGGCCTGAGCGGCCGTCCGGAGGCTGTCCCAGGTGAAGACCGACAACGCCAGCCAGATGACACCGAACCCCAGCCAGCGACTGGGCGGCATGACCTCCCCTATGACGAACACGCCGCACAGGAACTGCAGCAGCGGGGCGATGTACTGCAGCAGGCCGATCGTGGTGAGTGGCACCCGGATCGCGGAGGCGGTGAAGCAGAGCAGCGGGACGGCGGTGACCACGCCCGCCCCGGCCAGCAGGAGCGCGTGGCCCGCCCCCGCGTTGCCGAACGTGCTCGTCCCCTGCTGTCCCAGGTACGCCAGGTAGCCCAGCGCGGGCAGCAGCAGCACCAGCGTCTCGACCGTCATGCTCTCCGCCGCGCCCACCCCCGCGGTCTTCTTGACCAGCCCGTACGTGCCGAAGCTGACGGCCAGCACCAGCGCGATCCACGGCGGACGCCCGTAGTCGACGGTCAGGATGACCACCGCCGCCGTGCCCAGCCCCACCGCGACCCACTGCCACCGCCGCAGCCGCTCCTTCAGCAGGAACACCCCGAAGAGCACGCTGACCAGCGGGTTGATGAAGTAACCGAGCGCGCCCTCGACCACGTGCCCGCTGTTGACGGCGTAGATGTAGACGCCCCAGTTGACCGTGATGATCACCGCTGCCAGGACGAGGAGGCCGAGCTTCCCTGGAGTGCGCAGGAGCTCGCGGAACCAGGACCAGTGGCGCCGTACCGCCAGGATGGCGACGACGGCGACCAGGGACCACGCGATGCGGTGCGCCAGGATCTCCAGGGCGGCCGAGGGCTTCAGGAGCGGCCAGTACAGCGGGAACAGGCCCCACATGCTGTAGGCGGCGATGCCGTACAGGACTCCACGGCGCGTTTCAGGCATGACGCCTATCCTCGCTCCTTACTAGGTTTAATACAATTTAGTAGTGCTTTCTGCTCTGTTAAGCGGGGCTTACGGGAACACGGGAAGGTCGCGCGTGGTTGCCTCCTGGTGAGAACGTGTCAGGAGGAGGTTCACAATGGGCTGGTTGTTCGGCAAGGACAAGACGACGATGGTGTCCCCGGAGAACGCGCTCCCGGGCCGCCCCACGCGGATCACGGCACCCGGCCGCCACGCGGTCCTCGACGCCCCGCTCGCTCCGCCCTACCCCGAGGGAAGCGAGATCGCCGACTTCGGCCTCGGCTGTTTCTGGGGCGCCGAGCGCATCTTCTGGCAGACACCGGGAGTGATCACCACCTCGGTCGGCTACGCGGGTGGCTACACCCAGAACCCGACCTACGAGGAGGTCTGCACCGGCCAGACCGGCCACACCGAGCTCGTCCGCGTCGTCTTCGACCCTGCCAAGGTGTCGTACGAGGAGCTGCTGCGCGTCTTCTGGGAGGCCCACAACCCCACCCAGGGCATGCGCCAGGGCAACGACGTCGGCACGCAGTACCGCTCGGCGATCTACTTCCACTCGCCCGAGCAGGAGAAGTCGGCCCTCACCTCGCGTGACGCCTACCAGAAGGTGCTCACCGAGTCGGGCTACGACCCCATCACCACCGAGATCGCCCCGGCGGGGGAGTACTACTTCGCCGAGGAGTATCACCAGCAGTACTTGTACAAGAACCCGGGCGGTTACTGCGGGATCGGGGGGACCGGGGTCAGCTGCCCGGTCGGCCTGACCTCCGGCGAGGCGTAGACCTGCGGATTCGGCTAGATCCTGGCCCTTGATCGCCCGGTGTGTCCGGTGTCGGTCTTGGGCCGGAGCCGTTTTCGGCGACGACCTTCACCACAGGGGCAAAGCAGCCCATCTGCAGCCCGTCTGCAGCGCGTCGGGCGGTAGCGGGCCGCGCCGCGGCTCTTCGGCCGGTCGCGGTCGGCGACCGCCCACGCGCATGACCACCGCCACGAAGGGCCCGAGACGGCGAAGCTCAACGACGAATGGGACATCAACTCGGGTATCGCCTTTGCAGCTCGTCCATCGCGAGGTCCCAGAAGGACCTGTAACGGTTGGCGCCGGGTAGCTGTGGCGCGAGATACCAGGCTTCCCATTCACCTTCAGCGGTGCTGACGTGGGGATTGAGGAGAGCCACTCCACGGCCTCGCGGGACTCCGGCCGAAAGTATGCCTTGTCAGTGGACGATCGGCCGGTTCGGGTCAGGCCGTTCTCCCGATGAACCGCCGCCGTCCCGGTTGTCACGATCGGACCATGACCGATGAGAGCCCGACAGGCCACCTCCTGTCCTCGCAGCCGCCGCGAAGCGGCCGGCCGGCGGATGAGCGGAAGACAGCGGAGACTTTCACCGTCCGTGCCCGTGCCGAAGTCGCCACGACCCCCTCCGCCGGGTCGGGTTGGCTCCTGCCCGCCGCGCTGATCCTGCTCGGCGCCGTTCCGATGATCGCCGGAGCCGCCCGCCTGACCGAGCTGACGGCCGGCACGGAGATCACGCCGGGAAACGCACGGTTCTTCGCGGCACCCCTGCCCGTGGTGCTGCACATCCTCAGTGTCAGCGTGTACACCATCCTGGGAGCTTTCCAGTTCGCTCCCCGTTTCCGTCGCCGGAGGCCGGGCTGGCACCGCGTCGCCGGGCGGGTCCTGGTCCTCTGCGGCGTCGTCGCGGCGCTTTCTGGCCTGTGGATGACCCTGTTCTACCCCCGACCTGAGGGTGACGGTGATCTCCTCGCCGGCATCCGGCTGGTGTTCGGCTCGGCCATGGTCCTGTCCATCGTTCTCGCCTTCGCCGCGATCCGGCGGCGGGACATCGCCCGGCACCGCGCCTGGATGATTCGTGGTTATGCGATCGGCCTGGGCGCGGGTACGCAGGCGCTGACCCACCTGCCCTGGTTCCTGATTCTCGGGACACCCGGTGAGTTCCCCAGGGCGCTGCTCGTGGCCGCCGGCTGGGTGATCAACCTCGCCGTGGCCGAATGGGCCATCCGCAGGCGGCCGATCGGTCGGAGTCGCACCTCCGCGGGCCGCACCTCCACGGTGGGTGCGAAGCGCATGAAGTCGTAGCGGATGACGCACGAGAAGCCGGCGTCCCAGCGGCACCGGCTCACCGGCCGGGAGGCCGAGGTGTTCGCCCTCGTCGGCCGGGGGTTGTCGAACTCGGAGATCGCCGCCAGGCTCCATCTCGGGGAGACCACCGTGAAGACGCGTCTGGGCAGGGTGCTGGACAAGCTGGAGCTGCGCGACCGCTCACAGGTCATCGCCTTCGCGTACGAGAGCGGGTTCGTCCGTCCCGGCGAAGACTGAAGATCGCGGGCGTTGACACCGCCTACCGGATGACTTCGCGACTCATCGCCGTGGTGGCCAGGATCTGGAGCGCTTCACCGGAGTACCGCTGGGGTTTCGCTCCCGGGGCGGAAGGATCATGGTGTCGCGGGTTTCCCGTTTGCCGCGGTCAGCGCTGTCGGCGTGGGTGGCGGCCGCAGCTGTCACGGCCTTCCCGACGTGGGAACTGTGGCGCGAGCGACTCAGCCTTGAGGAGTACGCCCAGCTCCATGGGGAGACCACCCAGATCTACGGGTACGTGTGCCAGTTCAGCAGCGGATCGACGCTGTCACCGCTCGCCCCGCTCCGTGGTGACCTCGAAGCGGTCATGGAGATCACGACGGGGTGGGCGGTTCCGGCTCTGGTGGTCCTCCTCGGATTTCTCGCGTGTCTCGTCCGCGGGGATCCCGCGACCGTGGGCCGGCGGGTGGCGGGACTCCTCGTCCTGAACGCGGCCGTCGGGCCTCTCGCCTCGCTGCACAGTGAGCGAGGCATGTGCCGCGAGACGATCCCGCTGTTCAGCGCCGGTTGGTTCGGAGCGGTGGCCGACGCCTGGGGAATCACCCAGCTGTGCCTCCTGGTGACCGCGGCGCTGGTGTTCGCCGCGTCCCGGGCGGTGCGGCCCATCACGGGGGACGAGCCTGCCGCGTCCCAGGCCGGGATGATGTGGCGCAGGCCGATCGCGATCCTGGCCGATTACCTGATCGTCGCCACGGTCCTCAGCGCCGTCGCGGGGACGGCCGGATACTTGATCGGCGTCGGCTTCGCACCCCGCATGGGTGCCGGACTCCTGGAGCGAGCCGGGGATCACGTGCCCCCGAACAGAGTGCGGCCCGGGGAAGTGGCCGTCCTAGCAGGGCTGTTCCTTCACGACCGCCTGCTGGGTGCCACGGTGGTGGGCCGGGGTCACGTCGAGCCTCGGCCGGTACGGCCGGCGGGCGGCCAAGGTGTGGTTCGCGATACCGGAGGGTGACGTGGCGCGGTACTGACCGGGGGAGGCGTTCTCGATGGAGCCCTCCGCCGACGCGGGTGTGGTCGTTGGTGCCGGTATCGAGTGTGCGAACCCCCTGGGTTTCCGGGAAATCAAGGTCATTGTCCTCCGTTGGAACGTGACATATGTTCCGGATAGATACCGCCGATACAAGGGAGAAGCCGTGCCCGAACTCGTGGCTCCCCAGCTTGTCGTCAACAGTCGGATGATCTACTTCGGCTGGGTGCCGGCTGATCCGGAAGCCGTCGCGGCCCTGGTGCCCGACGGTCTGAAGCCCATGGCCAACCGCCAGGTCTTCATGAACCAGTACGTCGTCGACCGGCCCGAGCAGACTTCGGGCTTCGGCGCGTACTCGCTCACCTATATCGGGCCGGACCTGGAGGACGCCTACGCTCCCGACGGTGTGACCCCCGGCCGCTGGTGGACGCACTACTTCAACTCCAGTGCGGTGGTGCGCGAGTACGCGGCCGCCCGAGGTGTGCCCGCGACCGCGGGCCGTACCACGATCGAGGTGGGGGACGGGGAACTGGTCGCGACGACCGAGTCGGACGGTGTGCCGGTGATCCGCGCGACCGCGCGGGTCGGCGACACCGGCACGGCGGTCAACCGTGGCCAGTTGCGTTACATCACGGAGGTCGGCGGGCGGAGGCTCAGCGGGATCTATCCGTTCGTGGCGGAACCGGTCGACCCGTTCGAGGTCGTGTCACTGGAGTTCCTGGAGCCGAGCCACTCCGTCTACGCTCTCCGCCCCGCCGAGCCGCTGCAGGTCGTGTGGGGCTTCTACTCGCCCCGGTCGTCCTTCACCTATCCCGGTGGGGAGTCGGTGATGGCCTGACGCCCGTCGATTCCGCGAGATCCCGTTCGGAGATCCGAGGTCGTGGCCACCGCCCGCTCAGCACCGGCTGGGCGGGCAGGGTGACGGGTCGATCCGCGCCCGCGCGGCATCGGTCACACCCCACGGCGGCGCACCACCCGCCGTCACAGTCCGCCTCCGTACTCAACCTCTGTGGTCAGTACACCTAGCCTCCGAACGACGTCCCCCGCGCATGACAGGGCTGCGCGCCTGGGTTCCTCGGGGTCGGCCGGGACGTGGAGGAGGGCCAGGAGACGGCGGCGGAGGTCGCTGAAGCCGGGTACGTCGACGGAACGGGGGTGGCCGAGATCGACCTCGATCTCCTCGGCGATGCGGCCCCTGTCCAGGACGAGGAGCCGGTCGGCGAGAAGGAGCGCCTCTTCCACGTCGTGGGTGACGAGCAGGGCGGCGAAGCCGTGCCTGGCGCGGAGCCTGCCGAACAGAGCCTGCATCTTCAGCCTGGTCAGCGCGTCGAGCGCGCCGAAGGGTTCGTCGAGCAGGAGCAGGTCCGGCTCGCGGACCAGTGCCCTGGCGAACGCCACACGCTGGGACTGCCCGCCGGACAGTTCCGACGGCCAGGCGCCGCGCCGGTCGGCCAGCCCCACCTCCTCGAGCGCTGTCGTCGCGCGCTCCTGGGCGTCCCGGCCGCGGACGCCCAGCGCCACGTTGTCGGCCACCCGTTTCCACGGCAGCAGCCGGTGCTCCTGGAACACGACGGCCTTCGACCCGGAGGCCGTGAAGTCGCCGGTCGCCTCCTCGTCGAGCCCCGCCAGGATCCGCAGGAGCGTGCTCTTGCCCGATCCGCTCTCCCCGAGCAGGGCGACGACCTCGCCCCGCTCGATCCGCAGGTCGACGCCGTCCAGGACCGTCGTGCCGGCGAACACCCGGCGTATCCCGGTGGCGGCTATGACGCTTGCAGGCCGCGCCGCCATGACAGCGTTCTCCTTTCCGCGGTGCGCAACGCCAGGTCGGACAGCAGGCCGAGGGCCGCGTACACGACCAGGCCCAGCACGACGATCTCCGTCTGGCTGAAGTCGCGGGCCTCCATCATCATGAAGCCCAGGCCGCTCTGCCCGTTGACCTGCTCCCCGACGACGAGGCTGAGCCAGCCCGCGGCGAACGCCAGTCGCAGGCCGAGGAACAGGGACGGCATCGCGCCCGGGAGCACGACGTGCCGGATCCGCTCGAGCTGGGTGAGGCCGCAGGTCCGGGCGGCCTCGACCAGCCTCTCGTCGATGTCGCGGATGCCGGCGTAGGTGTTGAGATAGACCGGGAAGAACGCGCCCAGCGCCACCAGGGACACCTTCAGCGACTCCCCGATGCCCACCCAGATGATGAGCAGCGGGACGAGCCCGAGATGCGGCAGCATCCGGGCCGCCTGGACCGGCGGGTCCACGAGGTCGTCCCCGATCCGGAGCAACCCCGCGAGCGCGCCCAGGACGAGGGCGAGCGAGCCTCCGATGAGCAGCCCGAGGGCGGCCCGCTCCACGGATTCCAGCAGGTGCAGGCCGAGGGATCCGTCCAGGGACAACCGCCAGGCCGCCGCCGCGATCTCGCTCGGCGGGGGAAGCTTGTCGGGCGAGAGGACGCCGGCCTGCGCGGCACCCTCCCACCCGGCGACGAGCACGATCGGCGTGATCAGCCGCCGTGGCCTGAACCTCACTTCAGGACGTCCGAGAAGCTCGGGTCGATGAGGCTCTTGACGTCGACCCTGCCGGGAATGAGCGCGAGGTCGGCGAAGCCGTCCGCGATCTGCTGGAGCTCGTCGCCGATCGTGGCGTCCACCTGCGCGAGTGGCTGGGCGCTGCGCTCCAGGGCGCGGCGGGCGACGTCCTCGGGGATCTTCAGCTCGGGGGCGAGCAGCTTGACGCGCTCCTCCGAGTTGGCGATGCCCCAGTCCGTGACCTCGCGGTAGACCTTCAGATACTCGCGTACCAGGTCGGGCTTGTTCCGCAGGGCTTCGGGCGAGACCAGCAGGTACTCGCGGTTGTTGGCCAGGCCGGTGGCGTCGGCGAGGACCTTCACGCCCGGCTGCTCGGCGAGGGAGAAGTACGGGTCCCAGATGATCCAGGCGTCGACCTGGTCGTTGTCGAACGCGGGACGGGCCTCGGCCGGTTTGAGGTACTGGACCTCGATGTCGGTGATCTTCATGTCGTTGGCCTCGAGCAGCTTGACCAGCAGCCAGTTGACGTTCGACCCCTTGTTGAGCGCGACCTTCCTGCCCTTGAGGTCCTTGAAGGAGGTGAAGCCGTTCTTCTCCTTGACCAGGACGGCCTCGCCCTTCGGCACCGGCTCGGAGGTTGCGATGATCTTGAATTTGGTGCCGCCGGCCGCGGCGAAGATCGGCGGGGCCTCGCCCGTCTGGCCGATGTCGACGGCGCCGGCCTTGATCGCCTCGGTCAGGGCGGGACCGCTCTCGAACAGCGACCAGGAGGCGTTCGGAGCGAGTCCCCTGGCCTTGAGCAGGCTCTGCCCGCCGAACCGCTGGTAGCCGACGCGCAGCTGTTCCTTCTCGGCCTTCGTCTCACCTCCCCCGCAGGCGGTGAGGCTGCCGATCAGGGTGAGTACGCCAAACAGGGCAACGACGCGGCGCATAAGGGGCTCCTTGAAGAACGAGGCAAACGGCCGCAAGTATGCCTACTAATCCTACCTTTTGTATAGGGTTAGTGGAGGAGGGGCTCGGACCTCGTGAGCGGTGCGACGACGCCCGCCTTCCGCTCAGCGCAGGTCGGCCATCCGGCGCGTGACATCGGGGTCGCCGAGGAAGCAGCCGATCATGAGGGCGTCCCGCAGCATGGCGAGGGTCTCGGCCTCGGCCTTGGGCTCGGCGTCGTCGCGGCCGGCCTCGACGGCCGCGGCCACTCCCTCGTCTTCGACGGCGATCGGTGCGAGGTCTCCGAGCCCGTCCTTGACCGGATGCGCCGGCAGGTCGCTTGAGCGGCGCCCGGTACCGTCTCTTACCGGGCCACGAGTCTCGCGGCTCGCCGCTGACCATGGAGAACACGAGGGAGACAGCCATGGACACCACCGCCGATCGGATGGCGGCGGCGTACTTCGACGCCATCGAGTTGCTCTGCGAGGTGACGCCGATGGGCTGGTACGCCGAGCGGGGCACCGCCCGTGCGGCGGTGACCCGCGCGGGCGTCGCGACGTTGAACGCGGCCTACGACACGGCGCCGGAACCGGATCGCGAGTCGCTCGACGAGATGGCGACCGAGGTCGGCGGGCAGGGCGCGCCATGGTCGATCATGGTTCGGGGCGAGGCGGGCGACGAGATCGTCGGCCTCGCGGCCCGGCACGGGCTGGTCGAACGCAGTGATCTGTGGCTGCTGGCCTGTGCCGCGGGCGACATCGTGTTCCGGACCGGCGCGGTGGAGCGAAAGCCGGTACGCCAGGTCGGTGCGGCCGAGAGCGACCTCTACACCGAGGCTCTCACCCAGGGCTTCGAAGCTCCCGAGGGCGTCTTCGGCTCGCTGATGGGCGGTGGCGTGCTCGACGCCGACCCCATCACCGGCTATCTGGCCGAGGAGTCCGGACGGCCCACCGGCACCGGGCTCGGGATCCGGGCCCCCGGTGTGGTCGGCGTGTTCAACATCGCCGTCGTCCCGGCCGCACGGAGCCGTGGCCTGGGCCGGGCGATCACCGAGACCGTGCTGCTGGACGGCGTCGCGGCCGGAGCGGACGCGGCCTACCTGCACACCAGCGCGATGGGCCGGCCGCTCTACGAGTCGATGGGTTTCCGCCCCGTGGAGAAGTGGACCGTGTTCGAAGCACGGTGACGGACGAGACAGCCCGATCGAGGAAGAGAATTCATGAACTTCAGTGAGAACGTGCGCTCGGCCTTCCGGCGCGGTGAGAGCGACGCCGTGGTGCGTATGAGCGAGGCCGAGATCGAGCGGGCCCAGGCGGCCGGTGACGCGGCGGGCGAGGTGGAGGCCCGGTACAGCCTGGCCCGGGTCGCCATCCGCGGCGGTGACCTGCCGGGCGGAGAGGCGCGGGCCCGGGAGGCGCTCGCGGTCGCGCTGCGCTCCGATGACCGCGGCCTCGAGGAACGGCCGAGGCACGTGCTGGCCGCCGTGGCGCGCATGTCCGGAGACCTGCTCCGTGCTCGGGATCTGTACCGGGAGAGCATCGCCCTCAACGAGGCGCTCGGCCGGCCCGAGACGGTCAACTCCGAATATCACAACCTCGCGTTCTGCGAGCTGGGCCTGGGCAATCTCGACGTGGCGAGGAAGCTGTTCGCCGAGGGCCGTGAGCGGGTGTGCCGCAACGGCTGGGCCGACTTCGTGCCGTACGTCTGCGTGGCGGGGGCCGCGTACGCCTCGGCCGAGGGCGATCACGCGCGGGCGGCGCGGCTGGCCGGGGTCGCGGACAGCGCGTTCGCGTCGCTCGGCCAGGTACCGGATCCTGACGACGCGGCCGACCTCGCCAAGGTCCGCGCCGCCGCCGTCGAGGCGCTCGGCCCGGACGCCTTCGACGAGGAGTACGCGCGAGGTCGGCTCCTCGATCCGCGTGCGGCCTTCGCCGACGATCGACGCTGACGCGACGGTCCTCCGTCAACCGGCGGGGTCGCGCGGGCGCGGACGTACGGAGATCTCCAGGACGGTGACCCGCGCACCGTCGTCGTCCGTGAGGTGCTCTTCCACATTGGGGCCGGCGATGTCCATGTGGTGGCGGTCCAGCCAGCCGAACAGGTCCTGCCCGGCCTGGATCACGCCGGCGGGCGGGACGACGGCGCGGACGACGGCGCGGGCGGGCAGGACCAGCCGCTCCCCGCCCCGGTCCGTGGTCACCGCCGCGGCGAATCCACCGGTCGGGGGCCGGAGCAGCCAGGTCAGCAGGGTCACGGGCGGTGCCGGGCAGACGGTGGCCAGCTCGGCCGGGTGATCGAGGCGAAGGTGGCATACGCGCAGGTGGCGCGGGCCCACCGTGGTCTGTTGCGGCAGGATCGACATCGGCGTCGCGAGATGGTCCTCCGCGTGAGCCGCGGTCGTGGCCAGGGCGGTGATGTCACGCCGGATGCTCGTCAGGACCTCGGCCACGGCCTGCCGCACCTGTGCCTCGGGCGCGTCCAGCAGGTCGGGGATCTGACGCAGCGACAGGCCGAGACGTCGTAGCGCACGGATGTGTTCGAGCCGGGACAGCTCGGCCACGCCGTACCGGCGGTAGCCGGTGGCGCGGTCCGTCGTGGCGGGCATGAGCAGCCCGATGTGGTGGTAGTGGCGCAGGGTGCGCTCCGAGACGCCGGTCATGCGCGCCAGTTGTCCGATCCGCCACATCTCGACCTCTCGTGTTGACCTTGTCCCTGCGTCAGGGTTCTAGCGTCACCGTCCATGACCGACTCGACCCCTGGAAACCGGCTCACCGGTGTACTGCTGCTGTGCTCGCTCATCGCCATGGTCGCCGGTGCGGCCGTCGTGGTGCCATCGGGGCTTACCCTGAATCCGTCCGATCCCGCCGCCGCGCTGGCCGCGGTGGGCGAGCACGCCGGGCTGCACCTGGCCGAGCTCGCCCTCGACGTGCTGGGCTGGCTGGCGCTGACCGCCGCGGGGCTGGTGATGGCCGCCGGCTCGGCCGAGGCGCCCAGACCGCATCTGGTGGTGCTCGCCGGCGGGCTGCTGGCGGCCGCCGGGCTGGCGGGCATGCTCCACGACGCCGGCAATCTCGCCGTGACCCGGCTGACCGCCGTTCCCGAGGCCGCCGCCGTGGCCGCGGCGGTACTTCTCACCGCCAAGTGGATGGTCAACCTGGCCGGGCTGTTGTGGGTCGCGGCCACCGTCGCCACCGCGACCGGTGTCCCGATGCCCGCGGGGCTTCGCCGGGCCGGTGCGCTCGTCGCGCTCCCGGGGCTGGTCGCGGTCGCGCTTCCGTGGACGACCGGCGTGCAGGGACCGTCGGTCGCGATGGAGCAGCTGGGATACGCCCTTCATCTGCCGATCATGCTGTGGTTCGGCGTGCTGGGCCGGCGATGCCTGCGTGCCGGGTGACCAGGTGACGCGGCTCGGGCGTCGACTCCGGTCAGCGCGCGATCAGCCGGCCTTTCAGGGGAAGAGCGGTGGTCCTGGCGACCCGGCCGTTCTTGATCCAGAGAATCCGGGTGGAGCCTCCGTCGGTGGTGGCGAGTTCCGGGACGGTGTCGCCGTCCACGTCGAGCAGCGCCACGTTGGCCCCGCCCTTCCCGACCCAGTCCGGCCGGCGCGGCCCAATGGCGGAGCCGTACAGGACGGCGACCTCGCCCCGGCCGCGAGCTCCCGCGACGAGGTCGGTGTAGCCGTCCTTGTCGACGTCGCCGGCGGCGAGCGAGCCGGCGTGGTCGTTGGCCGGGTCGCTCGTCCCGGTGATGCCGGGCAGGGCCAGCGTCTTCAGCCGGCGCCTGTCGACGCCCGCGGGACCGCCTCGCAGGACGAGAAGCCTGCCGGTGCCGATTCCGACGATCACGTCGGCGTGCTTGCCGCCGTGGAAACGGCCGACCCGGACCGACCAGCCGAACGGCTCGCGCGTGCACCTGGCGGTGTTCGCCTTGTTGTCGGCACCGTCGGGACCACCCGCGCACGCCTGCGCGTCCATGACGCGGCCGTCCACGTTTCCGCTGGTCACCATGGTGTCTCCGGCGGTCGTCACGCCTCTGGCCGACCCCTTGAACACGTGGACGGCCCCGCCGATGTCGTATCCCGGCCGTCCGGACGGCGCGGTGACCACCAGGTCGTTGTATCCGTCTCCGGTCACGTCTCCGGCCGCCAGCGCGGCGCCGAAGAGACGGCTGTGCTGGCTGAAGCCGACCACTCCCGGCGTGTTCTCGCTGAGGCGCAGTGCCCCGGAGGAGGTGAGACCGCGGCGGGAGCCGTACAGGACGACGGCGGCGCCGCCGTGCGTCGCCGCGCCGTCCAGCGTGGTCTCCGGCGCCCCCACGGCGAGGTCGGTGTAGCCGTCCCGGTTGAGGTCGGAGGTGGTCAGCGCGTTGCCGAAGCCGTGGCCGGTGCCGAGCCGGGGGACACCGCCCTGGCCGGGGGTGAATCGGCCGGTCCGGCCGACATAGCCGTCCGCGCGCCGGCCGTACAGGACGGTGACCGTGCCGCCGGCGCCGACCGCCACGTCCGCGAGGCCGTCACCGTCGAAGTCGCCCGTCGACAGCGCGGTCGCGCGCTGGTCCCGGACCGCCGCTCTGCCCTTCAGCGGCTGGATCGTGAGCGGACCGGCGCCGCCCACCACCAGGTCGGCCCCGCCGTCCCCGTTGACGTCCCCGCGGACGGAACGGGGAGGAAGCGCGGCTCCTGTGGCGAGCACGGTTGCCAGCACGATGACCGCTATGCGAGGGGACATGCAGGGATGGTACGGGAAGGTCTCGTCCATGGGCAGTGGCGGCGGCGGGCCGCGGGGGTGCCGGTGGCCGGATCAGTCGCGGACGGCGCAGAGGAGACGGTTGTTGCCGCGCTGCCAGAGGGTGCCGATCTCGGCGAATCCGGCATCGCGGAGGGCGTCGACGTGTTCGGAGAGCAGGGAGGACTCCGAGCCGTGATGGTCGGCGCCCGCGGTGGTGCGTGCGGTGCGGAGTTCGGCGAAGGCGGGATCCGCGGCGACCGCCTCCCACCACTGGCGCCAGTCCTCGGGGTGGCCGCCGGCGAACGTGCGCAGGGTCTCCCGGTCGTGCACGGTGCGTTCGAGTTGGGCGATGGCCGGAGTGGTGTCGTCGGTCTCCATGTGGTCGCCGTTGAGCAGGAGGCCGCCCGGACGCAGCACGGTCGCCAGCTCGGCGTACATCTTCCGGAGGTCCGGTCCGGAGATCCAGTGCAGCGCGGTGGTGCTCACCGCGACGTCGGCCGGCCCGTCCAGGCCCAGGGACCCGGTCCATCCGGGGGTGCGCAGATCGAGGGAGACGAAGGAGAGGTGCGGGTAGGCGGCCCGGCCGAGGCCGAGCAGCAGGGGGTCCGCGTCGACCGAGATCACTGTCGCCCTGGGCAGCCGTTCCAGGAGGCGGGCGGACAGCGAGCCCGGTCCGCAGCCGAGGTCGATGACCAGCGGGTCGGGGCGGCCCGTCGCCTCGACGGCGTCGATCAGCGCGGTGAAGCGCTCCTCGCGGTCGGGCAGGTAGCCCTCCTGCTGGCGGTCCCAGCGTGCGATCCACTCGAGTGCGGCATCGTGGGTGAGCACCATAGTCTCCTTGTGACTGTCGTATAGCCTTATGACAGTTACAAGCTAGAACGCGAGGATGTAACTGGTCAAGTGGATTTCAACAGTCACGCTGATGCGATCGTTCGGGTGGCCGTGGGGTTGGTCAACGAGCTGACCCCGGGAGAGAGGCGAGGCCGCGACTTCCCGCCGCCACGAGATCTCGCCGCCGCCGCCACGGAGGGCCTGCGCACCGGCCACCCGGACCACCGGGAGGTCACCGAGACGGAGGCCGGTGAGCTCGTCGAGATCGCGGCGCGGCTGCGCGTGGTCTTCGACGCCGTCACGAGGGGAGACGTCGACGCCGCCGCCCTGCGGGTCAACGATCTCCTTGAGGAGACCCGGGCACGGCCGATGCTCGAACGCCACGACGGAGAGCCGTGGCACCTGCACTTCCACGGCCCGGGTGGCACCATGGCGGGCGACTGGGCGGCGAGCTGTGCCACCGGTCTCGCGATCGTGCTGGGAAGCGAGTACCACGACCGTCTCGGCGTGTGCACGGCGCCGCACTGCGACCGGGTCTACGTGGACGTCTCCCGCAACGGTACCCGCCGGTTCTGCGGCACCACCTGCCAGAACCGCGTCAAGACGGCGGCCTTCCGCGCCAGGGGCAAAGGCCTGTGAGGGCGCGCTCCCGACGGCCGCCGATCACGGACCACGGATGCCGGGACACCTGGTGGGCCGGGTACGAGGCCGGCCGTTTCCGTGGTCCCGGCGGCGCCGGAGTCTTCCACGCCGCCGGCCCGACCACCGGCGAAGTCAGCCGACGTGGGCCGGCCCGGCCTCGCGGTTCCTTCCGGCGACCTCGGGCCGGTGCGCGCGGGTCAGCCGGCGACGGTCATGCGCTGGGTGCCGACGACCTTCAGGAGCTGGAGGGACTGGTAGGCGGAAGACCCGGGATCGGCGGTGAAGATGACCACCTGCTCCTCCTAGTCGGGAACGGTCAGGACGTCGAAGTCCAGCTCGATCGGCCCGACCTGCGGATGCCGTACGGTCTGGTGCAGGTGACGCTCGATGTGGAACCGGTGGGAGTTCCACAGGCGGGCGAACTCCTCGCTTCCGGCCACCAGCTCGTCCACCAGGAGCTTCAGCTCCGGATCGTCGGGATAGCGGGTGACGGCCAGGCGAAGATAGCTGACCGCCGTGACGACGAACCGCTCCGGGCCGCCCATGCCGTAATGCCGATGCTCCGGGTCCGGGTGCAGGAAGTAGCGCCGGATGATGTTGCGCTCCTGCCCGGCCAGGGCGGAGAAGTCCTCGAACAGCGCCGCGGACGCCGAGGCCGTGGTCCACACCGCCGTGGATTACGCCCACCCGGAGATGGGTGAGATCGAGCACGACGCCCTGCGGGCGCTGCTGGCCGGACTGGGCGAAGGGGGGACGTTTCTCTACACCAGTACGGGCCTGGTCTGTCCGGACACCCAGGGCGTCACGGTGGACGAGGATCACCCCGTCGACCCGCGGACCTCGCCGCAGCCGTACAAGATCCTCGGTGAGCGGCAGGTCCTGGACACCGGCCACGTGGCGGGCATGGTGATCCGGGCCTCGCTGGTCTACGGCCGGGGCGGGTCCGGGCTGTTGCAGGGCATGGTGGCCTCCGCCCGGCAGCAGGGCGTGGTCACCTACGTCGGGGAGGGCGCCAACGAGTGGTAGTCGGTGCATGTCGACGATCTCGCCGAGCTGTACCTGGCCATGCTGGAGCGCCCCGCGCCCGGGGTCGTCGGCAACGCCGTCGGGCTCGAACGGACCCCCATGCGGCGGATCGCCGAGGCCGTCGCCGAGCTGACGGGTGCGCGTGCCATGTCGATCACCCTTGAGCAGGCGGCCGAGGCGCTGGGACCGTTCGCCGCCACGCTCACCCGCTCGTCACCGCTGGACTCGTCGCGGGCCCGGAGGCTCTTCGGCTGGAACCCCGCCGCCCCGGCGTCCTGGAGGACCTGACATCCGGCTCCTACGCGCAGGCGCCGGACTGATCGGCCCGCTCTCTCGTCAGGGTCCTGCCGTCACCGCCCATGACCGGCTCGACCTCTCTGACCCGTCCGAGACGGACGAACGAGGTGTGGCCGGGTTCGTGCTCAGCCGATGAGGCGTTTGCGCCAGTCGAGGGGGACGACGGTGACGGCCTGCCGGGGATCGCCGTTCCACTCCACCGGAAGGCCGGTCGCCTGGAGCGCGGTCACGATCTCTCGCCCGATGGACGCCGTCGTGTCCGGTGAGCCGTCGAACACGCCGTACAGGAGTGTCAGCCCGTGTCCGGCCGCGGCCGAGTTCGTGCACTGGCTGTGGAAGTAGACGTAGCCTCGGGCGTCCGGTGAGCCCGCCCCCCGGATCTCCGCCTGACCGCAGGTGCGGCAGCAGGTGAAGTTCTCCCTCGCCGTGACGCCCGTGGCCTCCAGGGCGGTGAAGGCCCGGCTGAGCCGTTCCGGGTCCGTCTCCCCCTGCCAGGAGGCCTGCTCCTCGACCCGTTCCAGCCACATCCGGTCCACCAGCCGGCGTGCCTGTTCGGGAGAGACCGGTCGGCGGTTCCCCGACACGAGATGGTCCTCCGCGATCTCGGCCAGCTGCGCCCGCGTCCCGTAACCGCCCACGATCACTTCACGGATGCGTGCGTCGAGAGCCTTACGCTCGTCCTCGTCGAGTGCGAGAGGAGGCGGAGGTTCGGGGACGTCCAGGTCCGACGGGGTCCAGTCCAAGCCGGAGTCCCATTCGTCCTCCGAGCGCGCCCAGCGGGTCATGGCCGCGATCACCGGCTCGGGTTTGCCGAGTACGGTCTGGAAGTGCCGGTCGGGTGCCCCGCCCCGGTGTTCCAGCGCGTAGTCGCCCCCATTCTCGTGCCATACCTGAATGAAGACCTCGGGCAGGTCGGGAATCCGCTGGACGACCAGGAACCTGTCGCCCTGACCGCCCAGCCGGTCGACCAGTTCGGCGAGTTTCCCGGCACTCGCCCGGACGTGCCGGTGACCGTCCTCTGTCAGTACGGTGATCGCGAACATACCGGCCACCCTGGCACAGGGCGCCGACGGGTGACCAGCCCGGAGGGGCGAAGGCGTCCAGTGCGCTCTGCCCCTACCGGCGATCGGGAAAGCAGATCGGCCCATCGGGTGATACCCCATGACCGACATTCGCTCCCGAGAGGCTCTCGATGACAGCCACGCCGGTCGAACGACCGCCAGACCAGTCGCTCGACGACTTCTCCGCGGTCTTCGACGCCTACTTCAGCGAGATTCACGGCTACGTCACCCAGCGACTCGGCCCTGGACAGGCCGAGGACGTGGTGGCCGAGACGTTCCTGACGGCGTTCCGCAAGCGAGCGCGATACGACCCCGCCAGGGCCGGCGTCAGAACCTGGCTGTACGGCATCGCCACCAACCTCGTCGGTAAGCATCGCAGGGCCGAGATCCGCGCGCTGCGGGCCATGAACAGGTACGGCCCCCCAGCCGACTCACCCGGCCACGAGGAACGGGTGGCGGCCCAGGTCAGCGCAGAGAGCCTGCGACCCGCGCTCGCCGAGGCCATCGCCCGTCTCGGGCGGGGCGAGCGCGACGTGCTGCTCCTGACGGCCCTGGCGGGACTGAGCCACGAGGAGATCGCCGCCGCGCTCGGTATCTCCTACGGCACGGTCGGCTCGCGGCTGAGCCGTGCCAGAACCAAGATCCGCGCCGCTCTGGGCGCCGACCCGATGAAGGACGATCATGGATGAACTCACCGAGGTCCGTGAACTGTACGGCCGGCCCGCCCACGACCCGTTCGTGAAGGAGAGGGTGCGGGCACGCGTGCACGCGGCGACCAGGCGGCGCCTGCCATGGCAGGCCGGTGTCGCGGGCCTCGCCGCCGCGGCCGCGGCCGCGGCGGTGATCTTCGTGCCCGGCCTGGCCACCTCCACCCCCGCGCTTTCCCCCGCCCCCCGGATCGGCGCGACCATCTTGTCCGGCCCCTCGATCCTGCTGGCCGCCGCGGCCAAGGCCGAGGCCGCTCCCGAGGGCGCCTACTGGCACGTCAAGCGGCTGAACACGATCCGGTGGGCCAGGCCGTACGGCAAGAAGGGCGACACCTACCAACTGGAGAGTTCCACCATCACCGAGAACTGGATCTCCGCGGAGGGCCGGGCCTGGACCGGCTACAAGAAGCTGGCCACGCGCCCCCTCGACGTGGAGGCGTGGCGCCGCGACGGCTCGCCGACCGAATGGAAGGCGGAGCGCGGTGACTCCTCCATCTCGCCGGGCGAGGGGAAGATGGAGTACGGCGCCTTCTCCACCTCGCCAGGCGAAGGGCATCTGGGCTCGTACAAGGACAAGATGAAGTTCCGGTTCGGCGGCGAGCGGCTGACTCTGGAAGAGATCGGAGCGCTGCCCGCCGACCCCGAGGCTCTGAGGAACCGGACGCTGGAGGCCATCCGTGTCGGGGTCGAGCGCTCCGCGGAGGACCACCTGCCGATGGCGTTGGCGTCGCTGCTGTACGAGCTGCCCGCCTCTCCGGAGGTGCGGGGCGCCGCGTACCGGGCGCTGGCGGCGCTGCCCTTCGTGCGGGTGGAGGGCCCCACCAGGGACCCGCGAGGCAGACCGGGCGTCGCGATCGCGTTCCCCGGCCTGTACGACCGGTCCACCCCGAACAGGTTGATCATCGATCCGGACACCTCGATGGTGCTGGCCTTCCTGAACGCCGGCGTGCCGGGCGGGAACAACGGCACCGAGGTGGTGCTGGAGGCCGGCTGGACCGACTCCGAGCCGGTGGCGCCCTCGGCCGAGTAGGGGATGCCCGGCCACGGACGCGGGGGCACGGTGGCCGGGCACGCTCGCGGTTCGCGGGCGACCGGCGAGGATGAGGTCGTTTTCGCCGAGCTCAAGGCCCGGTCGTCGACCGGCCATCGAGCCGGCCGACCTCAACCCGGTGCTCAAGGAACCGGAGGGCCGGGCGGGACCCCGTCCCGCCCGGCCCCGGTGGCTCAGGCCGCGGCACGGCAGGCCCGTCGGCCTGTCACGCCGCGGTGGACGCGGCGAAGCCGGCGACCGCGCGGGCGAAGTCCTCGGGCTCCTCGAGGTGGCCGAAGTGGCCGCTGTTCTCCAGGATGAGCAGTTCGGAGCCGGGGATCAGCTTGTCGAGTTCGTGTGCCCAGCGCACCCCGCAGATGACGTCGTACCGGCCGGTGATCACCAGGGTCGGTGTGGTGATGCGATGCGGTCCGGGGACAGTTGACCTTGTCTGGAGGGTTGGTGTTACGAAAAGCCACGAATTCCTATTGGTTGGGAACATAACGGACAAATACCTACTCTCCAATTCAGTGGTCAGCGACTGGAATTCCCGGAAGTGGGTCTGGCGGTGCATGAAGAGCCGAGTTACGCTGCCCTCAGTGAGCGCGGTGTCGCTCTTCGATCACGCTGGAGGTCTGCTGTGACTTCAGACGGTGGTACGACGGGAGAAGATCGGGCTGAAGTCCGCATTCCCGTTGTCTTCATGTTCCAGCCGACCCGGTTCGAGACGGTTACGGGTGACCGCTTGGCCGAGTGGGAAAGTCACATGATGCAAAACGTCGGGCTTGGCAACATCGCTGATGCGTTCGCGCTCAAAGCCGCTGGAACACGTACGACCTCCTTTTGTCCGGGCAGCGAACCTTATCCAGACGACTGCGACTGGATCCCGGGGTAGTACACCAGCCCATCGCACCTGATTTGTCATTCAAAATTCCATAAGAAAGGTGTTGATGTGGACTCTGGGGACAGTGCTGCCGTAGAAGGTCAGGCCGATGGTCGCATTCCTGTTGTCTTCATGTTCCAGCCGACCCGGTTCGAGACGGTTACGGGTGACCGCTTGGCCGAGTGGGAAAGTTACATGATGCAAAACGTCGGGATGGGTAACGTCACTGACACGTTCGCGCTCAAAGCGACCGGCACTCATACGATTTCTTTCTGCCCGGGCGGGGAAGCGCCCGATGATTGTGACTGGGCTCCGTGGTGACCAACGGAAACCGGTAACAGAAATCAAGTTCCTACCAGCAGGAGAGCGGGCTTACATGGCCTTCAGCGGTGGTGCGGGAGAGAGTCAGGCCGATGGTCGCATTCCCGTTGTCTTCATGTTCCAGCCGACCCGGTTCGAGACGGTTACGGGTGACCGCTTGGCCGAGTGGGAAAGTTACATGATGCAAAACGTCGGGATCGGTAACGTCACTGACGCGTTCACGCTCAAAGCGACAGGTTCGGCAACATACTCATGGTGCGGTAACAACAGCATCGACGAATGCGACTTTCTTGAACACCCGTAGCGGCAGACCGAAGGCAGTCATTCTTTCATGCACAAATGACTTGCACGCGCTCGCAGTTCAACGCAGGATGTGCGAGTTCTTTAATGTCGACTGTGATGTGGTCGAGATCGATTCTTTTTCCGGTCACCGAGCCGGCCTCACTTGGTCGACCACCCCCGGAGATCTGTGTGTGCTTCCTACGCGGGGTGGTGGAAGTATTGCGGTTGCGGATATAAACGTGATCTGGTATCGACGAGCAAATCTTCCGCAAAACGGAATCAGCGACCTCGCTGCTGACGCATATGTGGACGTCGTCAATCAGAGCTGTACCGCAACCCTGCATGGCCTCCTCGATGTGGAATTCTCGGGTACTTGGGTAAGTGATCCTGACGCCACACGCAGAGCCGAGAATAAGCTCGTACAGCTCCGCGCCGCCGGCTTGGCCGGTTTCAAGGTCCCTCGGACCTTGGTCTCGCAGGATCCTGAAGAGATCATGCGTTTCTATGAGGCCGTCAGTGGAAACGCCATCATGAAGCCGGTTCGAGCATCCAGACATGAACAGCTGCTGACAATGAAGGTCACGCGTGAGCATCTGCTTCATTCGGATGCCCTGCGACTTTGTCCGACCATCTTCCAAGAGTACGTACCTGGAAGTCGGCACCTCAGAGTCCTCTGCTGCGGCTCCGACACATACGCCGTTGAGATCGAGTCTCAAGATTTGGATTGGCGTCCGAACCTTGATGTGCCCTTCACGCCCACAACCCTCGATCCGGTCACGATTGAACGCCTTCACCGAGTGCTCGAATTGTTAAATCTTAGAATGGGAATATTCGATTTAAAGATTTGCGACGGCGAGCCCGTTTGGCTTGAAGTAAATCCTCAAGGACAATTCCTTTTTCTCGAAGGGTTGACCGGGATGGAGTTGACGCATGCCTTCGCCGAGTTCCTTTATGTGACGGCACGGCGCGACATGACGAGTGGACGCCATTCGATGAAAGAGCCCAGGAGGGCATCTACCAGTGCTGACGGGTAGAGATGCTGTTGGTTGGTGCGTCCTTCGATGTCGTACGGCCGGTGTCGACGCCACCGTGCGGGAAGTCTCAGCACAGGCCGGCGGCCGACCGCTCGGGCCAGGGTCGAAATCCCCGCGTCCAAAACTCCTCATCGGCACGAGATGTGACGTCCGTGATCGGTCCTTCGAAACGGGGTTCCGAAGGACCGATCGATCAGGGGAGTACGAGAAGAGGCGGATATCGCGCAGGGCCGTGGCTTTCTGCGCGCACCGCGCCGGTGGTAGGTGATCGCGTTCCGTGACCCGCGCATCATCTTCGAGCGGGTCTTTTCGCGGTTATGAGCAGGCCCGTCGGCCTGTCACGCCGCGGTGGACGCGGCGAAGCCGGCGACCGCGCGGGCGAAGTCCTCGGGCTCCTCGAGGTGGCCGAAGTGGCCGCTGTTCTCCAGGATGAGCAGTTCGGAGCCGGGGATCAGCTTGTCGAGTTCGTGTGCCCAGCGCACCCCGCAGATGACGTCGTACCGGCCGGTGATCACCAGGGTCGGTGTGGTGATCGCCCCCAGCAGCTCCCGGTCGTCGATGACGTCGGGGGCCAGATGCTCGTCGAGACCCGAGATGTGTGATCCGCTCACCGTGGCCCGCAGGGGCGCGAACTCCTCCGCGCGCCCCCAGTAGTCGGCGAAGTAGGCCGGGAGCAGCCCGCGGATCGTGGCGGTGAACTCCTCGTCGTTCGAGATGGCGGGGATCGACCGGAAGGCGTCGAGGACTCCCTGGAGCTCGGGATTGCCCGCGTTCCTCCGGGTGAACTCCTCCATGTTGCGCATGGCCTCGGCGAAGTGCTCGGCCCCGGTGACCGGTGCGCTGTCGTACAGGACGATCCCGGCGAGCCGATCGGCGTGGCGCAGGGCGTAGTGCTGCACCACGAAACCGCCGTGCGAGTGGCCGAGGAGGTACACCTTCGGAAGCGCGAGGTGGTCGATCAGGTCGTCGAGGGCCTCCGCGTAGCGGTCTCGCGTGTAGCCGTGGGGGTGCGTCTCGAGGCGGCCCGATCCGCCCGTGCCGATCGGCTCCACGTACACCACGGTCAGGTGCCGCTCCACCGCCGGCATCCTCATGTACTCCCAGAGCACGCCGGGGCCACCGGAGTGTGCCAGGCACACCGGTCCGGTGCCGTGGACGTGGTAGCGCTGGACGATGCCGTTCAGGTCGACGGCGTGGGTGCCGGGCGACAGCGGGTTCGTGTCGAGGGCGTTCATGGGATCTCCGGTCGTGTGGTGTCGTCACTGACACCGACAGGACGCGGGGGCGGCGGGTAAGTTCGATCCGGTCCCTGTGATCGTGGTCACAGCCGCAGCCGCGGGTGGAGCCGCCGTTCCGTGCTCAGGCCGGTCCGGAGGGCCGTGGATCGTGAAGGGCCGTTCCTGAGGGCCGCGGATGGTAGAGCCGCAGCTGGTGGACCCGCCCCTTGTCGAGGGACATGAGCCAGGTCACGGCGGGCGGGCAGTGTTCCGGGTTATCCACCGGATTGACGATGTCCATCTCCCAGATGGTGATGTCACGGCTGGCGACCACGTGGGCGAGGTGCTGGCGGACCCCGGCCTCCAGATCGCCCTCCATTCCCCTGAGCAGGAAGTCGTGCCCGATCGTCGGGCGCTCCCCGACGAGCAGCGCGACCTCCGGCGACCACCGTTCGGCCAGGACCTCGGCGAACCTCCCCCGCGCGGCCGCCTCCAGGGTCTCCAGGGCCTCCCGCCGGCTCGCCGCGGCCAGCTCGGCGGCGTCGCCGTGCGCCGAGTCCGCGGTCGCCCGCAGGGCCTCGGCCAGCTTGGCCCTCCCCTGACTGAGCCGGCTGCGAACCGTGCCCACCGGTACCGCGCAGGCCGCCGCTATCTCCTGGTAGGACGTGACGCGACTGCTGAAGTGCCGCAGCATGACGGCCGTCCGGACGGGCGGGGGCAGTTCCTCGATCGCCCGCCAGACCCAGTCGCGCAGCGCGTGCCGCTCCAGTGCCTGCTCGGGGGTCGCGTCCGGGGAGGGCAGCGCGAGCTCGTCGAGGAACCGGGTGTCGTGGGCGGACCGGAGACGCGTCCGGCACGCGTTGCGGACGATCATCCGCAGCCACGGTCCCACCGCGGCGGGGTCCCGGACGTCGCCGATCCGCCGGAGCGCGACCAGCGCCGCGTCCTGTACGGCGTCGTCCGCGTCCGGCCCGTGCCCCAGCAGGCTCAGCGCCACCGCGCGCATGCCCGCCCGGTGGCGCTCCAGCAGCAGCCCCAGCGCCGCGACGTCCCCGGACTGGGCGCCGAGGGTGAGTTCCGGGTCCGAGATCCCGCTGGCCGTCATGCCGGTCCACCTCTTGCTCCGGCCGTCTCCACGGTCCGGCCGATTCGCTCCGGCCGTCCTCATGGTCCGGCCGATGCCGCTCGCGACCGTGGTCCCGCAGGTGGTGACGGTCGCATCCATGATCGTTGATCGTCCGTGCTCGGTTCCGCACGGGCGCCCAGCATACTTCGGGGTGCCGGATGCGCCGGCGGCGGCGAGCTCCGCCGGGTGGGCCGCCACCCCGCGAACCGCGGAGGCGGGCCGCCTGCGGGCCGCGCCTCAAGGTGGTCGTCGTACGCGCGGCGGGTCCGTCGTCTCAGAGTTTGATGACGACCTTTCCCGGCACGTGCCCCTTCTCCTGGTATTCGACGGCCGTCCGGATCTCCTCGAACGGGTAGAGCCGATCGATGACCGGGGTGACCTTCCCGGCCTCGATGAGCTCGGTCAGCGTCACCAGGTTCCTCTTGTTCTCCGTGTAATGGACCACGTCCGTCCTGGCCGTCCGCTGGGACACGAACGGCGCGGTCGCGAGGGCCGAGAACATGTGACCGACGGGTCGCAGCCATCGGCCGCCCGGCCCGCCGACGATGACGTAGGCCCCTTTGGGAGTCAACGTCCGGCGGCAGGCCGACACCGGGCGGCCCCCCGCGACGTCCAGCAGGAGGTCGTAGCGCCGCTCGTCCCGGGTGAAGTCCTCCTTGGTGTAGTCGATGACCTTGTCGGCGCCGATCGACCGGACCATGCCCACGTTCCCCGTGCCGCAGACGCCGGTGACCTCCGCGCCGAACGCGCGGGCGATCTGCACGGCGAACGTCCCCACCCCTCCCGAGGCGCCGTTGACGAGGACCCGGTGCCCCGGCTGGATCCGTCCGTCGTCGCGCAGGCCCAGCAGGGCGGTGCACGCCGCCATCGGTACCGCCGCCGCCTGCTCGTACGACAGGTTCTTCGGTTTCGGCGCCAGCCTGTCCTCCCTGACGCACACGTACTCGGCGAAGCCGCCCTCCTCGAGCAGCGCGAACACCTCGTCGCCGGGGCGGAACGCCGTCACGTTCGCGCCGACCGCCTCGACCTGCCCGGCCACGTCGGCGCCCAGGATGGCGAGCTTCGGGGCGCGAAACCCCAGGGCGCCGGGCATCAGGCGCGCGACGTACGGCTCGCCTCTCATGTTGTGCCAGTCGTAGGGGTTGACGGAGGTGGCGCGCACCCGGACGAGCACCTCGCCGTCGCCGGGAACGGGCGTGTCGATCTCCGTCAGATCGAGGACGTCGGGGGAGCCGTACGAGCGCAGGACGAACGCTTTCAACGCATTCTCCTCATCCATCGCGGGTGGGTACGGGTCTGTCGGGGCGCCACGCCCACGGATCGGTGCCGGTGGATCGGTGGCGTCGCCGACCAGGTGGCGCCGAGGGTGTCTCGGGCCATGAGAATCACGGTAGAAGGCCCCCGCGAGGGACTCATCAGCCGAAAGTACGCCCGATCGATGGACGATCGGCGGGCTCCGGGCGGGCCGTTCCACCGGCGGGCCGCCACCGTCCGAGCCGTTCCCCTCGCCGCCCGGATCAGCTCCGAAGGCGCCTGGTCTCGTAGGCCCACATGGCGATCTCGACGCGGTTGCGGGCACCGAGCTTGGCCATCAGGCTCGCGATGTGGGACTTGACGGTGCTGAGGGAGATGTGGAACTCGTCGGCGATCTCGACGTTGGTCCGCCCCCGTGCCACGGTGACGAGGATCTGTTCCTCCCGGTCCGTGAGCGCCTCGACGGGGTGCAGCGAGGGTGAGGTGGGCCCGGCGTCGGCGAAGGCGCCGAGCAGCCGCGCGGTGACGCTCGGGGCGATGAGCGCGTCACCGCCGGCGGCGGCGTGGACGGCCTGGGAGAGCATGACGGTGCCGGCGTCCTTGAGCAGGAAACCCCTGGCACCGGCCCGCAGCGCGGCGTAGACGTATTCGTCGAGGTCGAACGTGGTGATGACGACGACGGCGAGGGGATCGTCGACGTCCGGCCCGGCGAGGAGGCGGGTGGCCTGGATGCCGTCGAGGCCGGGCATGCGGATGTCGAACAGGCACACGTCGGGGCGCAGGCGCCGCGCGAGCTCGACGGCTCGCCGCCCGTCGGCGGCCTCGCCGACGACCTCGATGTCCGGCTGGGCGTCGAGGATCATCGCGAGCCCGGTACGGACGATTTCCTGGTCGTCGGCGACGAGCACCCGGATGCTCACGCCGTCGCCCCTGCCCGGGGCAGTACGGCGGTGACGGTCCAGCCCCGCTCGGGGTTCGGGCCGGCCTCGCAGGTGCCGCCGAGCAGCTCGGCGCGTTCGATCATGCCGATGAGCCCGTATCCCGGCGCGGGCGGGCGTACGGAACCGGTGTCGCCGTCGTCGCTCACGCGCAGGCGCACCGACGTGTCGTCGGCGGTGACGCGGACCTCGACGCGAGTGGCGTGGCGGGCGTGCCGCCGGGCGTTGGTGACCGACTCCTGGGCGAGGCGGTAGATCGCGGCCTCGACCGACGGGGGGAGGTCGCCGAGGTCGTCCGGGATCTCCACGTCGACGGACGGACCGGAGCCGCCCCGGCCCGCGAACTGCCGGAGGTCGGTGACGCGCCGGCCGGGTGCCAGCTCCGCAGGTTGGGTCCGGCGCAGGACGCGGACCATGGCGCGCATCTCGGCGAGGGCGCGCGACGCCTCGGCCTCGATCACGTGGAGCGCCTCGGTCGCGGCGTTCGGTCGCGACGCCGAGGTGGCGATGCCGGCCTGGGCGCGGATCGCCATCGCCGAGACGTGGTGGGCGACGATGTCGTGCAGGTCGCGCGCCAGCTGCTCGCGTTCGAGCATCTTGACCTGGTCGAGCTCGCGCATCCTCGCCCGCGCCCGGTACCGGAGCGCTCCGCCCAGGGCGACGGCGGAGAACATGACGGCGAACGCGGCGACCACGTCGGCGGGGGCGAGGCGGTCGAAGACGATCGAGAGGTGAACCGCGACGAGCATGATCGTCAGCCCGATCACCGCCTCGCGTCCGGACCCCCACCGGAACAGCGAGTACACCACGAGCAGCAGATAGGCCATCGTGTACGTCTCCGCGGAGTCGCCGCCCGTCAGCAGCGGGACCAGGCTCGTGACGCCGAAGACGATCATGACCACCGGCAGCGGTCTGGTCCGGCGCCACAACAACGTGGGGACCAGCCCGACGGTGACCGCCACCGAGACGGCCCGCCACGGAAGGTCGGGCCGCAGCACCCCTTCGAGCAGCGCGATCGGCACGAGCACCCCTACGAGCACCCAGTCCCGCCACGCTCGCGGCGGCGGGTCGGGAGGGCGGGGCTCGTCCCACACGGAGCGAACAAGGGGGAGCACCTCCTCATGGTACGAGAGTACGCACCACTTCGGATCGGCCCAAAGTACGAGAGGCGCGTTCCACCGGCGGTTCGTGGCGGCCCCACCGCGTCACCGGTCGCCGGGTGACGCCAGGCGGGCGGTCTGGGTCTTGAGGACCGCGATGGTGTTGGTGACGTCGATCCTCGTCTCCGCCAAGAACCCGACGGTGATCGCCTTCACGTTCGCCTGGATGGCCGGGGTGGCCCGCCGGATGATCCTTTCCGGCGGGCCGAGAGAGGCCGCCGGTTCTCCCGCGGGCCCCGGCGCCGGCGGTTGACGGCGGGCGGACGTCCGGCCCGTCACCTCATGACGTCCTGGTGGGCCCGCCGCTGGGGCGGGATGGTGCCGAGCGCGTCGCCTTCCACCGGCGTCTCCCCGACCGGCGTCTCCCCGACGGCCGGCGCCCGCCGGTGGCGGGTGACGCGCGGGACCGCGGCGACGAACAGCGCGCCCAGCAGGGCGGGCAGGACGAACCCGTAGAAGTTCCATGCGAATCCGAGTCCGGAGCCCAGCAGCCAGCCGCCCAGGAGCGGGCCGGCGATCGCGCCGGCCCTGCCCACGCCGAGCGTCCAGCCGAGGGCGGAGCCCCTGCCGGAGGCCGGGTAGAAGATCGCCACGTAGCCGTTGACCAGGATCTGGGTTCCCACGCTGCCCAGCCCCGCGACGGCGACGCAGAGCATCAGCAGGCCGGTGCCCAGGTCGAGGCTCATCAGGTAGATGGACACGGTGGCGGCCAGGAAGGCGCAGACCGTGATGGCCTTGGCCCCGATCCTGTCGGCGAGGGCCGACATCACGATGGTGCCGGCGATCGCCCCGACGTTCAGGACGAGCAGGAACCGCAGCGAGGGCCCGAGGGGATAGCCGGCCTCGCGCATGATCTGCGGCAGCCAGGTGTTGAGTCCGTAGACCAGCAGCAGGCCGCAGAAACTGGCCGCTCCGAAGAGAAGGGTGGCGGCGAGGTAGCCCCGCCGGAACGGCAGCGTGAAACCCTTCCCCGCGCGCGGCCCGGCGGGCTCGTCGCGACCGTCGCCGAGGTCCAGCCCGTAGCGGGCGGCCACGGCCTCGGCCTCGGCCCGGCGTCCCCGCGCCAGCAGATGGCTCGCCGACTCGGGAAGCAGCCAGATCGCGAGCGGCAGGATCAGCACGATGGGCGCGGCTCCGACCAGGAACATCACCCGCCAGCCGTGCTCGGCGAGAAGCGCCATGGCCACCAGCGCGGTCAGGCAGCCGCCCACCGGATAACCGCAGAACATGAGCGCGTTGTAGAGGTTGCGCCGGTTCCTCGGGGCGTATTCGACGGTCAGTGCGATCGTCGTCGGTACGACACCTCCGAGGCCGAGACCCGCGACGAAGCGGAACAGGCCGAGGGTCTCGGGTGACGACGCCGTGGCGCACAGCACCATGGCCACGGAGAACCACGCGATGCTGACAAGGATGATCTTTCGTCGCCCGACGACATCGGTGATCATGCCCGCCACGACCGCGCCGATCAGCATCCCGATCAGGGCGTAGCTCCCGATGGCCCCCGCCTGCGCCGGGGTGAGACCCCACTCCTGGTCGTCGAGCAGGCTGGGAACCACCGACCCGTAGACGATCAGGTCGTAGCCGTCGAAGACGATCGTGAAGAAGCAGATGGCGACGACGGCGAGCCCGCTCCTGGGGCGCGCGGGCGACGAACGGTCGGTCGTGTGCATTGTTCACTCCGAAACGTGAGGCTCGGATATAAGCGTTGTGGCGAAATTACAACGCGTGCACGACGACGGTCCAATAAAACATCATGCTGAAAACGATAAGTGAATTCTAATGGCTGCTTTTCTTATTCCCCGGTACGGGAAACCGCGCCGGCTGCCATTGGTACATGGATATGTTGTGACGGTCAAGCGCGGATCACGGGGTGAGCGTCTCGACGGACACCTGCCAGAGACGGGCGGCCGCCTCGGGGTCGAGGGCGTACGCGGCGACCCCGGTGCGGGTGCCCGGCAGGTTCGGGCCGGCCTCGTTGCAGTCCTCGAAGTAGCGCCCGCCGACGCCTTCGAGCAGCGGCGACGTCGCGACCAGCACGGACGTGGCGGCACCCTGCTCGGGCGTCTTCCACGTGATGCCCGAGCCGGCGGCCGCCGCGATCGCCCGGTCGAGCTCCTCCTGGGAGACGTGCCGCTGCAGGTTGGTCCGGATGCCGCCGGGCATGAGCGCGTTGACGGTGATGCCGTCGCTCTCCCAGCGCCTCGTCGCCTCGACCCCGAACAGCACGTTGGCCGTCTTGGACTGCCCGTACGCGGACCACGGCTCGTACGCGCGCTCCCTGAAGTGGATGTCCTCGAAGACGACCGGCGAGCGCAGGTGCGCGCTCGAACTGACCGACACGACGCGGGCGCCGCCGGCCGCCGCGAGTGCCCGGTGCAGCCCGGTGGCGAGCGCGAAGTGGCCGAGGTGGTTGGTGGCGAACTGCAGCTCCCAGCCCTCCGGGGTGCGCGTCTCGGGCGACGCCATGACGCCGGCGTTGTTGACGAGGATGTGCAGCGGGCCGTCCCACGCGGCCGTGAACGCCGCCACGGACGCCTGGTCGGCGAGGTCCAGCGGTGCGACGAGGACCTGCTTGCCGCCGGTGGTCGCGATGATGTCGTTCGCGGTGCGCTCTCCGGCGTCGAGGTCGCGTACCGCCAGCGTCACCTCCGCGCCCGCCCCGGCGAGCGCCCGCGCCGTCTCGATGCCGATGCCGGACGCTCCGCCGGTCACGACGGCGCGGCGGCCGGTGAGGTCGATGCCGTCCACGACCTCGGCGGCGGTGGACGCGGCGGTGAACGGGGTGCTGATACGTGCGGTCTCAGTCATGATCGTGCCTGTCCTGTCGGCGATGTGCTCGGCGATGTGCTCGGTTGTGCGAAGGGGAGGCCCGGCCGGTACGATGTGAAAACGGAGGACCCTCCACTACGAACCACTGTAAGTGGAGTTTCCTCCGCTTAGCAAGTCGCCCCCCCGGCGTCCAGCGCGCCGGCTACCACGTCCGCAGGGACTGACGAGGAGAAACCGTGTCGGCCACCGGCCCCCGACCGTTGCGCGCCGACGCGCGGCGCAACCGCGAACGGCTGCTGGAGGTCGCCGTGCGCGCGTTCTCCCACGACGGGCCGGACGTGACGCTCGACGCGATCGCGAAGGCCGCGGGCGTCGGCATCGGCACGCTCTACCGCCATTTCCCCACCCGCGAGGCGCTCATCGAGGAGGCGTACCGCAGCGAGCTGAACAGGCTGTGCGACGTCGTGCCGGACCTGCTGGGGGCGATGCCGCCGGACGAGGCGACGCGCACCTGGATGGATCGCTTCGTCGACTACATGACGACCAAGCGCGGCATGGCCGACGCGTTGCACGCGGTCATCGCGTCCGGCGGGAATCCGTACGCGCAGAGTCGCGACCGGCTGGTCGAGGCGATGACGACGCTGCTCCGGGCGGGTGCCGCCGCCGGGACCGTGCGCTCGGACGTCGATCCGGTCGACGTGCTCACGGGCATGGGCGGTGTGTCCCTCGCCGCGGGAGAGCCCGCGCAGCGCGACCAGGCCCGCCGCCTGCTCGACCTGCTGATGGACGGCCTGCGCTACCGCGCCACCGCCCCCTGAGAACGGCGAGGCCGTGGGCCTCCGCGGCGGCGGAGACCCACGGCGTGGGGTGGAACGCCTGATCAGCGAGGAGAGCGCTATGACCACCGCTGATCAGGCGGGCTCAGGACCTCAGGGGTAGGAGACGAGCTTGGACGGGATCGTCGCGGTGCCGAAGGCGGGACCGCCCACACCGTTGATCACGTGGTTGATCCGGCCGTTGCCGCCGAGGGAGACGGTGAGCAGGCTGTGGAACTTCACGCCCGGCTTCACCGGAGTCTCGAACGCGTTCTCCACCTCGATCGTCGGGTCGACGTTGAAGTAGACGTAGCTGCCGAGTCCCCAGCCCTCGTGGGTGTTGACCGCGGGGCCGACCTTGTAGGCCGCCCACCCCTTGGTGGTGCCGTTCATGTAGGCCGCCTGGTTCGGCGGGTCGTACGCCTTCTCGTTCTGGAAGAAGATCGTCCGGCCGCGCTCGCCGTACCACTCGACGTCGTACTTGCGGTAGTGCTCGACGAACAGGCCGGTGGCCAGGACGTCGTCGCCGTTGACGATGAGGCCGGTCTCGGCGGTGTTGACGTTCCAGCCGATGCCCTCGCCGTGGTCACCGCGCCACAGCCACGTGTGGTCAATGATCACGTCGTCGCTGTTGACGACGACGCTGGTGGTGGCGTTGCCGGCGAAGGCGCCGCCGATGCGGACGAAGACGTCCTGCAGCGTGGTCGGGTTGGCGGCGTGGTCCGCGCTCGACCCCGGCGGGCCGACCTCGATGAGCACGTCGGACTTCTGCGGGCCCGCGTCGACGAGGAAGCCGGCGAGCTTCACGCCGTCCACGTCGGCCACCTTGACAGCGGTGGAGCCGCCGCCCGGGATGATCGTCGCGAGACCGAGGCCGAGGACGACGGTGTTCGCGCGGGTCACGTTGATCGGCTGGTCCAGGTTGTAGATGCCGGGGGTGAGCAGCAGGTGCAGGCCCTGGCCGAGCGCGGCGTTGATGGTCGCGGCCGAGTCGCCGGGCTTGGCGACGAAGAACTGGCCGAGCGGGAGCGAGGTGCCGGGGGTGGAACCGTTCGCCCAGCTCACGCCGCGCGCGTTGGTCCGCTTGGCCGGGACGAACACCCGGTAGGCACCGCCGCCGTCGACGTAGAGGTACGGCTTCTCGCGGCTGATCGGGGTGTTCTCCAGCGTGGTGTAGGACTGGTCGAGGAAGTTGGTCGCGGGGGCGCCCTGCACCCCGGAGAAGACCATGTTCCACACGCCGTTGACCCAGCCGCCGACGGAGCTGTCACGGGTGTACCACTGCTGCTGCGAGTACGGGCCGACGGCACCGTCGATCTTGCTGTCGGCGATGTAGCCGCCGCTGGCCCAGCCGTAGCCGGTGGGGGCCAGGTTCAGCGCGCCCTTGATGTGCATGCGGCGGAACGGCGCGGCCTGGGAGACGGCCCACTGGTTGGTGCCGCCGGGCGGCTGGACCGACAGGTTCTCCGTCGAGCGCCAGAAGTTCTGGGTCGCGTTGCCGTTGAACCAGCCCGCGTCGACGGTCACGCCGTTGAGGGTGACGTCGTCGGGGTTCTGGCCCAGACCGATGATCGAGGTGTAGAAGCCGACCTTGGCGTTCACGTTGTAGGTGCCCGGCTTGAACAGGAAGGCGTGGCGCCCGGTGCCGAACTGGGCCGACTCCTGCTGGGTGAAGACCGCGTCGAGCTGGCTCTGGATGGTGGCGCTGGACATCGACGGATCGAAGACGTGGACGTTCGGGCCCAGTTCCCCGCCGCCGGGGATCTCAGGACCGCTCGACGTGGTGTACACGGCGAACTCCCACAGTGAGTAGCCGTAGGCGGTGCCTCGCGCACTGCCCAGCATCCGGACGTACCGGACGGAGCCGGTCACGTCATGCGACTGAACGCCGCCGGTGGAGCCGGTGACGGTCTTCAGGTCGGTCCAGGTCGTGCCGTTGGTCGACCCCTGGAGCTTGAAGGCGCTCGCGTACGCGGCCTCCCACCTCAGGTCGATCTTGCAGAGGGTCTGCGCCGAGCCGAGGTCCACCTGGACCCACTGCGGGTCGCTGGCCGCGCTGGCCCAGCGGGTCCCGTTGTTGCCGTCGAAGGCGGCGCTCGCGGGGGTTCCGGCGTTCTCGGTCGAGGAGGCGCTGTAGGTCTTGCTCAGCGCGGCGTTGGTGGTCCCGCAGGGCCCGCCGGGGTCGGGGCCGCCGTCGGGGCCGAAGACCTGGAACTCCCAGAGGGAGTAGCCGTAGCCGGTGGCCCGGGTGACCCCCTGCATCCGGACGTACCGGCCGGTGCCGGTGACGTCCCAGGTGTCGATCCCGCCGTCACCGCCGGTGACGGTCTTCAGGTCCGTCCACGTGGTTCCGTTCGTGGAGAGCTGGATCTTGTATCCGCTGGCGTACGCGGCCTCCCAGTTCAGCACGACCTTGTTGACGCTGGTCGAGGCGCCGAGGTCCACCTGGAGCCATTGGGCGTCGGTGGCGGCACTGGACCAGCGGGTGCCGGCGTTGCCGTCGACCGCGGCGGCCGGGGCGGTGCCGGCGTTCTCGGACGACGAGGCCGTCGCGGTCTTGCCCTGCGACAGCAACGTGTCGGCGAAGGCGGGGGTCGACGGTACTGCGAGCAGAGCTGCCGCGACTGCCGTGGCAGTCCATAAGGCGGCAGGACGGAACAGACCTCTCATGCATGTCTCCACTGCGGATCCGGGGGGTGGAAGGGCTAACTGCAGGTGAAGGGCGACTTACGGGGAACGGTAAATCAACGCCTTATTTCTACACTTAATTTAACTTGTCAGAAACATGGCGTCAATGGGTCGAAAGTCATGGACGGCCGATTTGCGGGAGGGTCCGCGATCCCGCCGGCCGCGGGCCCGCGCGCGGGCCGGGGGCCGGCCCGGGACCCTGTGCGGCAGGGCCCGGGCGGACGCCGTCAGTCCTCGTCGGCGGGCATGGCGAAGAGCCGGATGTGCATGGGGCGCGCACCGGGGGACGCGTCCTCGGGCAGGGGGCTGTACTTCATCAGCAGCGCGACGTAGGCCTCGAAGAACTCCTTGAACTCGGCCTTGGTCATCCGGCCCAGGCCGCGCGATCCGGTGGCCCACTCGGGATCGCGCAGGTAGGCCTCGGGGAACCGCTCGATCAGCTCGCGGTCCTCTTCCATGCCGACCCGGTGGAACTCGGCGAGCGCGGGACGGTCTTCGGGGGCGAGCTGTTCGGGCCTGGGAAGCCGCAGGTCACGCGGCCCCCTGGCCTTGCGCCACCAGCGCTCCCTGCCGGTCGAGCGCTCAGGGACCTCCTCGATGAAGCCGTACTTCTCCAGCTGGCGCAGGTGGTAGCTCGTCGTGCCGGTCTTCGCGCCGAGCAGCTCACCGAGCGTGGTGGAGGTCGCGGGACCGTGCACGTTGAGATGGCGCAGCATGAGCCGCCGCATGGGGTGGGCGAGGGCCTTGAGCTTCCCGGGGTCGTCGAGCAGGAACGGCTCGTCATCCTTCATGAGGAGCAGCCTAGTCCTGCAGAACGATATCTGCAGACAAAGCTTTGCCGAGAAGTCTCTGCAGAGTAGGTTCGGTACATGAGAAGAATCCCCCCGGTCTCCTTGGGACTCCGGGCCGTGGTCGCCACCACCGCCCTCTGCCTGCTCGCGGTTCCGGCGGCCGCCGCCGCCACACCCGCGGCTCCCGCCACCGCCCCGGCCCTCGTCACCGCGGCCGCGGCTTTCGCCACCCCGGCCCCGACGAGCGCCGCACCCCCCGTCGTCCCGCCCGACCTCGCGGCGACGGAAGTGGGTTTCCGCGGTGGCGGGAACCTCCCCATGCGCGGCACGGTCGTCTCGCCCACCGGCGCGGGATCCGCGCGTCCCGGCATGGTCCTGGTGCACGGCGCGGGCACCGGCACGCCCCGCGAGAAGCTGATGGGCGAGGCCGTCGCGTTCGCCCGTCAGGGAATGTCCGTGCTGATCTACGACAAGCGGTCGGAGGGCTACTCGCTCTTCGAACGGTCCTACTCGTTGCTCGCCGACGACGCGCTCGCCGCCCTGGCCGTGCTCCGCTCCCAGCCGGGCGTCGACCCGGCGAAGGTCGGCATGTGGGGACTCAGCGAGGGCGGCTGGGTGGTCCCCATCGCGGCGGCGCGGTCGGGCGACATCGCCTTCGTCGTGCTCGTGGGCGCCAACGGGCTGCCGCCGCTGCGGCAGCAGACCTGGGCCGTGGCGGCCGGGCTGCGCAAGGCGGGGGTCTCGGGATCGCTGATCGACCGGGCCGAGTTCAACCTGTACCGGACGATCGCCGACGGCGGCATGTTCCCCGAGCCGTACTACGACCCCGAGCCGACGATCGCCGCGGTACGCCAGCCGGTGCTCGGCATCTGGGGCACCCACGACCTGCTGACCCCGCCCGAGGAGAGCCCGCCGATCTTCGCCAGGGCGCTGGAGAAGGGGGGCAACGAGCACTACACGTTCCGCTTCCTCCCCGGTGCGGACCATGCCGCCCACCAGAGTCCCGACGGCGGCGTCACCCGGTCGCCCGAACTCGCCCCCGGCTACGCGGACCTCGTCGGCTCCTGGGTCGGCGACGTCACGGCG
Source organism: Streptosporangium sp. LJ11 (assembly GCF_051918945.1). Lineage (NCBI taxonomy): Bacteria > Bacillati > Actinomycetota > Actinomycetes > Streptosporangiales > Streptosporangiaceae > Streptosporangium > Streptosporangium sp. LJ11. The sequence continues at coordinate 289,468 of NZ_JBPXMB010000008.1, forward strand.
GGCAGGCCGCCGGCGGCGGGAACGTCCGGGCCCGCTCCCGTGCAGGCCTCGCGGACCGTGCCGGTGGATCCTCCCGCCCCGTGGGAGTCGGCGCCGGTCCAGCTCGCGGTCCTGCTGCTGATCCTGGTCGCCTTCACCGCCTACCCGGTGATCGCGCTGGTGCGGCGCCTTCGCGGCCGGTCGCGACCTCCGGTGACCGGGGCCGCGCGGCTGCTCGGCGCCTCGGGGCTCGCGGCGGTCCTCGGATCGTTCCTCTACCTGTTCTACCTGGTGATGACCGGCGGCAAGCTGGCCGCTCCCGGGCCCGTGCTGGCGGGGCGCCCGGTGCTCTGGCTGGTGCTGCAGGCCTGCGCGGTGGTCTGCGTGGTCGCGGCGGTCCTCACCGGGCTGGCCTGGCGTCGCGCCCGAGCCTCGGTGCCGCGGGAGGAGGGGGTACGGCTCGGCCTCCTGCTCGCCGGTGGGGCGATGTTCGTTCCGTGGGCCCTCTACTGGGGGTTGTTGCTTCCTTGACGCGAGGCCCGTCGTGGCGTCCGGCAGGTCACACCCGCGAAGGTGACCGTACGCCGGGCGCCGTTCGCGGGTGTCCGGCCGGCGCCTTCCCACGATGAAAGGCGTGCCGTCGGGACGATCTCGTTCGCCTGAAATCAACGGAGGGAAGTGATATAAGTGCTGATAAATTATTTATCTGCAGTAATTCTGACATACGGGACATTTGTGGTGGTATGAGAGTTTTTATATTGTCCGTGGCGGCCGTTGGCACCCTGATCGCCGTCATCGGCTGGCTGGGGGCCATCGACGTCCGGGACACCTTCTCCGCCTCGGCCGTGAGCTCCGCCACAGGTCCCACCGCGAGTGCGGGCAGGGAGGCGATCAGAGGCTTCCTGGAGGCGGGCAAGGGGGCGAGCGGCGCTTCCACGTTGGTGAACGGCGGGGTGAACGCCGCTCCCGCGACGCCGGCCAAGCAGGTGGTCAGGACCTCCGTGACGAGGGCCGGCGGCAAGTCCTACCTCAGGGTGCAGGTGACGAACGGATACGGGACCGCCAAGCGGTTCTCCGTGAAACAACGTGTCTGCGTGAAGAAGAAGTGCCGGACGGTGATCACCGGCCTGTCGGTGAGTGCCGGGCGGACGGCCTGGCACGAAACGTATCTCGGTACCGGCATCTACAAGAAGAGCGGCAGCTCCTCCGTTTCCGTGACGACAGTGCCGGCGCGGACGACCCCCGCACCCCGGGTGACCGTCACCGTGCGGCCCACCACCCCGGCCGTGACCACCACGATCACGGTGACCGAGACCGTGACCACCACCGTGACCACCACCGCGACCGTGACGGCCACCGCGACGGCGACCGTCACCGCGACCGCCACAGTCACCGCCACGCCCACGCCCACGCCGACACTTACGCGGGTTCCCCCGTCGCCTCCCCCGCCGTCCCTTTCGCCGTCACCCTCCGTGATCCCGACCGGCCCGCTCTGCGACGCGCCTTCCAACGCCTACGGATTCACGTTCTGTCCCGCGGGGAGCAGGGTGTACCCGCCCGCGGACGGCGCCTGCCAGGTTTTCACCTGCATCGAGAACTTCCCCAACGGGAGGGGCCACCTGGTCATGTGCTTCGACGGCAAGGTGAGCATGTCGGGCGGGCTCCAGGGCGTCTGCTCCTCCCACGGCGGGTGGCTGCGGGACGTGAACCGGAACGCCGCGTAGCCAGGACGGCCGATCTTCGCGGCCCCGGCCCCGGTGCCGGTGGCCCACCCGGCACTTCGCCCCACCGTGCCTTCCCGCGAGCCTCTCCCCGGTCCTTCCCGCGAGCGTCTCCCGGACGTTCCCGCGAACGTCTCCCGGACGTTCCCCGCGACTGTTCCCACGCGGGCGGAAGGCGCGGTCACCCTCACCGTGACCGCGCCTCCCGCCGATACGGGGTGCGGGGGTACGCCCCGTCCCCGTTTCCCGATGTGCTCGCCGGGTTCAGTCGTGCTTGTTCCGTCTGGCGGGGGTTCGCTGGTCCGCCTCGTCGGCCAGCTGATCCTCGACGATGGCGCACCAGCGGTGCCATCGCGCCAGATCCAGATGCTCGTCCACATCGCCCACACCCGCCTCGGCCATGAGCTGGTGGCTGCTCGCCGCCGCCTCGTGGGCGTTGACCAGCGCGTGGTGGCCGTGATTGGCGAGTGATTCGCTGACCGCCAGATTCACGGCTATCTCTCCCATTGTCTTGGGCCGTCCCGAAAGTTCGTCTCCGAACCCCTTCACGGTGAAGTCGCGGCTCTCCGAATCGTCGCTCATAGCTGCTGAGTGCCCCGCAGGTTCTAGATCTATCTGTGACTTCCGATCCGATGTGGACGATTTCCCGACGTGAGAGCCTTCCCATCGGGGAGCCGCGAGCCGGATCCAGGGCGGTTCCCATGTCCAGGGCGCGATTCGCTTACGGGCGTGTTGCGGTTGGTCGGAGAGCGCCTTCTCACCAAGATCTTTAAAATAGCCTCGGTGCAACCGGCGTAAGGATTGTGGAGGATGACGACGCGGCTTGATCTCTCGGTCCGCAGGCACGAAGGCGTCTCGGTGATCGCGCTCGCCGGTGAGTTGGACAGGCTGTCCAGCCCTCGGCTGCGTGACGTCATGGTCACGCAGCTGGACGACGGGGCGCTTCACCTCGTCCTCGATGTCGCCCGCCTGAGATTCTGCGATTCCACCGGCCTGTGGACCATGCTGGAACTCCAGCGGCGCGCGGGCGCGGCGGGGGGCTGCCTGCGACTGGCCGGTGTCCACGGGGTCCTGGAACGGATCCTGACGATCACCGGCCTCGCGGGCGCGTTCTCCCTCGACCCCGATGTCCCCGCGTCGCTGCGGGCCGTGGCCGCCTCCGTTCCGGACGCGAAGCCTCCGGCGGTGTCTCCGTCCGCCCCGGACGCGTCGCCTCCCGCCGACCCGGGGTGAGGCGAGGCCTTTCCTCTCCGTCCGCCGTCGCGTCCGTCGCACCTCCCGCTCCACCTTCCGTACGCGTGACGGTTCGCGGTCCTTCTCACCCACTGGTGCAGACTTGTCCCTCGGGTGACCGCCGCCCTCCGGGGCGGCGGCCCGGCCGCGCGGGCCGTACCGGCGCGGTGTCGAGAGAAGGGTGGGGAGCCGGTGTCGGGTGGGGTGCCTGGGGTGGATGTCCCGGATGGGCGGGGTCGTACGGGACTGGACAGGGAGGGGCTGGATCTGACCGGCAACCCCCGGGTCCGGGTGCGGGAGGTGCGGCTGCTCTCGTCCAGCTGGTACGTGCTGCGCAAAACGACGTTCGACTACCGGCGCAGGGACGGCGGCTGGAGCACCGAGCAGCGGGAGACCTACGACCGCGGCAACGGCGCGACGGTGCTCCTCTACGACGCCGAGCGGGCGACCGTGCTGCTGACCAGGCAGTTCCGCTACCCGGTCTACGTGAACGGCCACCCCGACGGGCTCCTGCTGGAGACGGCGGCGGGTCTGCTCGACGACGACGACCCGGAGACCGCGATCCGCAGGGAGGCCGCGGAGGAGACCGGCTACGACATCGGGGAGGTGGAGCACGTCTTCGACGTCTACATGAGCCCCGGCTCGGTGACCGAGCGCGTCCACTTCTTCGCCGCCCCGTACAGCGCGGACCGGCGGACCTCCGACGGCGGGGGGCTGGCCGACGACGGTGAGGACATCGAGGTGGTGGAACTGCCCTTCGCGAAGGCCCTGGGCATGATCGCCTCGGGGGAGATCGCCGACGCGAAGACCATCATGCTGCTGCAGTGGGCGGCGCTGTCCGGTCCGTTCTCCGGCCGGGGAAGGTGAGCGGTCCGGCGTCGGCGCACTTCACGGGCCGGTCGCCGGGCGTTACCCTGCACGGATGACGGAAGTGGAGTTGCGCGGATGGCGGCCCGACGACACGTCGGTCGTGCTCGACGCGTTCAGCTCCCCGGACATGGCGGAGCAGGCGGCCCGGCCCATCGACACCGCCCAGGCGGCGCTGGAGTGGATGGGGGTCTGGGGGTTCCGCGACGACGCGCGGGCGTTCGCCGTGGTGTCCAACGGCGAGGTCGTGGGCAACGTCGCGGTGAGCAACATCGACGCGCACGGCACCGGCTGGGTCTCCTACTGGACGCTCCCGCGCGCCAGGGGACGGGGCGTGGCCGTGGCCGCCGTCAGGATGATGGCCGGGTGGGCGTTCGGGGAACGAGGGCTGTTCCGCCTGGAGCTGGGGCATCGGGTCGGCAACGAGGCCTCCTGCGCGGTGGCCACCAGGGCCGGATTCCTGTCCGAGGGAATCGAGCGGGCCAAGCTGAGCCACCAGGGCGTCCGCTACGACGTGGAGCGGCACGCCCGCCTGGCCACCGACTGAGCGGTAGGGGATCAGAGGGTTCTGAGCCCGGCGAGCAGGTCGCGGAGCAGGCTCTCGCGGGGAACCGCCGACGGGGGCGCGGGGGGCCGTACGGTGATCAGGCCGCTGCCGCGCAGGTCGCCGAGGAGCACCCGGAGCACCCCGACCGCCAGGCCGGTCCGCGCGGCCAGCTCGACGACCGGGATCGGCGCGCGGCAGGCGTCCAGGATCGACAGGTGCTCGGGCTGCAGCTCCCGGCGGGGGGCCCTGACCGCCACCACCACGGCCATCAGGTCGAAATGGTCTCCCGTGGGCCTGGTCCGGCCGCGGGTCACCGTGTAGGGGCGGACGATCGGGCCGGCCTCCTGATCGAACCGGTCGGACCGGTCGGGCGAACGCTCCGCTGTCACGGTCCACCCTCCTGCCCGGCGCGCCGCCGTCCGTCGCGGGGCGTCCTGGACGCGCCGCTCGGGACGGCGCCCTCGCGGGTCTCCCGGGTCCCCGCGCCCGGGACTCCGGCGGCGGTCCGCTCGGCGGGTACGGTCTGGCGCACCCGCTTGGGCAGGTCGCCGTCCGGGGGCAACCGTTCGACCTCGACCGAGTAGGTGAACCGGGGATCGACCGGTTCGACCACCAGTTCGCCCGGGAGCATCACGATCGCCGTGGTGCCGCCGAAGGGGGAGGGCCGCAGGGAGACGCGGATGCCGTGCCGGGCGGCGAGCTGCGCGACGACGAACAGGCCGAGCCGGTCGCTGTCGGCCAGGTCGAACTCCGGCGGGTCGGCCAGCAGCGCGTTGAGCCGCGCCGTCTCCTCGGCGGGGATGCCGAGCCCCCTGTCCTCGACCTCGATGGCGTAGCCCTTGGCGACCAGGTCGCCGTGGACGCGTACGGAGGTGTGGGGGGGAGAGAACATGGCGGCGTTCTCGACCAGTTCGGCGACCAGGTGGATCACGTCGGTGGCGACCGCGCCGATCACGGACGGGCCGTGCGGGACGCCGATCGTCACGCGCGGGTAGTCCTCGACCTCCTCGACCGCGGCGCGGACCACGTCGTAGATCGTGACCGGGTTCCGCCACCCCCGGCCGGGAGCGGCGCCGGACAGGATGATCAGGCCCTCGGAGTGCCGGCGCATCCGGGTGGTCAGGTGGTCCAGGCCGAAGAGGTCCTCAAGGGTCGCCGGGTCGCTGGCCCGCCTCTGCATGGCCTCCAGCATGGCCAGTTGCCGGTACAGCAGGGACTGGCTGCGCCTGGCCAGGTTCACGAAGACCTTGTTGACGCCCTTGCGCATCCGGGCCTGGCCGACGGCCGCCTCGACCGCGGTCCGCTGCACGGAGGAGAACGCCTCGGCGACCCCGGCGACCTCGACGGTGCTGCCGACCTTGATCTCGGGGGCCTCCGAGCAGACGTCCTCGCCCCGGCGGAGCCGCCGGACCACGTCCGGCAGCCGCCTGCCCGCGAGGTCGAGGGCCGCCTGCTGGAGGCCGACCAGCTCGCCGGCGAGCCTGCGGCCGAACCGTACCGAGACGAAGACGGACAGCCCGATCGCGACCAGGCCGAGCCCCGCGGCCAGGCCGATCCGGACCATGATGTCGCCGGCGAGGGACATGGACCGCTCGCTGATGCGCCTGCTGACGTCCCCGGCGCGTCTGTCGAAGTCGTCGGAGAGCCGCGTGGCGATCCCGGCCCAGGAGGGCTCGGGCACGGCCGAGGCGGAGACGGCGTCCTCGATCCTCTCGAACGAGGAGTAGCCGGAGGAGTCGCGCAGGGGGGTGTAAAGGGACTGGAACTCGGTGTCGAGCTGGTCGAAGCCCAGGGAGTACAGGAGCCTGCGGCCGGTGACCAGCTGGCCGAACCTCGCGCGCTCCGCGGGGCTCATCGCCCCCTCGACGACGGCTCCGGATATCAGCGCGGCCTGCTGGCTGAGCATCTCGCGGCTCCGCCCGACCATGACGACGGCTCGCGTCTGATCGCTCAGCTCGACGTCGGCGGATATCCGGATCTTCTCGTAGGCGTCGAAGGCGGCCGCGATGATCCCGCTGTAGGCGTCGAGGGTCCGCAGCCGGGTCTCGGTACGGGTGTCGACCCCGCTGCGGATCTCGGTGAGCCGGTCCAGCGAGGCGAGGAGCCGGCTCAGGCGTCCCCAGGTGGCGGGGGCGATGTCGGGGCGGGCCTCGGTGGCCAGCCGTTCCAGCTCGGCTCTGGCGCCGTTCGTCCGCAGGCGCTGGGCGTCCAGCTCCCTCCGTGAGACGCCGACGTCTCCCAGGACGGACAGCGACAGCATCCGCTCGTGCTGGAGCGCCGTGGTCACCTTTCTGGCGGGCACGACCACCTGCTCGTAACCGCCACGGATCTTGAGTAGCTCCTGCCCATCTTGGACCGTGATGTTGGCCGCAAATACCCAAATCACTACAAGGGATATAATAGGTACCAGGAGTAAGGTAAAAATCTTTACCCTGATTGAGTATTTTCGGCTGGCCATAATACCTCGCACACCTTGAGATGCGTGGTTAACAATGGCCAAACATAGCAATGTGGGTCACGTGGGACCAGACGTGCACGTGATACACATTGAGACTATTTATCGCGATCTGTCCGTTCGGAACCGTCGGCTCCTCGCGTGCGTCTCTTAGAGAGAAGGGGGGTCGACGATGCAGAAGATCGCGGACCTGATCGGAACCGAGGCTGAGCGCGCCGACCAGGCGGCGCTGGTTCGCGGTGGCGAACTGGCGAGGGCGGGGGCGGTGCAGCTGGTCCGGTTCGGCCCGCCGCGGGTGACCGCCGAGGTCGACGACGGCGCCGCGTGTGTCGAGTTCCGGCTCGTCGACGGGACCCTCCACTGGCACTGCAGCTGCCCCGAGGGCAGGAACGGCGTCTTCTGCGCCCACTGCGTGGCGACGGCTCAGTCGGTCAGGATCAGGACGGACAAAAAGGACCCTCCGGTCGCGCCGTCGGCGACCGCCTCGGCGAGAACGGTCCGGATCGCGTCGTAGGCCGGCCGGTCCCCGGCCCGGAGCGCCGACGGCTCCGACCAGATCAGCAGGTGCTCGCCCGGCGGCAACCACGACAGGTCGGTCAGCACGTCGTAGAGCGCGTCGAGGTTGTGCCCGAAACGGTCGGGCAGGTCGAGGGCCTCGGCGATCGCGTCCATCGCCTCGGCCGAAGTGGTGATCTTCACACCGTCCAGCCGGTGCGGCGTGGCGGACCCGATCATGGACTCGACCTCGCGGGCCGCCTCCTCGCGGAACGTTCCCCTGGAGACCGTGGTCATCCTCGCCTCCGGCCGCCGCCGGTGGGCACGCCGCGGGCGCCCGTGCGGTCGTTCTCGCGGGCGACATCCTGGATCACCATCGGCCGTGCCCCCTGAACTGCTGGTTCGCGCTGCCACTCGGACATCTCACCTCGCCGAACTACCCGCGCGCCAACCCGTGAAAACGGGGTGCCGGGCGTGTCTTCGTCGCTCTCCCCTGGCCGGACACTCCTTACCTAATTGTCTAGTTGTCATACAATCCGCCTACAATCGACCCATGAAAATCGCTGTGATCGGAGCCGCCGTGCTCTGGGGGACCGCGGGAACCGCGGGCCTGCTCGTCAGCGGGGTCGATCCCGTATCCCTGGCCTCCGCCCGCCTGGTGATCGGCGGACTGGTCCTCGCGGCCGTCACCGCTCCCGCGGCGCGGCTCCTGCTCCTGCCCGGAGGCTCCCTCACGGGCTCCCCCGGGAGCTCTTCCGCAGGCTCCCCCGAGGGCTCTCTCGCGGGCTCTCCCGGAGGGCGGGAACGGGAACGGGGGCGCGGTCTCGGGACGCGTCTGGGCCCGCTCGCGGCGGCGGCGATGGCCGTGGCCGCGTACCAGCTGTGCTACTTCGCCGCGGTCGGCAGGACCGGGGTGGCCGTCGGCACCGTGGTCGCCATCGGCAGCGGTCCCGTCTTCACCGGGCTGCTGTCCTGGCTGCTCGACCGCGCGTGGCCCGGCCGCCGCTGGGCGGGGGCGACCGCGGTGGCGATCGCCGGCTGTGCCGTGCTCACCGGCGGGGGAGGCGAGGTGCGGGCCGACGGTGTCCTGCTCGCGCTGCTCGGCGGCCTGCTGTACGCGTTCTACGCGGTCACCGCGGCGCGGGCGATCGGCGCGGGAGCGCCCTCCGACGCGGTGATGGGGCTGATGTTCGGCGGGGCCGCCGTCGTCATGGCGCCCGTCCTGCTGTGGACGGGCACCGGCTGGCTGGCCGAGCCGCGCGGCCTGCTCACCGCCCTCTACCTGGGCTGTGCCACCACCGCGCTGGCCTACTTCCTGTACGGCAGGGGGCTGCGCACGACCCCGGTCGCGACCGCCGCCACCCTCGCCCTGGCCGAGCCCGCGGTGGCGGCCCTGCTCGGCGTCGTCGTGCTCGGCGAGCGGCTCGCGCCCGCCTCGGTCGCCGGGCTCGTCCTGCTCGGTGCCAGCCTGGTCGCGGTCTCCCTGCCCGAGCGCGTCCATCGGGGAGGCCGGGACCGGAGGGCAATAGGGTCGTCGGCGTGACCCTCCCGCTTCATCCCGTCTCCGCCGTCGGCGCGCTCGCCGACGCCCTGCGCCGGCGGGTGTTGTCCGGCGAGATCCCGCCGGGCACCACGCTGCCGGAGCAGGAGCTCTCGGCCCTGTACGGGGTGGCCCGCCCGACCGTCCGCGAGGCGCTCGCCGTGCTCGTGCACGAGGGCCTGCTCAGGCGCGAGCGCCACCGCAGCGCCCAGGTGGCCGAGGTGAGCGTGGCCGACCTGGACGACCTGATGTTCGTCCGGCGCCCGCTGGAGGAACTGACGGCCACCTCGCTGGCGGGGCGGCGGGTCGGGGAGGCCGACGCGGCGCTGGCGCGGATGGCCGCGCTGCCCGCCGACGCCCCCTGGTCGGAGATGGTGGCCGAGCACATGGCCCTGCACCAGGCGCTGGTCGTCGCGGTGGGCAGCCCCCGCCTGGAGCGGCTCTACGGCATGCTGGCCGCCGAGACCAGGCTCGGCCTGGTCAGGCTGCGCGCGGTCTACTCCGACCGGCACGTGCTGGTCGCCGAGCACCGGGACCTGCTCGACGCGATCGGCCGGGGTCCCGGGGAGGCCGCCAGGGAGGCGGTCGCCGCGCACCTCGATCACAGCTGGGGCGATCATTAGGCACCGACTTGCATGGCTCTATTGCACGCGGAGCCCTGAAGTCGTCACAATCGCGCCCATGCACGGCAACTCAGTGCCGGACTCCTACGTATATGTCACCGAAGAAGGCGTGACCCGTCACTACGCGGACGGCAGCGTTGACGCCCTCGCGTGGGAGGACGTCGTCGAGGTGCGGGTAGTGGGCGACACGGACTCGGACATCCTGTACATCCTTCTCGATCGGCAGGGCCAGGGGTGCGTGGTGCCCCACTCGGCGACCGACGCGACCTTCCTCGCCCGTCTCCGGTATCTCCCGGATTTCGATCTCGACCGGCTCGGTGCGGCGGTGGAGTCCGCGCGCGACGATTACGTCGTCGTGTGGCGCAGCCCCGAACCGCCGTCGGCCCTGCCGGATTTCGAATACGACTAATTTCTAATTATTTCCAAATGCAGCGGTCAAACTTACACGTTTGGATCGTTCCGTCAAGATGCCGTCTCTGCCGTACTTCGGCCAATAGTGGACAGTAACCGGTATTCCCCTACTCATTGGTGATCACTAGGATTTCCCTGGGTATCCACGCTCCTGATGCATAAGGGAATTCTGTCAACCATTGAATGAGACGCGCGGCCCCTTAGCCGGTCGCGTTCGGGCATCTTGGGTGGGACGGGGTGGTATGAGAGTGGAAACCGAGGAGCTCGTCCTCGGGCTTCTCAAAGGTCCTGCACGCACTGCTCCAAGCATTTGGACGCGCTCTTATGTCCGTATTCTGCTTGCCGGAGACGTCGCGTGTTCCGTGGTCGCCTGCGAGACCGTTCTGGGGATCCGGCTGTGGTTCGGCGCTTTCATCCCCACGACGGAGGCCCTGCTCGGGCTGGGCCTCGCCCTGATCTGGCCGCTGGCCCTGGCGTCGGGTGGTGCCTATCGCAAGCGCACGCACGGTGAGGGAACGGATGAATTCAGAGCGGTTTTCAATGGCGCCGCCGGCCTGACGGCGGCGGTCGCGATCGGTGCGTACATCACGCAAACTCCGATCGCCCGCAGCTTTGTCATGGCGATGTTCCCGCTCGCTTTCGCCCTCACCCTCTTCTTCCGTTACCGGATGCGCAAGCGGCTGCACCGCAGGCGCTCGCGCGGCGACTACATGCGCCACATGGTCGCCGTCGGCCACCGGGAGTCGGTGCTCGACCTGGTGATGCAGCTGCGCAGGCAGCCGCACCACGGCATGACCGTCGTCGCCGCGTGCCTGCCCGCGGGCCCCGACCTGGTGGAGGTCGACGGGGTTCCGGTCCTCGGCGGCTTCTCCGACGTCCCCGCGGTGGTGGCCGAGGTCAACGCCGACGCCGTCGCCGTTCTGGCCTGCCCGGAACTGGACGGCGCGGCGCTGCGCAGGCTCGCCTGGGGCCTGGAGGACGCCCGCACCGACCTGTTCGTGGCGCCCGCCCTCATGGACGTGGCCGGCCCGCGCATCAGCATCAGCCCGGTCGCCGGCATGCCGCTCCTGCACGTCGAGCACCCCGACTTCCGCGGCGCCCGGCGGCTGGCCAAGAGCCTGTTCGACCGGACGGGGGCGGGCCTGGCCCTCCTGGCACTGGGCGCGCCGATGCTGGTGATCGCCGCGCTGATCCGCGCGACGAGCCCGGGACCCGCCCTCTTCCGCCAGGTCAGGGTAGGTAAGGGGGGAGTGGAGTTCCACGTCGTGAAATTTCGCACGATGGTGGTCGGCGCGGAGCACCTCAAGATCGACCTGGAGCGGGAGAACGAGTTCGACGGCGTCCTGTTCAAGATTAGGAACGATCCAAGAATCACCCGAGTGGGCGCCTTCCTGCGCCGATACTCCGTCGACGAGCTGCCCCAGCTGCTCAACGTGCTGCGCGGAGAGATGTCCCTCGTCGGCCCGCGACCGCCCCTCCCCGACGAGGTCAGGCAGTACGGCGCGGACGTGCGCCGCCGCCTGGTCGTGAAACCCGGCATGACCGGCCTGTGGCAGGTCAGCGGGCGCTCGGACCTGACCTGGGAGGAGTCGGTCCGCCTGGATCTCCGATACGTCGAGAACTGGTCGCTCTTCCTGGACCTGCAGATCCTCTGGAAGACCTGGAGCGCCGTGACCGGCGGAGAAGGGGCCTACTAGTGAAAGCACTCGTGCTCGCCGGAGGGCTGGGCACCCGGCTGCGGCCGATCACCCACACCTCCGCCAAGCAACTCGTACCCGTCGCCAACAAGCCCATCCTCTTCTACGGGCTGGAGGACATCGCCGCCGCGGGCGTCCGAGAGATCGGGATCGTCGTGGGCGACACGCACGCCGAGATCGAGGCGGCCGTCGGCGACGGCCGCGCGTTCGGCCTGGAGGTCACCTACATCCGCCAGCGGGCGCCGCTGGGCCTGGCCCACGCGGTGCTCGTCGCCCGCGACTACCTCGGCGACGACGACTTCGTCATGTATCTCGGCGACAACTTCATCGTCGGCGGCATCGACGACGTCGTCGAACGCTTCACCCGCGAGCGGCCCGCCGCCCACATCATGCTCACCAGGGTCGGGGACCCCCGGCAGTTCGGAGTCGCCGAACTCGACGCCGCCGGCCGGGTGATCGGGCTGGAGGAGAAGCCGCCCGTCCCCAAGAGCGACCTCGCCCTGGTCGGTGTCTACCTGTTCACCGCCGCGATCCACGAGGCGGTGGCCGAGCTCAAGCCCTCGTGGCGCGGAGAGCTGGAGATCACCGACGCCGTCCACTGGCTGATCGCCGACGGGCGGCGGGTCGAGTCCTCCGTCATCTCCGGCTACTGGAAGGACACCGGCAACGTCACCGACATGCTGGAGGTCAACCGGCTGGTGCTGGAGTCCCTGGAGCCCCGGGTGGACGGCCTGGTCGACGACGCCAGCCAGCTGATCGGCCGGGTGGTCGTCGAGAAGGGCGCCACGATCGAGCGGTCCCGCGTCGTCGGGCCCGCGATCATCGGCTCCGGCGCCCGGATCCGGGACAGCTACATCGGCCCCTTCACCTCGATCGCGGCAGGCTGCGCGATCAGCGGCAGCGAGATCGAGTACTCGATCGTCCTGCCCAGATCATCGATCGCCGGAGTCTCGCGGATCGAGGCGTCCCTCATCGGCCACGACGTCGAGGTCACCCCCGCCCCCACCACCCCCAGAGCCCACCGTCTCGTGCTGGGCGATCACAGCAAGGTCCAGATCAGCTCATGACAGCAGCCGACCGGGGGACGACCCCCACCCCATCGAAGGTCCTGGTCACCGGGGGTGCCGGGTTCATCGGCTCCCACTTCGCCCGTGTGCTCGCCGCGAGCGGGACCGCCGTGACGGTCCTCGACAAGCTCACCTACGCGGGAAACCCGGCCAACCTGGAGGGGACACCCCACGACTTCGTGTACGGCGACGTCTGCGACGGCGAGCTCCTGGCCGGCCTGGTCCCCGGGCACGACCTCGTCGTCAACTTCGCCGCCGAGTCCCACGTCGACCGGTCGATCGACGGTGCCGCCGACTTCGTACGGACCAACGTCCTCGGCACGCAGGCACTGATGCAGGCCTGCCTGGACGCGGGCACCCCGCGGGTGGTGCAGGTCTCGACCGACGAGGTGTACGGGTCGATCGAGAGTGGTTCCTGGGACGAGAGCTCGCCGCTCAGCCCGCGCTCGCCCTACTCCGCGGCCAAGGCGAGCGGCGACATGGTCGCCCAGGCGTACGCGGTCACCCACGGACTGCCGGTCTCCATCACGCGCTGCGGCAACAACTACGGTCCTCGCCAGCATCCGGAGAAGCTGATCCCGCGCTTCGTCACCCACCTTCTGCGAGGTCGCAGGGTCCCGCTCTACGGCGACGGCGGCAACGTCCGCGACTGGGTCCACGTCGACGACCACTGCGCGGGCATCCGCCTCGTCGCCGAGCGCGGCGAGTGCGGGGAGGTCTACCACATCGGCGGTACGGCGGAGCTGAGCAACCTCGAGCTCACCGCCCGGCTCCTCGAGGCCTGCGGCGCCGGGTGGGACATGGTCGAGCGCGTCCCCGACCGCAAGGGGCACGACCGCCGTTACTCCCTGGACGACTCCCGGCTCCGCGCGCTCGGCTACCGGCCGTCCGTGTCGTTCGAGCAGGGCCTGGCGGAGACGGTCCGCTGGTACGAGGACAACCCCGGCTGGTGGGAGGCCGCCGTGGAGGAGACGGATGACGGCCCGCCCGGTGCGGCCGGCCCGTCCGGTCCGGCGGGCGCGGTGAACGCGGGGGGCCCGGCCGGTGCGGCGGGCGGGCGGCGGGGAGGGAAGAACGGATGACCCGCTGGATGATCATCGGTGCCTCCGGCATGCTCGGGACCGAACTGACGGCCCGCCTGCGCGCCGAGGGGCGGCCCGTCCTCGCGTTCGGCAGGCAGGAGCTGGACCTTCGCGACACGTCCGCCGTGCGCCGCCTGGTCACCTCCCACGGCCCCGACGTCGTGGTGAACTGCGCCGCGTGGAACGCCGTCGACGAGGCGGAGACGCGGGAGGACGAGGCGCTCGCGGTCAACGGCACCGGGGTGCGCGCGCTCGCCGAGGCGTGCGGGCGCGCCGGCGCGCGGATGATCCAGCCCTCCAGCGACTACGTCTTCGACGGCACCGCGCCGGACCCCTACCCCGAGGACGCGCGGCCCTGCCCGGTCAACGCGTACGGCAGGACCAAGCTGGCGGGCGAGCGCGCCGTGCTGGAGGTGCTGCCGCGCGGCGGCTACGTGGTGCGCACCGCCTGGCTGTACGCGGCGACCGGCCACAACTTCGTCCGCACGATGGCCCGCCTGGAGAGGGAGGGGGCGGCCCCCGACGTCGTCGGCGACCAGTTCGGCCAGCCCACCTGGGCCGGGGACCTGGCCGCCAGGATCGTCGGCCTGGCCGGGAGCGGGGCGCCACCCGGCGTCTACCACGCCACCAACTCGGGCCACACGAGCTGGTACGGCCTGGCCAGGGAGGTCTTCGCGCTGCTCGGCGCCGATCCCGCCCGGGTGACCGAGGTCTCCTCCAAGGACTTCCCACGCCCCGCGTCCCGGCCCGCGTACAGCGTGCTCGGGGACGACGGCCGGCGCGCGGCCGGGCTGCCGCCGATGCGGCACTGGCGAGAGGCGCTGAGGGAGTCCCGTGTGCTCGTGGCGGGTTAGCGGCACGAGAACGACCCAGTCGGAGAACCGTCGGACCGCGTCACGCGGCGAGGGAGCGCATTCATGACAACCTGCAGGCTGTGCGGCTCGACGAGCCTCGCCAGCGTCGTCGACCTCGGGGCGACACCGCCCTGCGAGCGGTTCCTCACCGAGCGGCAGCTGGAGGAGCCCGAGGTCACCTACCCGCTGCACCTGCGGGTCTGCACCGGCTGCTGGCTGGCGCAGATCCCACCGATGATCACGCCGGAGGAGACCTTCACCGAGTACGCCTACTTCTCCTCGTACTCCACCTCGTGGGTGGAGCACGCGCGGGAGTTCGTGCGCGGGGCGGCCGACCGGCTCGGGCTGGGGGCCGGGTCGTTCGTGGTCGAGGTGGCCAGCAACGACGGGTACCTGCTGCGGCACGTCGTCGAGCGGGGCATCCGGTGCCTGGGGATCGAGCCGTCGGAGAACGTCGGCCGGGCGGCCAGGGACGCCGGGGTGGCGACCCTCACCGCGTTCCTCGGCCCGGAGACCGGCGCCTCGGTGCGCGCGGAGCACGGGCCCGCCGACCTGGTGGTGGCCAACAACGTCTACGCCCACATCCCGGACGTCATCGGGTTCACCCGGGGGCTGCGCGCCCTGGTGGCCGACGACGGCTGGGTCTCCATCGAGGTCCAGCACCTGCTCACCCTGATGGAGCACAACCAGTACGACACGATCTACCACGAGCACTTCCAGTACTACACGGTCGCCTCCGCCCGGCGCGCCCTGGCCACCGGCGGGCTCGCCCTCGTGGACGTCGAGTCGCTGCCCACGCACGGGGGCTCGATCCGGCTGTGGGCCAGGCCGCTGGAGATCGTCGGCGAGCTCGGCGAGCCGGGCGAGCGGGTGGCCGCGCTGCTCGCCGCGGAGAAGGCCGCCGGCCTGCACGAGCTGTCCGGGTACGCCGAGTTCGGCGAGCGGGTGGCGCGGGTGCGGCGGGACCTGCTGGGCTTCCTGCTCGACGCCGCCCGCGAGGGCAGGACCGTCGCGGGCTACGGGGCGCCGGGCAAGGGCAACACCCTGCTCAACCACTGCGGCATCCGGCCCGACCTGCTCCCCTTCACCGTCGACCGCAACCCGTACAAGCACGGCAGGTTCACCCCGGGCACGCGCGTGCCGATCCTGCCGCCCGAGCGGCTCGCCGAGGAGCGGCCCGACTACGTGCTGGTCCTGCCGTGGAACCTCCGCGAGGAACTCGTCGGCCAGCTGTCCTTCGTGCACGCCTGGGGAGGCCGGCTGGTCTTCCCCATCCCCGACCTGGAGATCGTCGAGGTGAACCCGTGAAGGTCGTCCTCTTCTGCGGCGGATACGGCACCAGGATGCGCACCGGCACCCCCGGTGACGTGCCCAAGCCCATGCAACTCGTGGGGCCCCGGCCGCTCATCTGGCATGTGATGCGCTACTACGCGCACTTCGGGCACACCGAGTTCGTCCTCTGCCTGGGGTACGGCGCGCACCACATCAAGGACTTCTTCCTGAACTACCAGGAGACGACGTCCAACGACTTCGTCCTGCGCGGGGGCAGGATCGAGCTGTTGTCCACCGACATCTCCGAGTGGTCGATCTCGTTCGTGCAGACCGGGATCGCGTCGCCGATCGGCGAGCGGCTGCGCCGGGTCCGCGACCACCTGGACGGCGAGGAGATCTTCCTGGCCAACTACGCCGACGTGCTCACCGACGCGCCGCTGCCGGAGATCGTCGACCGCTTCACCCGGTCGGGCGCGGGCGCGTCGATGATGGTGGTGCCGCCCGCCGACACCTTCCACTGCATCGAGCTGGGGGAGCGCGGCACGGTCGGCGGGATCACGCCGGTCAGCGAGATGCCGCTCTGGGTCAACGGCGGATACTTCGTGCTCCGCCAGGAGATCTTCGACCACATCCCGGAGGGCGGCGACCTGGTCGCGGACGGCTGCGCCGAGCTGGCCAAGCGCGGCAGGCTGCTCGCCTACCCGCACCGCGGCTACTGGCGGCCGACCGACACGGTCAAGGAACGGGTGGCCCTCGACGAGGCCTACTCGCGCGGCGACCGCCCCTGGGCGCTGTGGGAGCGCGAGCGGGCGCCGGTGCCCGTACCCGGATCCGTGACGGTCCCGGAGCGCGAGGCGGCGCCCGGGTACGGGCCCGCGGCGGTGCTCGGAGGAGGGCACGCGGCGGTGACGGTCACGTGATCCGGTTCCGGCCGGCCGGAACGGGCCGGATCGCGCTGCTCGCCGCGCACTGCGACGACCTCGCCATCGGGGCGGGCGGCAGCCTGCTCACCCTCTGCTCCGCGCGCCCCGGCGTCCAGGTGGACGCCCTGGTGCTCTCCGGCGGCGGGACCGAGCGGGAGGACGAGGAACGTGCCGCGCTGGCCGCGTTCTGTCCCGGCGCCGACCTGCGGCTCACCGTGCTCAAACTGCCCGACGGGCGGCTGCCCGCGCGCTGGGAGGAGGCGAAGGAGGCGGTGGAGGAGCTGCGGGCGCGCACCGACCCCGACCTGCTGCTCGCGCCGAACCCCGCCGACGCCCACCAGGACCACCGGGGCCTGGCCAGGCTGGTGCCCACGGCCTTCCGCGACCACCAGGTGCTCGGCTACGAGATCGCCAAGTGGGACGGCGACCTCGGGCGGCCCTCGGCCTACCAGCCGCTCACGCCCGAGGTGGCCGAGGCGAAGGCGGGCCTGCTGCACCGCCACTACCCCTCCCAGCGTCACCGCTCCTGGTTCGACCGCGAGGCGTTCCTGGGGCTGGCCCGCATCCGCGGGATCGAGTGCCACGCCCGCTACGCCGAGGCGTTCCACGTCAACAAGCTGATCTTCGACCTGGCTGGAGGCTGAACCGGATGCGCGTGCTGCTGACCGGGCACCAGGGCTACCTGGGGAGTGTGATGGTCCCGGTGCTCGCCGCCGCGGGCCACGAGGTGACCGGGCTCGACTCCGGGCTCTTCGCCGGATGCGTCCTGGGCCCCGCGCCCGACGACCCGCCCGGACACGCCGTCGACCTGCGGGACGTCACGCCCGAGGTCCTGGCGGGGGTGGACGCGGTGGTGCACCTCGCCGCCCTGTCCAACGACCCGCTGGGCGCGCTGGCGCCCGAGCTGACCTACGACATCAACCACCGCGCCTCGGTGCGGCTGGCCCGGCTGGCCCGCGACGCGGGCGTGCGCCGGTTCCTGTACGCCTCCACCTGCTCGGTCTACGGCGCCTCCGGCTCGGACCTGGTCGACGAGGACGCGCCGCTGCGCCCGGTCACCCCGTACGCCGACTCCAAGGTCCGGGTGGAGAACGACCTGCTCAAGCTGGCCGACGACGACTTCAGCCCGGTGTTCCTGCGCAACGCCACCGCGTTCGGGTTCTCGCCCAGGCTGCGCGCGGACATCGTGCTGAACAACCTCGTCGGCCACGCGCTCCTGTCCGGCGAGGTCAGGGTGCTGTCCGACGGCACCCCGTGGCGCCCGCTGGTGCACGCCGCCGACATCGCGAACGCCTTCGCCATGGCGCTGGCCGCCCCGCGCGACGCCGTCCACGCCAGGGCCTTCAACGTCGGCACCGAGGAGAACAACGTGACGGTGGCGGAGATCGCCGCCGAGGTCGCCGAGGCGGTGCCCGGCTCCCGGGTCGTGATCACCGGGGAGACCGGGGCCGACCCGCGCTCCTACCGGGTCGACTTCTCCCGGATCCGGGACGCGCTCCCCGGCTACCGGGCGCTGTGGACGGTGAAGGCGGGCGCGGTCGAGCTGGCCGAGGCGTACGGGCGGTTCGGCCTGACCGAGGACGGCTTCCGGCGCCGCTTCACCAGGCTGGCGTGGCTGTCGGCCCGTCGCGAGGCCGGAACCGTCGACGGGGCGCTGCGGCCACGCGGGGCGGTGCGCGGTGACGGGTGACACCGGCGGCGAGGCGCGGGAAGCGGGAAACGGTGACGAGGCGCCGGGCACGGTGAACGGCGGTGAGGCACCGGGAGCGGGAGACGGCGGCGAGGCGCCGGGGGCGGGGAGCGGTGACGAGGCGCGCGAGATGCGGGACCTCGTGGAGCGGCTCTACCCGCTCTGCAGGAGCATCACCGGAGACGGCGTGCGCCGCACCCTGGAGATCGTCGGAGAGTCCCTCCGCCTGCAGGTCCGCGAGGTGCCGACGGGCACCCAGGTCCTCGACTGGACGGTCCCCAGGGAGTGGAACATCCGCGACGCGTACGTCAAGGACGCCTCGGGGGCCAGGGTCGTCGACTTCGCCGCGTCGAACCTGCACGTGGTCGGCTACAGCGTCCCGGTGTCGGCCACCATGACCCTGGACGAGCTGCGCGGGCACCTGCACACGCTTCCCGAGCAGCCCGCCCTGGTCCCGTACCGCACGAGCTACTACGCGGAGACGTGGGGCTTCTGCCTGGCCCACGACACCCTGGAGGGTCTCCCCGACGGGCCGTACGAGGTCATGATCGACTCGACGCTCGCCGACGGGCACCTGACCTACGGTGAGCACGTGGTGCCCGGCAGGGTCGCCGAGGAGGTGCTCGTCTCCTGCCACGTGTGCCACCCCTCGCTGGCCAACGACAACCTGGCCGGCGTCGCGGTGGCGGTCCGGCTCGCCCGGCGGCTGGCCGGGGCCGACCCGTGGTACACCTACCGCTTCCTGTTCGCGCCGGGCACCATCGGCGCGATCACCTGGCTGGCGCGCAACCGGGAGCGCGCCGGGCGGATCAGGCACGGCCTGGTGCTGGCCTGCGCGGGAGACCGCGGCCCGTTGACGTACAAGCGCAGCAGGCGGGGCGACGCCGAGATCGACAGGGCGGTGCGGCACGTCCTGCGCAGCTCGGGGCGCCCCCACACGGTCGTGGACTTCTCCCCGTACGGCTACGACGAGCGGCAGTTCTGCTCGCCCGGCTTCGACCTGCCCGTCGGCTCGCTCACCAGGACCCCGTACGCGGGCTACCCGGAGTATCACACCTCCGCCGACGACCCGGACTTCGTCTCCCCCGAGGCGATGGCCGACACCCTGGAGACCTGCTGGGAGGTCACCCGGGTGCTGGAGGACAACCGCGCCTACCTCAACCTCAGCCCGTACGGGGAACCGCAGCTGGGCAGGCGGGGCCTGTACGGGTCGCTGGGCGGGCGCAGCGACGCGAGGGAGGCCCAGATGGCGATGTTGTGGGTGCTGAACCTCTCCGACGGGAGGCACAGCCTCCTGGACATCGCGGAACGGTCCGATCTTCCCTTCGGTGCCGTGGCGGAGGCGGCACGGGCCCTTCGCGGTTCGGGACTTCTCAAGGAGTGTTCGCTGTGACGCGGTTCCAGGTCGTGACGGGCTCCCGGGCGGGCTCCAGGGCGGGCGGGGCGCTCAACCTCCGGGTCGGCGAGACGGTGGAGGTGCTCGGCGAGGCCGAGATCATGGCCACGCTGGACGAGAGGGGGGAGCTGGACGAGCTGCCCTTCATGCCGGAGATGCTGGCCTTCTGCGGGCGGCGGCTCACGGTGCACAAGGTGGCGCACAAGCTCTGCGACACGATCAGCAGCAGCGGCATGCGGCGGATGGAGCGCGCCGTCCACCTGACCGGGGCCCGCTGCGACGGGCAGGCGCACGGCGGCTGCCAGACGGCCTGCCAGTTCTACTGGAAGGAGTCCTGGCTCAAGCGGGTGGACCCGGCCTCTCCCGCCGCTCCCCCCGCGGAGAACGGTCTCGCCGCGGGCAGGCCCCTGCTGCCGATCCTGCAGGCCGCCACCAGGAAGGAGCCGGGCCCCGACGGGGAGGAACGCTTCTCCTGCCAGGCGACCGAGCTGCTGCGCGCCGCGCCGACCTGCCTGCCGTTCAAGGACGTCGGGCAGTACGTCGCCGACGTGCGCACCGGGAACGTGGGCGTGACCTGGATGCTGCGCTCGTTCCTCGTCGGGCTGTTCAACCGCTTCCAGCAGGCGAGCAGGCGCGTCCTGCCCAGGTGGCTGTGGGTCAGGGGCGGGCTGCGCTGGGGGTTCGTCAGGGGCGAGGCCGGGCCCACCACCCCGACGCTCACCCTGGACCTGCGGCCGGGAGAGCTCGTCAGGGTCAAGTCCAAGGAGGAGATCCTCAAGACGCTCAACGACGGCCTGCTCAACCGCGGCATGGGGTTCGAGGAGGAGATGTCGCGCTACTGCGGCCACGTCGCGCGGGTGAGCGCCCGCGTCGAGAGGTGCCTGGACGAGAAGACCGGCCGGATGCTGCGGATGAAGAACCCCTGCATCGTCCTGGAGGGCGTCGTCTGCGCGGGCGCGTACAACGTCAGCTGCCCGCGCGAGTTCGTCCCGTTCTGGCGGGAGATCTGGCTCGAACGCGTCGAGGAGCCCTGTTGAGCGGGCCGCCCCACGAGACGGGCGACGGAACCGGTTCGGCCGGTGCGACCGGTGCGACCGGCACGGCCGGTGAGCAGGTCGGGACGATCGGCAGGAAAGCCGGTCGCGGGCTGCGCTGGAGTCTTCTGGGCAACCTGGGGACGAAGGCGACCACCTTCGTCATGGGACTGGTGCTCGCCCGGCTGCTCGTGCCCGAGGACTTCGGCCTCTACGCCATCGCGCTCGCCGCGACCACCTTCGTCATGCACGTCAACGACGTCGGCATCATCGCCGCCACCGTGCAGTGGCGGGGCAGGGTCGAGGACATGGCGCCGACGGCGACGGTCATGGCCGTGGCGTTCAGCACCGGGATGTACGGGATCTTCTGGGTGGTGGCCCCGTACTTCGCGGAGCTGGCGGGCAGCGCGGAGGCCACCCCGGTGGTCCGGCTGCTCACCGCGGTCATCCTCATCGACGGCGTCACCGCCGTGCGGGCGGGCTCGCTGATGCGCGGGTTCGGGCACGACAGGCTGACCAAGGCCAACATCGCGGGTTCGCTGGTCAACGCGGGGGTGGCCGTCACGCTCGCCGCGAACGGCGCGGGCGCCTACAGCTTCGCCGTCGGGCAGGTGGCGGCCAACACGGTCACCGGCGCGCTGGTGTTCGCCTGGGCCGGGCTGCCGTTCCGCCTCGGCTTCGACCGGGAGGTGGCGGTCAGGCTCCTGCGGTTCGGGGCGCCGCTGGCCCTGGGGCTCGGCATCGAGGCGGTGCTGATGAACGCCGACTACGTCATCGTCGGCGCCGTGCTCGGCCCCGTCGCCCTCGGCTTCTACCTGCTGGCGTTCAACGTCTCCAGCTGGGTGCCCAGCGTGATCGGCACCGCCCTGCGGTACGTCACCGTGCCCAGTTTCTCGCGGCTGGCCGAGCAGCGGCCCCAGGCGCTGTCGCTGGGGGTGCAGCGCTCGGTGCCGTTGCTGGTCGCGTTCGTCCTGCCGGTCGCCGTGGTGACCGCCACGCTGGCCCCGGCGATCGTGGCGTTCCTCTACGGCGAGAAGTGGGCCCCGGCCGCCGGGGTCCTGGCGCTGCTGGCGGTCCTGATGGTCGTGCGGATGCTCACCTCCCTCGCCTTCGACATCCTCACCTCGGCGGGCGCCACCAGGGCCACCGTGTGGATGAACCTCGGCTGGGCCGTGGCGCTGGTGCCCGCGCTGTGGGCGGGCACGCACTGGTACGGCATCCGCGGCGCGGCGATCGGGCACGCGCTGGCCGGTGTCCTGGTCGCCCTGCCGGTGGCGGTCCTGGTGCTGAGCCGCGCGGGGGTGCGCCTGGCACCCGTCCTGCCCGCCCTCGTCCGCCCGCTGCTGGGGGCCGCGGTCGCGACGGTCGTCACGGTGACGCTCGCCGGCCTGACGAGCGGCCTGACGGGCGGGGCGATCGTCGGTGGCGCGCCGGGCGGGGTGACCGCGGGCTCCGCGCTCGTCCAGCTCTGCGTGGCCGGTGGCGGGGGACTGCTCGCGTACCTCCTGATCGCCGTACCCGCGGCGCGGCTCAGACAGCTCGGCGCGCGGGTGGTCCCGGCCCGCGCCCGCTGACCGTCCACAGAACCCGCAAGACCCGTCAGACCCACGAGATTCAAGAGATTCAAGAGATTCAAGAGATCTACGAGATCTGCGAGAGGAGAGACCGGATGGAGAACTCCGACACGCTGGTGTCCATCGTGCTTCCCGTACGCAACGGGGCCGGGCGGATCGAGGGCGCGATCCGCTCGGTGCTCGGCCAGGATCACGAGCGCCTCCAGCTGGTGATCTCCGACAACGCGTCCACGGACGGCACCGAGGAGATCTGCCGCGACCTGGCCGCGACCGACCACCGGATCGTCTACCGCAGGCACCCGGAGAACGTGGGCCTGTTCGACAACTTCGTCCGTAGCACCGAACTGGTCGCGGGCACGTTCTTCCGCTGGGTCGGCGACGACGACCGGCTGGAGCCCGCGTGCGTCTCCCGGTCCCTCCAGGCGTTCGCGGAGGACGACCGGCTCGTCCTGGTCACCACGCAGGTCGCCTACACCGAACCCGACGGGACCGTCACCACCGCCCCCCTCGACGGCTCCGGGCTGGCCTCGGACGACCCGGTCGAGCGGTTCGCCGAGATGCTGCGGCTGCTCAACGAGAGCCACCTGCTCATCGACCCGCTGTACGGCACGCTGCGGCGCGACCCCCTGGCGAGGATCCCGCGGCGCAACATGCTGCGCGAGGACGAGGTGTTCGCGGCGAAGCTCGCGCTGGCCGGGCCGTGGGGACACGTCCCCGAGGTCCTCGCCCACCGCAACTGGAAGCACGACACCCTGCCGGCGATCGCCCGCCGCCTCGACGTGCCGCCCTGGCGGGCCCGCTGCGCCGGCGTTCTGCAGTGCGGGGAGCTGTTCCGCTGGCTGCGGGAGGCCGACCTCACCGCCGACCAGCGCCGCCGTGCCCGCGCGGCCGTCCTCGGCATGTACGCGCGCCGCCAGCGGCTCACCGCGGCCCGCCGGGGCCGCAGGCTCGCGCTCATCGCCTCGGGGCTCGTCCCCGGTGGGCGGGGAGAGATGTCCGTCGACCCAAGACCAGTGATTTCAGAAAGGAGAACCCCGTGACCACCGTCTTCTCCAACAGCGTGGTGGACGACGACACGCGCAGGGAGCAGCTCTACCAGGGGCAGGTCTTCGTCTACTCGGCGACGCCCGCCTCCGCCCAGCTGGCCGCCTTCGCCAGGGAACTGATCGCCGAGGCGTTCGGCGAGCGCGACCCGGAGACCGCCCAGTTCGACATGCCGGTCGAGGAGTTCGCCGACCTGCTCGCCCGGCTCAAGCCCCGGTTCATCCATCATCCCCGGTGCAAGGAGCTGCTGCCCGCGGTGCTCGCGGAACTGGGCTGCGACCTGGACCGCACCTACTTCGACGTGCCCCGGCTGCGCACCTCCACCTCCCACGACTACCTCACCTCCGGCATCTCCTACGCCTTCCACCCGCATCGCGACTGCTGGTACTCGGCCCCGTTCAACCAGCTCAACTGGTGGATCCCCGTCTACGAGGTGGTCCCGGAGAACGTGATGGCCTTCCATCCCCAGTACTTCGGCAGCCCGGTGCGCAACGGCAGCGCCCGCTACGACTACGCGGAGTGGAACAGGACCAGCCGGCTCACCGCGGCCCAGCACGTGCGCGGCGACACCAGGGACCAGCCCCGCCCCGAGGAGGCCGTCGTGCTCGACCCGCAGGTGCGGGTGGTGCCGGAGCCGGGGGGCGTCATGGTGTTCTCCGGCGCCCAGCTGCACTCCACGGTGCCCAACACCTCGGGCAGGACCCGCTTCAGCATCGACTTCCGCACGGTGCACATCGACGACGTGCGCACCCGCCGCGGCGCCCGCAACGTGGACGCGGAGTGCACCGGCACCACCCTGCGCGACTTCGTCCGCTCCTCCGACCTCGACCCGATGCCGGAGGAGCTGGCGCTGGAGTACGAGGCGGAGGCCCTGACCGGGGCCGGGTGAGCGGCGGGCACCCGGCCACCGCCACACCGGGTGACGCCGTGACGCCGTGACGCCGTGACGTCCGTGGTGACGCCTGCGGTGACGTCCGTAGTGACAAGGAGTTCGTGTGCTGCGACCAATACGCATCGTGTCCTGGGCGTCTGGCGCGCTCGGGGGAGCGGGGACGACGTAGTGGAGTTCTGGAAGACCATCCTCGACCTCGCCAGAAGGAAGCGGGTCGGGTTTCCGCTGTTCGGCCTGGCGCTCCTCGCCGCCGTGGTCGTCTTCTCCCTGGTGCCCCCGCGCTACGTGTCGAGCGCCTCCATGGTGCTGACCACGCCCCCCGCGGGAGGAACGACGGACCCGGCCAAGAAGCCGGGGCGGACCAACCCGCTGCTGCAGTTCAGCGACGGCCTCAGGACCACGGCCGGCATCCTCATCCTGTCCATGAACACCGAGGCGGTCGCGACGGAACTGGGCATCGTGAAGGACGGCCCCGTCGAGGTCACGATCAACGACGGGCGCACCAACCCCAGCATGCTGGGCATCCTCATGAACGGCCCGTTCGTGTACCTGGAGGTGGAGAGCGACTCCGCCGAGGTCACCCGTGCCGTCATGGCCAGGACCCAGTTCCGCCTCAGGACCGAGCTGGTCCGCAGGCAGGAGGTGCTCGGCGCCCCCCGCTCCACCTTCATCGGGTTCGTCGAGGTGGTGCCCGCCGGCTACCCCGCGATGGACCGGAGCGGCACGTGGCAGGCCGCGGGCGGGGCGGCGTTCGCCGTCGTCCTGCTCGGCCTCGGCGCGGTGTACGCCGTGGAGCGCCGGAGGGTGTTCCGGCGGAGGTCCGGTGGCGGGCGACCCGTCGAGCCCCGGCCGGCCACGGAAGCGGCCACGGACACGGCCACGGACACGGCCACGCCCTCGGCAGGCCGTTCCGACGAGGCGCATCCCGATGCCCTTCCGGAAAAGGGCCGGGGACACGAGGACGGCGAGGACGGCGAGGAAGGCGGGGAGCCCGTGACCGGCAAGGACGGTAAGGGCGGCGGGGGCGGTAAGAGCCGCGCGGGTGGCAGGGGGCGTGGAGGCCGTGACGGCAGGGACGCCACCGAGCCGCCGATCACCGTGTACCCGGTGGAGGCGATGTCCCCGGCGCCCTCGGCGACACCTGGACGAGGACGACAAGTGGACGACGACAAGTAGACGGCGACGAGCAGGCGACCGCGACAGGCAGACGAGAGGAAACGCGTGGACTTCTGGGGGACCGTACTCATCGTGTTACGGCGCTGGTACGTCGCCCTGCCGGCGTTCCTGCTGTCCATCGGCGCCGCGCTGGGCGTCTACTCGTCGATCCCCACGCTCTACGTCTCGAACGCGGTGCTCGTGCTGACCATCCCGCCGACCGGGGGGAGCCTGCCGAGCGACCCCGAGCGTCCCAACGGGCTGACCAACCCCCTGCTGAACTTCGACTGGGGCCTGAGCATGTCCGCCTCGATCCTCATTCAGGTGATCAGCGCGCCGGAGACGGCGGAGTCGCTCGGCGTGCGGCCCGAGGGTGACACCACCTTCACGGCCACCAACGGCAGCACCAATCCGGAGGCGCTGGACGGCGGGCCGTTCGTGTACATCGAGGGCACGAGCAGGTCGCCGGCCGGGGCGCGGGACATCGTGACGCGGGTCAGGGACCGCGCGAGGATCGAGCTGGCCGGTCGCCAGAGGCAGCTCAACGCGCCCCTGGCCACCTACATCACGATGGACGAGATGGTGCCGCCGACGGAGCCGCAACCCCAGCGCGGGGGGAAGACGCGCGGGGCCGCCGCCGCACTGCTTCTCGGGATACTCGCCAGCCTCGCCGCGGTGTTCTCCCTGGAGAGCTTCCTGGACGCCCGGAAGCGGAGACGCGGGAGGCCCGTGCCGGCGCCCGGGCTGCCCGCCGAACCCTCCCTCCTGCGGCGGTGAGAATCCTCGTGACCCGTACGGCACCCACGGTCTCCGGCACGGTCCGCGCCGAGGTCCCCACCGGGGATCCGGCCCCCGTGTCCGTCGCCTCCCTGGACCGCCCCGGTCTCCGCAGTGCCGACGGGGCCACCCTCGCCGCCGCGTTCGCGGTGGTCCTGATGCTGTCTCCGGCGCGGCTGGTCTTCCGCGGCCTGCCCTTCTCGCTCACGCCCGCCGACGCGGTCGGCCTCTTCGCCGCGCTGTGGTGGTTCTGCGCGCAGCTCACGACCACGCTCGGCGCGGCCAAGGGCCCCAATCCCGTACGCACCGCGCTGTTCGTGTACACCGCGGCGATGCTGGCCACCTACGGGTACGCCAGCGCCGCCTACCTCCCGCCCGACGAGCTCGACATGGCCGACCACAGCATCGTCCTCGTCGTGGCGACGGTGGGCGTCGGTCTCGGGGCGTGCGACGGCATCCGGGGCCGGGAGCGGCTGGACTTCGTCCTGAGGTGTCTCGTGATCTCCGGCGCGGCCGTCGGGGTCATCGCGGCGCTCCAGTTCGTGCTCGAATTCGACCTGACGAAGTATCTGGCCTTTCCCGGTTTCCGGTTCACCTCGGATCTGCCGGCGATCCTCGAACGGAACACCCTGCGCCGGGTCGCGGCCACCACGGGACATCCCATCGAGCTCGGCGTCGTCTGCGCGATGATCACTCCTCTCGCGCTGCACTACGCGTTCGGCGCCCGCGACCGGGGGGAGCCCTCCCTGCGGTGGTGGGTGTGCTGCGCGCTGATCGGCACCGGGCTGATGTTCTCCGTGTCGCGGTCGGCGGTCCTCGGGCTCGCCGTCGTCGGCGTGGTGCTGGTCGCCGGGTGGCCTGCGCGCAGGAGACTGTGGGCGGCGCTTGGCGGCGTGGGTTTCCTGGTGGCGATGAAGGTGGCCGTACCCGGCCTGATCAGCGTCTTCCTCGGGCTGTTCACCAGCCTGTCCAGCGATTCGAGCATCCAGTACAGGACCCACGACTACGCGGTGGCGGCCACCGAGATCGGGAACCACTTCTGGGTCGGCAGGGGGCTGGGCACCTGGTACGCGCCCAAGCATCTGATCTTCGACAACCAGTACATCCTGTCGCTGGTGGAGACCGGGGTCATCGGCCTGGCCGCCTTCTCCGGGATCTTCCTGACCGGTATCTGGGCGGCGTTGCGCGTCCGCCGCCTCAGCTCCGACCCCGCCGTACGGGACCTGGGGCTGACCCTGGCCGCGTGCCTGGTCGTCCCCCTGGTCGGGGCGGCCACGTTCGACCTGCGCTCGTTCGCGACCGTGACGGGCCTGTCATTCCTGATCATCGGAGCCGCCGGCTCGCTGCTGCGCGCCACCCGGCAGCCGAGGGCTCAGGCCATCCGGCCGCCGGTGAGGTCCGGCGGGGATCCCGGGGCTCCCAGGGAGCCCGGGGAGTTCGGGAAGGAGACCGATGAGGAGGCCGTCGAGAAGGCCGTCGAGGCCGTTGGGAAGGTCACCCGGCCGGCCGGGCGCGCAGATCCGCCCAGGAGCCCGCGGCCAGATCCCGCTCGCTGATCGCGGTGACCGGCAGCGGCCACCGGATGCCGAGATCGGGGTCGTCGTAGCGGACGGCGAGGTCCTCGGCGGGATCGTGCTCCCGGTCGATCCGGTAGCAGACGTCGGCCTGATCGGTCAGTGCCTGATAGCCGTGCAACAAGCCAGGAGGAACGTAGAGGTGAACGAACGTCTCATCGTCCAGAATCACCGACATCTGGCGGCCGAAGGTCGGCGAGTCCGGCCGGGCGTCGACGAGCACGTCGTGCACGGCCCCGCGGGCGCACCGGACGAGCTTGGCCTCCCCCCGTCCGCCCCGGCCGTGCAGGGCCCTGACCGTCCCCAGCCGGGACCGCGACTGGCTGTCCTGGACGAACGCCTCGGGCCGCAGCCCGTGGGCGGCGGCGAGCGCCGCGTCGAAGGTGCGGGTGAACAGCCCGCGGTCGTCCCTGTGCAAGGTGGGGACGAAGAGCAGGACATCGTCGATCTCGGCGCGTTCGACTCTCATGAGCCCATCTTTACGACTCCCGCACCTCCCGGCCATGGGGAAACGGGAAACGGCGCCGGCCGGCGTACGGAGCCTCCCTGCCGTGGAGAAGCGGGAAACGGTGCCGGTCCGCGTACCCCGGAGGACGTCCCTCCCGCGGACCGGCCGTCCCCGCCGGTGGTGCGTACGGTGCCGCCGGAGAGGTCCGGGGCGAGGTTCGCGCGCGTCCGGGTCGGGGCCGTCGAGGTCATGGCGGTCAGCGAGGCGGAGCTTCTCGACCACGTGGCGGCCGAGTGGCGAAGGGGGCGCGGCGGCGCGATCGTCACCGCGAACGTCGACATCGTCCGCGCCGCCACGCGCGATCCCGCCCTGGCGGACCTCGTCACCCGCTCCGAGATCGTGGTCGCCGACGGCATGCCGGTGGTCTGGGCGTCGAGGCTCGCCGGGCCGGCGGTCCCCTGCAGGATCACCGGTGCCGCGCTCGTGCACTCCCTGACCGGACGGGCCGCGCGCGAGAACCGCTCGATCTACCTGCTCGGAGGGGAGCCCGGCGTGCCGGAGGACGCGGCGCGGGTCCTCGCCGGACGCTGCCCGGGGCTGCGCGTGGCGGGCACCTGCTCGCCTCCCTTCGGGTTCGAGAGCACGCCGGACGGGGTCCGCGAGGTGGTCGAGGGGGTGGCCGCCGCCGCACCCGACCTCGTCCTCGTCGGGCTGGGCTTCCCCAAGCAGGAAAGGGTCATCGAGGCTCTCAGGGAGAAACTGCCCGACGCCTGGTACCTCGGCTGCGGAGCCGGGATCCCCATGGCGGCCGGGCGGTTCAGCCGCGCCCCGGGGCCGGTCCAGCGGGTGGGCGCCGAGTGGCTGTACCGGCTCGCCCTGGAACCGCGCCGCCTGGCCCGCCGCTACCTGCGCGACGACGCGCCGTTCGCGGTCGCCCTCCTCGCGGGCGCCCTGCGCACCCGCCTGACATCGAGGCGCCGCACGTGACCGCCGACCCCGAATCCGAGCCACCGGGCGTGGCCGCCGATCCCGCGTCCGAGTCCGACGCGCTCCACCTGACCGCCGACCCCGAGTCCGGGATCGAGGCGCTCCGGGTGGCCGCCGATCCCCCGTCCTCCGGCGTGACCACCTTCCCGCCACGGTCCTCTCTCACGAGAAACGGCTCCGACATGGCTGTTCCAGACCGGCCCCCGCTGGCCGTAGTGATCGTCACGTATTCGAGCGGCAAGGTCGTCGAGGGCTGCCTGCGCTCGCTCGACGCGGCACTGGCCGGTGCCGGTCCGGCACGGGTCGTCGTGGTGGACAACGCCTCGGCCGACGACACCGTCGAGCGGGTGCGCGAGGTCGCGCCCGAGGCCGAGGTGATCCAGAACGGGCGCAACGCCGGCTTCGCCGCCGGGGTGAACGCGGGCATCGCCGCCGCGGACGGCTGCGACGTGCTGGTGCTGAACCCCGACATCCGGCTCGCACCCGGCTCCGTGCTCCTGCTCCGGCAGGCGCTCGCCCTGCCGGGAACCGGGATCGCCGCACCCCGCCTCACCGGCGAGACGGGGACGCTCCACCTCTCCCTGCGCAGGCGCCCCACCGTGCCGAGGGCGCTCGGGGAGGCGCTGCTGGGCGGGCACAGAGCCGGACGGATCCCGGCGCTCGGCGAGCTGGTCGTGGACCCGGCCGCCTACGACAGGCCGCAGACGGTCGACTGGGTGGCCGGCGCGGCCTGGTTGATCTCCCGCGCGTGCCTGGACGCCCTGGACCCCCTCGACGAGCGCTACTTCCTGTACTCGGAGGAGACCGAGTACATGCTCAGGGCGGGGGCGGCGGGCTTCGCCGTCCGGTACGAGCCCCGTGCCGTGGCCGTTCACCTCGGTGGCGAGCAGTCCACGTCGAGCCGGCTGTGGGCGCTGTCGTCGGCCAACCGGGTCCGGATGCACCGGGAACGGTACGGCCGCCCGCGCGGGCAGCTGATGCGGCTGGCCGTCGGGCTCAACGAGCTGGTCCGCGCGGTCGCCAGGGGCGGGGCGGGCGGGAGGCGGCACCGGGCTGCCCTGCGCCAGCTGGTCCCCCTGCGCGAGTGGCCGCTCCTGCCCGGCGAGGAGGGAACGTCCCCGGCCCGGACCACGGAGGCCTCCGCCTCCCGGACCACGGAGGACTCCCGGGCCCGGGAGACGGCGGCCTCTCCCGGTTACGTCTGCTTCTCGGCGCAGGACTGGTGGTACCACAACCGGGCGCACTCGGACTTCCAGCTCATGCGCTCGGTCGCCGCGCACAGGAAGGTCCTCGTGGTCAACAGCATCGGGATGCGCATGCCGATGCCGGGAAGGTCCACGCAGGTGCTTCGGCGCGTCGGGCGCAAGCTGCGCAGCGTCGCGATGCTCGTCAGGAGGCCGCTGCGGGAGCTGCCCGGCTTCTACGTGATGTCCCCGCTGCCGCTGCCCTTCTACGGGTCGCCGCTGGCCAGGCGGGTGAACGCGCTGCTGGTCCGGGCCCAGGTGCTGGCCGTCTCGCGGGCACTGGGACTGCGCCATCCCGTGATCATGGTGACCATCCCCACGGCGTGGGACGTGGTGCGGCCGATGCGCAGGCGGGCGCTGGTGTTCAACCGCTCCGACCGGCACTCGTCGTTCCCCGAGTCCGACCGGCCGACCATCGAGGCACTGGAACGCGGCCTGCTCGAACGTTCCGACCACGTGGTCTACGTCAGCACCGCACTGATGGGCGAGGAGAGCGGCGTGACCGGGGACCGGGCGCACTTCCTCGACCACGGTGTGGACACCGACCACTTCCGGCGCCGTCCGGAGAGCGAGCAGCCCGCCG
Organism: Streptosporangium sp. LJ11; assembly: GCF_051918945.1. NCBI lineage: Bacteria > Bacillati > Actinomycetota > Actinomycetes > Streptosporangiales > Streptosporangiaceae > Streptosporangium > Streptosporangium sp. LJ11. The sequence continues at coordinate 320,632 of NZ_JBPXMB010000008.1, forward strand.
ACCTCCGCGCGATCCCCGGCCCGAGGGTGGGTTTCTTCGGCGCGCTGGACGACTATCTCGTCGACTTCGACCTTCTCGAACGGATCGCCGTCGAGCTGCCCGGCGTCTCGCTGGTCCTGATCGGCGACGCGACCGTCCCGATGGAGCGGCTCACCCGCCATCCGAACGTGCACTGGCTCGGATTCAGGCCGTACGAGGACATCCCCGCGTACGGATCGGGATTCGATGTCGCGATCATGCCGTGGCTGGACAATCCGTGGATCAGGCATTCGAATCCGATCAAGCTCAAGGAGTATCTCGCGCTGGGCCTGCCGGTGGTCAGCACCGATTTCCAGGAACTCGCGAACTATGCCGATCGCGTGCGGATCGCCGCCGGCGGCGACCTTTTCCTGGACGCTGTTCGTGAGACGTTGCGCGACGGAGGTCTGCAGCCCGCCGAGACCATTCGGGGATCCGTGCTCGGTGCCTCCTGGTCGTCGCGTGCCGCGCAGCTGATGGCGCTCGCCGAGCTGTCACCGGGCCCGCGATGAGGAGGACGTGATCATGAGATCCGAGGACCAGGGGCAGACGACAGGACGCCGGACCAGGCGGCCGTTGCCGATGCTGGTCGGGGGCGGAGCCGTCTCGGTGGCGGTGGCGGTGCTCGGGCTCTCCTGGATCGACGCGCCCGAGAGCCGGGACCGGGCGTCGGCGGGCGCCCTCCCGGGGGCGGCCGGCGCGTGGCCGGCCGCGGGTCCTCCCGCGACGGCCGCGCGGGTGCCGTGGGAGGGCGGCCCCGCCTACTACGGGCGGTTCGCCGCGCCGGCGGCGGCGGGCTGGACGAACCCGTCGTTCTTCCCGGTGGGCGTCTGGTTCGAGTCGGTGATCACCCAGTCCGACGCGGACAAGGACCGGGCCGCCGGGATCAACACCTACGTGGAGCTGACCGAGACCAGCGACATGGCGCTGGTGCGGAAGAACGGCATGTCGGCGCTGACGAGCGTCCCGCTGCCCGGCCACGGCGGGGAGACGGTGGGCTGGCTGCTCAACGACGAGGCCGACATGTGGGCGAAGGCCGGAGACGCCGGATGGACCGGAAACCACCCCGGCGAGGGCCCCCTGTGCGTCCCCGAGGACAAGGGGTGCGGTTTCACCGTGATGCGCACCCGAAAGGAAAGGGTCCCGAAGGGCGACGGCAGGCTGCACTACGCCAACTACGGCAAGGGCGTGATGATGTGGGAGCGGGACGCGGACGCCGCCACGTTCGTCAACCGCTTCACCGACGTCGTCTCGTCCGACGTCTACTGGTACACCAGCGCGAGCGTCTGCCTGGACGGGAAGAACTTCCTGTCCCTGCCGGCCTCCCGGTGCCGCAGGGCCGCCAACTACGGCGCCGTCCTCGACCGCCAGCGCGAGCTGGACGCGCTGGACGGCCGTCGCCAGCCGATCTACGGTTTCGTCGAGGTCGGCTGGCCGGCCGAGAACGACACTCGGGCCATCCAGCCGCAGCAGGTGACGGGCGCGGTCATGAGCTCGCTGATCCACGAGGCCCGGGGCATCATCTACTTCAACCACAACTTCGGCGGGCCGTGCCACTCCCAGCACGTCCTGCGCGAGGAGTGCGGGAAGAAGGTCAGACCCGCGGTGGCCGAGGTCAACCGGCGCATCGGGCAACTGGCGCCTGTGCTGAACACCCAGTCGTACGCGCACCGCTTCGGCCCCGGCCTCGACACCATGCTGAAACACCATCAGGGCTCGTACTACGTCTTCGCGATGCCCGCCGCGGGCGCGGCCCCCGGCAGGCGCACGTTCGCCCTGCCGCGCGGGATGCGGGCCGTACGCGCCGAGGTCCTCTTCGAGAACCGGACGGTCCCCGTCGACGCCCAGGGCAGGTTCACCGACTCCTTCGCCGCCGAGTACTCCCATCACATCTACCGGATCACTCCCTGACGTCTCGCCACGGGAGCCGGGTCGCCGGGAGGCATCCCTTCGGTGGATGACGCGTCCCACTCGGCGACGTACCGCGTCGCGATCGCCGAGGCGACCCCTCTCGCTCGGGCGACGGGACGATCTGGGCTCTCCACGTGACACGGGCGGGCTCGGCCGTGCGCCGAGCCCGCCCGCTCCAACTCCATCTGTTGCCGATCGCACGCTCACCCGGTTCGGCACACGCCTTCGCGGTGGACGTCAGGAACGTCTGAGCCGGATCGGTGTCACACCGGTCAGCGCTGCAGTGTCAGCAGGCCCGGCCGGTAGGGCAGGAGGCCGTATTCGACACCGTCGGAGTTGGGGTTGCGGCCC